>NZ_DATFAV010000126.1:0-48115 GCF_035254145.1 Caulobacter sp. | reverse complement strand
CGCCCTGGCCCGGAGGCTTCAGGCTGTAGGTGCCGCTCTCGTTGGTGACGCGGTAGGCGTTGCCGTTAACCCCCTTCAGGCCGTTCGGGTTCGAGAAGGTGGCGACCGCGACCTGGGCGATCCGGCGGGTGACGCCGTTGTCGAAGATGGCCGAGACATAGCCGTCCTCGTCGACCTCGATGTTGGTCAGGTTGCCGAAGGCGGTGCCGTTGGTGTTGACCGACTGGACGACCGACTGGCTGTTGTACTGGGTCAGGCCGCCGGCGGCGCTGGCCAGGTCGATCTGGACGTCCTGGGTGTCGATGCCGAGGGCGTCGGCCCAGGTCGGCGGCGTCACGAGCGGCGGAACCAGCGGGGCGGTGCCCGAAGCCCGGATCGAGATCGAGGTCGGGTTGGTGCCGCCGAACAGGTTGCCGGTGCTCTGCAGCTTGCCGTCGGTGGTGAAGGTGACAATGCCCGTGCTGATCTGGCCGTTGGCGTTGTTGGCCAGATCGCCCGGCTTGGCGCGCAGTTCGGCGTACCACTGGTTCGGACCGGGGCCCTTCAGCAGCGACAGGGTGACGGTGCGCTGGCCGCCCTTGGAGTCCGACAGGGGGATCTGGACTTCGAAGTCCGGCTTGACGCCCTTGGTGTTGTCGGCGGCGTAGTCCGACATCGACCAGGTGGTCGGATCGTACAGCTTGCCCACCTTGGCGTCGGCGTCGGTGTCGATGCCCAGCGCCGTCAGGTTGACGGTCGTCGCCGGGGCGCCCGTGTCGATGTCCATCGTGGTCAGCGAACCCGAGGCGACGGCGGCGGCCTTCGGTTTCAGGGTCGAGCTTAAGATCGCGCCGGTGCCCGGATCGTAGCCCACGATACCCGTGGCGACGACGACCCCGTTCTCCTTGACGTCCACCTGGTAGCGGTTCTCGGCGGGCGCGCCGACCGGGTTGGCGATGCCCGTCGAGCTGTAGACCACGTCGTAGTTGTGGCTGACGGCGGGGGTGGCGCTGTCCAGCACGCCCGTCTTCGACGGGTTGCCGGCGGTGCCGACCTTGTACGACACGGCGGCGGCCACCGGCTGCTCGGAGCGCAGGTTGGCGTTGATGCCGACGCGGGTCGTCTTCTCGGCCGTGCCGCCGACGGTGCCGACGTTGATCGACGACAGTTGCATCAGGTCCGACGGGTCGGGCGTGATCGTGCCGGTGACCGGGTCGGCCAGCCAGCCTTGCAGATAAAGGCCCGCGTCGTTGCGCAGGTAACCCAGGCTGTCCAGCTGGAACGAGCCGGCGCGGGTGAACGAGCGGGTGTCGGTGGCGGTCAGGTTCTCGGGCTTTTCGGTGGCGACGAAGAAGCCCGCGCCCGAGATTGACAGGTCCAGGTTCGAGGTCGTGGACTGGGTCAAGCCCTGTTGGCTGATGAACTGGTGCGTCTGGGCCTTCACGCCGCCGGCGCTGTAGGTCTGGTTCTTCGAGCCGGAGGTGACCAGGGTCGAGAAGTTGGCGCTGGAGCGCTTGTAACCGACCGTGTTGACGTTGGCGATGTTGTCCGAGATCGCGGCCAGGGCCGAGGAGTTGGCGACCAGGCCGGAGACGCCGGCGAGCATGGCGCTGTTGATGCTCATGACTGAATTCCTGCTCTAAAGGGGTTTCGAGGGTTCAGCGCTGTTTGCGTTTGGGTCCGGGGGAAGACCGTCTTCCGGGGACCGCGTCGGCGTCGTTCTGACGCCCGTTCGATAGTCGGATCAGGCGGACTTGGAGTCCGTCTTGTCGGTGGTGCTGGCGGTGGCGGTGATGCCGATGACGTTGTCGATGGGGACGGCCTCGCCGTTGATGATGACCTTGGCCTGGCCGGTGGAGTTGTCGACCGCGGTGACGACGCCCTCGGTCCGGCCCTTGATGTTGGAGACCTTGATCTCCTTGCCGTCGCCGCCCTTGGCCTTGACGTTCGCGGTGTAGACACCGCCGTCGGCCAGCTGGACGCCGGAGTCGTCCTTGCCGTCCCAGGTGAGGGTGTGGTCGCCGCTCTTCTGGTCGTCCGGCGTCAGGGTGCGGACCACCTTGCCGGCGGCGTTCTTGATCTCGACGGTCAGCGACGTGGAGCCGCCCGCCTGGGTCCAGGAGAAGGCCGCCTTGCCGTTCTTCAGGGTGGAGCTGTCGGTGGTGGCGGTGACCGTCTTTCCGATCATGGACACGCCTTCCGACAGGCCCGTGCCGGTGTTCATGCCGACCAGCGCCGCCAGCAGGTCGTTGGTGACCAGTTGCTGCTCGACCCCCGTCATCTGGGTGATCTGCTGGGTCATCTGGGTCGTGTCGGTCGGCGACAGCGGGTCCTGGTTCTTCAGCTGCGTGGTCAGCAGCTTCAGGAAGGTCTCGGTGTTGCTCGCCATCGACGTCCGACCGTTATTGATCCGGTCGAGAACGGATTTGGTGCTCTGGGAAGAGACGGGCATCGCCATGGGCGTTTCCTAGATCCGGATGTCCAGACCGCTGTCGGCGGCCGTCTTCAGGCCGGGCAGCAGGTCGGAGGGGGTGATGGCGATCTCGTCCTCGGCGGTCATGGCGGCCTGGAACGCGCGGCCCGAAAAGGCGCGCTGCCCCTGGTCGCCCCAGCCTTCGAAGGCGAAGAAGGGGTTCTGGCCCTGACCGCCGTTCTGGCTGGACACGTCGAAGCTCAGGGCGTTGTCGGCCACGTTGAAGCCGGCGTCGACCAAGGCCTGGCGAAGCTCGCCAGCCTTGTTGCGCAGCTCCTGGGCGGCGTGGGCGGTGTCGAACCGCATCGAGGCGGTCAGGGCGCCGTCGCGCGCGATCTCGATGCGCACGTCGACCTTACCCAGGCCGTCGGGCGTCAAGGCCACGTCGAAGCGGGTGGTCTTGGCGTCGGCCTTCTTGACGATCTCGGCGGAAAGAGCCGCGACGGTTTCGGGCGAGCCGCGCACGGGCGCCGGGGCGGCGGCCAGCGACGATGCGCCGGCGGCCTGGGCCGGGGCCATCGGAGGCGGCGCGGTCGTCGGCGTGATGTCGACCGCGGCGCTGGCGGCGGCCGGGGCGTCGACGACGGCGGCGGCGATCTTGTCCGAACCCTTGGCGTCGGCGCTGGTCTCGCCGCCGCTCGCGGTGTTGTCCGTGGCGACCGCGGTCACGGCCTGGGCGGTTTCGACCGCGACGGCGTCGACGGCCTTGGCCTGGGCGGCCAGCGGCGTGGCCGGCTTGGGAGCGTCCGCCGGCTTGGCGGTCACGGCGGCTTCGGGGGCGTCCGCGGCCTCGGCCACGACCTCGGCGGCGACCGTCTCGACGACCGTGGCGGTCGCGGCGGGCTCGACCACGACCGGCGCCTCGACGGTCGGGGCGGCCGGTGCGGTCACCTGGACCTGCGGCGGGGCGACGGCTGCGGCTTTCGGCGTCTCGACCGGTTTGGCGACGGCGGGCTTGGCGGCGTCCTGCGCGGCGACCGGCGCCTCGAGGACGGGCTGATCATCGGCCGCGACCGGCGTGGCGTCGGCGTCGGTCAACTGGCTCAGAGCCTCGAACGCGGCGGCGTCCACCGCCGCGCCCTCGGTGGCGGCGACGGCGACCTGAGCGACGGCCTGGGCCGCGGGCTGGGCGGCCGGCTGAGCCTGAACGGCGGGCTGGGCGAGGGGCTGGGTGTTGTCGGCGACGGTCGGCGCCGCGACCGGAGCGTCCGTCGTCACCTGCAGGGCGGCGGCGAAGGCGGCGGGCTGATCGCTCGTCGCGGCGGGCGCCTCGAGCGCCGGCGCGGGCTCTGTCGTGGCCTGCGCCTGGACCGTGGCTTGCACCGGAGCGCTCATGGCCGCGATCAGCGCGGCGGCGGCGGCGGCGGCCTGGGCGGCCGCGTCGACCTGGGTCGCGTCCTGGCCCGAAACCGTATCGGCGACCTGTTCGGCGGCTTCGGCCTTGTCGGCCTTGTCGGTGGCGGCGTCCGTCCGGTCGGCGGCGGCTTCGGCTTTATCCGAGGCCCGGTCGGCGGCCCGGTCAGCAGCCTTGTCGGCTCGCGCATCCTGAGCCGCGTCGGCGCGGTCGTCCGCGCGATCGGCGGCCGCGGCGTCGGACTTGGCGTCGGACTTGGCAGGCTTCTTGGCGGCGCGGACGTCGTCGTCGCGAGCGTCGCTCTTGGAATCGGCGCGGGAGGACTGAGTGTTGGACGACTGGGCGCGGGGCGCGGGCTTGTCGTCGTCGCGACCGGCGATGGCCAGCAGCGCGTCGAAACCGTCATTGGCCGTCTTGGCGCCGACGGCCGGGGTCGGCGCGGCGGGAAGAGCGGCGGTGGGTGCGGCGATCGCGGTCATTCGCAGTCGAAGCTCGGGTTGGGCGACGGTCCATGACGAACACGCCTTTGCCGCCTCTCCCCAGCAACGGTCGGGCCAACTCGCCAAACCACCAGTATCATATTGATTTTATTGATATTAATTCCTCGTTTACAAACAAAATCGGGCGCCGAGCGGCGCTTTTTGCCGAGCGCCAGTGGTCGGTGATGACCGGAACTGCCGCGTCGGCGGGTCGCGCCCCGAGTTGGCGCCGTCCTTGCGCATGACCACTCGTCGAATTTCCGACCACCGGAACACTTCGCCATGAAATTCAATGGCTTGGCATATATCGGGATCCTGATCCCCACCGCACCCCGGCAAGTTTCGCCGGGCAAGGGCGCGTCCTGCGTTGCGCGGTTTGCCGAGCTGAAGGGGGTCCCCGCATGTCGCTAAACGCGATCATGAGTACGGCGACGTCCGGCATGATGGCCGCGCAGACGGGTCTGCGCGTCACGTCGGACAACATCGCCAACGTCAACACCCAGGGCTACGTCCGCAAGACGATCAGCCAGTCGAACATGCTGTCCAACGGCATGGGCGTCGGCGTCAGCATCGACGCCATCAAGCGCGCGACTGACCGCTTCCTGCAGTCGGCCAGCCTGAACGCCGCCTCCGACGGCGGTCGCGCCGCGGTGATCTCCCAGTCCCTGAACAGCGTCCAGGAGCTGTTCGGAGACCCGACGACCAACGACAACTTCTTCTCGACGCTGGACGACATCTTCACGGCCTTCTCGTCGGCCCAGGACGATCCCTCCTCGGCCCTGCTGCGGACCCAGGCCCTGACGCGCGTCAGCGACTTCCTCAGCGAGTCCAGCCGCATCACCTCGTCGATCTCGAAACTGGGCAAGGACGCCGACACCCGCATCTCGGGCGACGTCGATCGGGTCAACGACCTGCTGAGCCAGATCGACGGGCTCAACACCGACATCACCCGGGCCAAGGTGGCCGGCGCGGACGCCACCGGCGCCGAGAACGTCCAGAGCGGCCTGGTCGACGAGCTCTCCAAGCTGATGAACGTCCAGGTCACGCCGCGCAACATGGGCGGGGTGGTCGTGCGATCGACCGAAGGCCTGCCGCTGGCGGGCGACGGCGCGGCGAAGATCACCTACCAGACCTCCGCGACGGCGACCGGCTACCTGACCGTTCAGCTGGCCAACGGCTCCTTGATCCCTACGCCGCTGAACATCTCCAGCGGGGAGATCAAGGGGCTGATGGAGGTGCGCAACACCGAGCTGGTCAATCTGTCCGACCAGCTGGGCGAGTTCACCTCGCGCGCCGCCGAGGAAATCAACCGCGCCGCCAACGCCGCCTCTTCGGTCCCGGCCGCCACCACCCTCACCGGCCGCGACACGGGTCTGGACGCCCAGGCCGCCATGACCGGTTTCACCGGCAAGACCACGATCGCCCTGACCGACTCCAGCGGCGTCATCCAGCGACGGATCGACATCGACTTCGACGCGGGCACGATGAGCATCAACGGCGCGGCCGGCCCCGCCTTCACGCCGGCCAATTTCACGACCCAGCTGAACGCCGCCATGGGCGGCATGGGCACGGCGGGCTTCTCGGGCGGCGCCCTGTCGCTGTCGGGCGTGGGCGGTCTGGGCGTGGCCCTCGCCGACGACCCCACCACGCCGTCGAACAAGGCCGGCAAGGGCTTCAGCCACTATTTCGGCCTCAACGACATCGTCCGCACCAACGGCTACTCGCCCTACGAGACGGGCCTGACCGCGACCGATCCGAACGGCTTCACCTCGGGCACGATGACCATCCGCCTGACCGACGTCGAGGGCGGCCGGATCCGGGACGTGGTGGTCGACGCCCCGGTCGGCGGCACCATGCAGGACATGCTGGACGCGCTGAACTCCCGCGCGTCGGGCGTGGGCCTCTACGGCCAGTTCGCGTTGAACGCCAAGGGCCAGATCAACTTCAGCTCCAACACCACGACGCCGGTGACGATGTCGGTGGTGGCCGACACCACCGAGCGCGGCGTCGGGGGCCCCTCGGCCAGCCAGCTCTTCGGCATCGGCCCGGCCGAGCGCAGCACGCGCGGCGAGAAGTTCTTCGTCAATACGGCGATGGACCAGAACCCCAGCCTGCTGCCTTTCGCCCAGTTGGACCTGACCCAGGCCGTCGGGGGTAACGCGGCCCTGGCGATCGGCGACGGTCGCGGGGCCCTGGCCCTGGCCAAGTCCGGCGAGAACACCACCAGCTTCTCCGCCGCCGGCGACGCGTCTCCGGCGACCATGACCGTCTCGCGCTACGCCGCCGACTTCAGCGGCTCGATCGCGCGCAAGTCCGCCACCGCCGACAGCCGCAAGGACTCCGCCGAGGCGGTGTCCGGCGAGATCAACAGCCAGCGGCAGTCGGAAGAGGGCGTGAACCTCGACGAGGAACTGATCAACCTGACGACCTACCAACAGGCCTTCAACGCCTCGGCCCGCCTGATCCAGGCGACCAAGGACATGTTCGAAGTGCTCACCGGAATTGTGGGGTAAGCCATGACCCGTGTCTCGACCGTCCAGAACTACAACGTCATGACGTCCAACCTGATGCGGGCTCAGATCCGCCAGAGCGACGTGGGCGCGCAGGTCTCCAGCCAAAAGGTCGCCACCGACCTGAAGGGCTACGCCAAGAACGCCGAGATGTTGACCGCCATGCGCGGGACCCAGACCAAGATCGCCGGGCTGATGGACCAGAACAAGCTGGTCAACAACCGCTTGGCGATGCAGGACAGCGGCATCGGTCGCGTGGCCGACTCCACCAAGTCGGCGCGCGAGGCCGTCGCCAACGCCCTGGCCGCGGGCAAGGCCACGACCTTGATGCAGCAGCTGCAGGCCGCGTTCGGCGACGTCGTCCAGGGCATGAACACCAAGGCCAACGGGCTTTATGTGTTCTCGGGCGCGCAGACCGACGTGGCGACGACCTCGGCCACCAGCATGGCCGACCTGACCCTGGCCCCGTCGACGGCCTCGCTGTTCCACAACGACCAGTACATCACCACCAATCGCGTCGACGAGCAGACCAGCGCCAAGACCGGCGTCCTGGGCGACGCCCTGGGCACGGGGGTGTTCGACGCGTTCAAGCAGATCCAGGCCTATGTCGACGCCAACGGTCCGTTCACCGGCAACCTGACCGACACCCAGGTGACCTTCCTGAAGGGCCTGCTGCCGACCTTCGACGCGGCCTATTCCGGCGTGGTCGACATCCAGGGCAAGAACGGCGTCACCCAGAAGCGGTTCGAGGCCGCCCAGACCGACCTGCAGAACCAGGCCGACACCCTGACCGGCATGGTCGGCGGCATCGTCGACGCCGACATGGCCGAGGCGGTCACGCGACTGGAGTCGGCCAAGCTGGCCGTCCAGGCGTCGGCCCAGGTGTTCAGCAGCCTGCAGCAATCCTCGCTGCTGAACGTCTTGAAATAGGTCGAAACCTCGCAAAACCGGCCCCCAACCGCTATATGGCGGCGATGAGCGCCGACCTGCTGACCAAGACCGACCCTTCCGACGCCGACCTGCTTGTCGCGCGGGCGGTGGAGCAGGCGCGCGCCGCCGTCGGCCTCCCGGAGGGAACGCGGATCGTCGCGGCCATGTCCGGCGGGGTGGACTCCACCGTCACGGCCGCCTTGCTGGCCCGCGCCGGCTATGACGTGGTGGGCGTGACCCTGCAGCTCTACGACCACGGCGCGGCGATCTCGCGCAAGGGCGCCTGCTGCGCCGGCCAGGACATCCTGGACGCCCGCATGGCCGCCGAGCGCATCGGCATCCCGCACTATGTGCTCGACTACGAAAGCCGGTTCCGCGAGCAGGTCATCGAGGACTTCGCCGACGCCTATCTGCGTGGCGAGACGCCGATCCCGTGCGTGCGCTGCAACCAGACGGTCAAGTTCCGCGACCTGCTGGACGTGGCCCGCGACCTGGGCGCCGAGGCCATGGCCACCGGCCACTACGTCCAGCGCGCCATGCCCGCGAACGGCGGCAATCGCCCGCAGCTGCGCCGCGCCGCCGACCCGGCCAAGGACCAGAGCTATTTCCTGTTCGCCACCACGCGCGAGCAACTGGACTTCCTGCGCTTCCCGCTGGGCGGCATGGACAAGCCGACCGTGCGGGCCGTGGCGGCCGGCCTTGGCCTTTCCATCGCCGACAAGCCCGACAGCCAGGACATCTGCTTCGTGCCCGAGGGCAAGTACACCACGGTCATCGACCGCATCCGGCCGCAGGGCGCGGAAGCCGGCGACATCGTCCACCTGGACGGCCGGGTGCTGGGTCGCCACGAGGGTGTGACCCGCTACACGATCGGCCAGCGCCGGGGGCTGAACGTCGCCGTCGGCGACCCGCTGTTCGTGGTCCGCATCGACGCCGACAAGCGCCAGGTGATCGTCGGCCCGCGCGAGGCCCTGCTGACCGCGGCGCTGACCCTGAAAGAGGGAAGCTGGCTGGGCGGCCAGGACAGCCTGGAGGCCGCCGCTCAGGACGGCCAGCCGGTGCTGGCCCGCGTCCGCTCGACCCGCGAACCGGTCCCCGGCCGCCTGACCCTGCTGGACGGCGAGGTCGCGGTGGCCTTCGACGGCGTCGAGGAGGGCGTCGCCCCCGGTCAGGCCTGCGTGCTCTATGATCCGGCCGATCCCGGGCGGGTGCTGGGCGGCGGCTTCATCGCTCGGGCCGTTCGGTCGATGGACCTTTCGCCGGCGTAACCGGCGGATCGAATGGCGGCCTCCCGGGTTGTGCAAGGACATCCCACGGAGGCCCCGCATGCTTCGATCCTTGCTCATCGGCCTGTCGGCCGGCTCCCGCGCCCTGACGCCCCTGGCCACCGTCAGCGAGGCCGCGCGCGGCGGCCATCTGGCCGAGGCCAATCCTGCCGTCCGACTGCTGGCCCATCCGCTCTTCGCGGCGGGCTCCAAGACCCTGGCGGCCGGCGAGCTGTGGGGCGACAAGCTGAAGTCCGCCCCGGACCGCGTCGTCCCCGCCGGCATCGCCGCACGACTGCTGGCCGGCGGCCTGGCCGGCGCGGCGCTGGCCCCGCGCAAGCGGCTTCTGCTGGGCGCGGCCCTTGGCGCCGGCGCGGCGGCCGCGGCGGCCTACGTCACCTTTGGCGCGCGGATGAAGGCGATGCGACGCTGGGGTCAAACCCCGACCGGCCTGGTCGAGGACGCCCTGACCGTCGGCGCGGCCCAATGGGTGGTGCGGGGGGCGAAGTGACCAAGCCCTCCGAGGGCGTTCAGCGCCCGGGCCCGCCGCCTCGCCCCTCTAGTCCCCCCGCCGAACCCACGGCGGCGGCCACGGCCGAGGGCGTACGCCGCCAGCGCCGACACATAAAGACGCTGACCGGCGAAGATCCGCTGCGCGGCGGCGTGGCGGACTAGAACCTGCGGCGTCTTGACGCTGGTTCGCGTCGTAACGTTCACACGGCCTTCACCATGACCGCGTCAAACTGGCGCCACGATGCAGATATCGCAGATCTCGACGCGTGATGCTGGCCGTACATCCGTCGCCTACCCAGGCGGCCTCGCCGCGGCGGCGGCGGCGCTGAACGACACCAGCGGCGCCGTCGGACTGGACCAGCAGTTAAGCGCCTATCACGCCCTGGCCAGTCGCTGGAACGGCGCCGGCTTCGCCGAGCGCGCGAACCTCACGCAGGCGCTGACCGAGTCTCCGTTCGCCAAGACCATTCAATCGGCGCTCAACACGTTCACGCGCGCGGCCTGGGCCGGAGCCGACGCGGTTCCGCCCGCGCCGCAGCAACGGGCGCTCACCGCGTTCGACGGCCTGTCCGAGACCGACCAGGCGATCATCGCCTCTCTGCAGGTCGGCGTCAGGGACAGCCAGGGCCCCAGCTCGGTCGCCGACTATCGAGGCCGCTTGCAGGCCGATCTGGAAAGCGCCCAGCCCGCACCGGCCGAACCGCGCGACAGCATCACGCTCTCGGCCGAGGCCCAGGCCCGCCTCGCCGGCGGGGCGGCGCCGGACTCCGCCCCCGCCACGCCCGTGGACGCCACTCCGGAAATGGCCGCCGCGATCAGCGCCTACGGCAAGGTCGCCCGCTAGGGCGCGGACCGGACGGGCTCAGACGATCTCGTCGAACGACAAGCCGATCCGGAACAGGCAGTAGCCGGTCTCGTCGACCAGCCTGGCGACGTCGGGATTGGTGTCGCCCCGCTCGCGAACGCGGGTGAAGCGCCAGTCGGCTTCGTTCGCTTCGCCGGGAAACGGCGCGCCCTCCGCGGTCACCAGCCGGTAGGTCGGCTTCGTGCGATGGACGTGGAAGCGATAGCTCACTCGGCCGCCGTCTTCACCGCCTCGAGCGCCTCGCCGACCGTGAGCCCCTGGGCTTTCCGAGGCGTGCGCTCCAGGTCGCGGCGCTGGACGACCTCGCCGCATTCCTCGCAGGCCAGGACCGGGTGGAAGGCGCAGCCGCAGCTCTTGTGGGTGAACAGCACCGGCGAGTTGTCGCGGCCATAGACGTGGCGGTCGCCCCACTCGGCCATGGTCAGCAGCACCGGCGACAGGGCCAGCCCCTTCTGGGTCAGCCAGTATTCGTGGCGCGGCGGGCGTTCGGAATAGCGCCGCGTCTCCATGACGCCATGAGCGACCAGGCTCTTGAGCCGCGCGGCCAGGACGTTGCGGGCCACGCCCAGGCGCTCCTGCCACTGCTCGAAGCGCTTAACCCCGGCGAAGGCGTCGCGGAGGATCAGCAGGGTCCAAGGATCGCCCACGACTTCGAGCGTGGCGGCGACCGAGCAACGTTCATTGGTGTAGTCAGCTGTGCGGCCCATGACGCGAAGGTGAGGCGTTCCGCGAGGGAAAGCAAGAGAGTTGCGTTTGAATATGAACCATAGTAGGTTTTTATTCGCAATTGACTCTCTCGGTTATTGCACACTGGCGAGGAGCGGCCGACGATCCCCCGTCGATCTCTCCTCGCCCCTTTCTCATCACTTTCTCGCGGCCCTCTTGCGCATGGCGGGGTGATGAGGGCCTATCTCGCCTCAAAACACGTTCCGGGAGCCTAAAACATGTCCGCCGCCGATCCTATCGTCATCGTCTCCTACGCCCGTACGCCGATGGGCGGCTTCCAGGGCGCGCTGGGCGGGGTGAAGGCCACCGAACTGGGCGCGGCGGCGGTCAAGGCGGCGATCGAACGCGCCGGCCTGGCGGGCGACAAGGTCGAGCAGATCATCATGGGCTGCGTGCTGCCCGCCGGCCTTGGTCAGGCGCCAGCCCGCCAGGCGGCGCTGGGCGCGGGCCTGCCCCTCTCGGTCGAGGCGACCACCGTCAACAAGATGTGCGGCAGCGGCATGCAGGCCGCGATCATCGCCCACGACGCCCTGGCGGCCGGCTCGGTCGACCTGGTGGTGGCCGGCGGCATGGAGAGCATGACCGGCGCGCCCTACCTGATGGCCAAGCACCGCGCCGGAGCCCGCATCGGCCACGACCAGATCTGGGACAGCATGTACCTGGACGGCCTGGAGGACGCCTACACGCCGGGCAAGCTGATGGGGGCCTTCGCCGAGGACACGGCCAAGGACTATCAGTTCACCCGCGAGGCGATGGACGACTACGCGACCCGCGGTTTGGCGAAAGCCAAGGCGGCCATCCAGAGCGGCGCCTTCAAGGCCGAGATCACGCCGGTGACGGTCACCTCGCGCAAGGGGACCGAAGTCGTCGACACCGACGAACAACCGCTGAAGGCCGATCCGGCCAAGATCCCGACCCTGCGCCCGGCCTTCGCTCGCGACGGCGGGATCACCGCGGCCAACAGCTCTTCGATCAGCGACGGCGCCGCCGCCCTGGTCATGACCCGCGAAAGCGTCGCCAAGGCGCTCGGCCTGCCGATCGTCGCGCGGGTGGCCGGCCACGCCGCCCACGCCCATGAGCCGGGCCTCTTCACCACCGCCCCCGTGCCGGCGATGAAGAAGGCGCTGAAAAAGGCCGGCTGGGAGGTCGCCGACGTCGACCTCTTCGAGGTCAACGAGGCCTTCGCCGTCGTCGCCATGATCGCCCAGCAGGAGCTCGGCATCCCGGAGGACAAGCTGAACGTCAACGGCGGCGCCTGCGCCCTGGGCCACCCGATCGGCGCCTCGGGCGCGCGCATCCTCTGCACCCTGATCTCGGCCCTGCGGGCGCGCGGCGGCAAGAAGGGGCTGGCCTCCCTCTGCATCGGCGGCGGCGAGGCGACGGCCATGGCGGTGGAGCTGGTCTAAGGCTTAAATCCTCCCCCTAGCGGGGGAGGTGTCGGCTCGAAGAGACGACGGAGGGGGAAGAGGCAGGATCAGCGGCGCTTCCCCCTCCGGTCCTTCGGACCACCTCCCCCGCTGGGGGGAGGATTTGACTATCCCGCAACGCCCTAGCCCTCCCCGCGTTGGAAACTCCATGACCGACATCTTCCGCCACAACCCCGAACTTTCCCGCTACGAGTTGGAGGTCGACGGCCTGCAGGTCGTGGCCGACTACCAGCGCGCGGGTCATCGGCTGGTGATCCCGCACGTCGAGGCCGATCCCGCCCTGCGCGGCACGGGCGCGGCCGGGCGGCTGATGACCAAGGTCGCCGAGACCGCCCGCGCCGAGGGGATGCGGATCACCCCGCTCTGCTCCTACGCGGCGGCCTGGCTGAAGCGGAACGATCCTGACCTGATCGCCTAGCCCCCTCCCCCGACCTCCCCGGCGTTCGCCTCGGAGGTCGGATGAGAGCTACCGCGCGGCGATGAAGGCCACGCGATCCAGCACCTCGGGTCCCGCCGCCGGTCCGGCCGCGTAGGTGAAATGCTCGGCGGTGATCGGCTTGCCGCTCTTGCGGTCGACCAGGATCGGATCGGCGGCCTCGCCCGTCCGCCGGTCGACCAGTTGGCCGGCGATCCCCTCGGTGGCGAAGTGCCGGTTGCCGAAGGCCAGCATCGCCGTCAGCACGCCGCCGAAATCACGCCCCAGGTCCGTCAGCAAGTATTCGTAGCGCGGCGGCCGCTCCTGATAGCGGCGCCTTTCCAGGAGGCCGTTCTCCACGAGGGCCGCCAGGCGCTTGGTCAGGATGTTGGGCGCCACGCCCAGGCTCTTCTCGAACTGATCGAAGCGGGTGAGGCCATGACTGGCGTCGCGCAGGATCAGGAACGTCCAGCCGTCGCCCACACGCTCCAGCGTGCGGCCGACCGGACATTGGGTGGGGGCGCGTTCAGATTTGCTCATGACGAAATATGTGGTCACTAACTTGCGAAAAGCAAGTTACTCCATAGCTAGGGAAACAAGCCGGACCGCTGGGGCCCTGGCGAGGGACTTGAGAGACATGAGCGACAGCAGCAACAAAGGCGTGGTCCTGATCACTGGCGCCTCGACCGGCATCGGCGCGGTCTATGCCGACCGCCTGGCCAAGCGCGGCCACGACCTGATCCTGGCGGCCCGCGACGAGGCTCGCCTGAACGCCCTGGCCGAACGCCTGCGCGCCGAGACCGGCGTCAAGGTCGAGGTGGTCAAGGCCGACCTGACCGACAAGGCCGATCTGGTGAGGCTGGAGGAGCGCCTGGCGAGCGACCCGACGATCGACGTGCTGGTCAACAACGCCGGGGCGGCTGGCTTCATCGGCTTTTCCACCACCGACCGCGACGCGATCGACAGGCTGATCCAGCTGAACGTCACGGCCGTGACCCGCCTGGCGCAGGCGGCCGCGTCGGCCTTCGTGCCGCGCGAGCGCGGAACGATCATCAACCTGGCCTCGGTCGTGGGGCTGATGCCGGAGCTCCGCTCGCCCGTGTACGGGGCGACCAAGGCCTTCGTGCTCTATCTGACCCAGGCCCTGCGCGAGGAATTCCCCGCCGGCGTGCGCCTGCAGGCCGTGCTGCCGGGCGCCACGCGCACCGAGATCTGGGAACGGGCCGGACGCGACGTGAACGACCTGGACCCCAACATGGTCATGGATGTCGACGATCTGGTGGACGCGGCGCTGTCGGGCTTCGACCAGGGCGAACTGGTCACCATCCCGTCCCTGCCGGATCCGGCCGACTGGAACGCCTTCCAGGCCGCCCGAGGCAAGCTGGCCCCGAACCTCTCGCGCCGCTATCCGGCCGATCGGTTCAGGACCGCTTAAGCGCTTGCACCGATGGCGGAAACCTCGCCGGCGCGGCGCTCACTCCCGCGCCGGCGAGTCCGCCCTGACGGCTCTTCACTAGGTTGATGCAGACCAATGAGGCGCCGCCTGGAACGCGAAACTAGAGAGCCTGTCCATTTCGGATCGCGATCCGAAATGGATAGACGGGCTCGTTCTTCAAAGTGTGGAGCGTGGCAGCCGCCGAAATCGCTCCCACTTTCGGCCGCCACGCTCTACGAAAGCACCATCACGACGACGCGGCGGTTCTGGGCTCGGCCTTCGCGCGTGTCGTTAGGCGCCACGGGGGCGTCTTCGCCGTACGAGATCGTGGCCATGCGGTTCAGCGCCACGCCATGCATCGACAGGAACTTGCGAACCGTTTCGGCGCGCTTTTCACCCAGTTCCTCGTTGTAGGTCGGGGCGCCCGAATTGTCGGTATGGCCCTGGATCTCGAGATAGACGTTCTTGTTGTCGGCCTTCAGCTTCTCGGTGAACTCGGTCAGGCGTTGCTCGGCCTCGGGCGACAGGGTCGCGGCGTTGACCGGGAACTTCACCGAGTCGTCGCTGAGCACGAGGGCGTACTGGAATTTGCCCTCGGCGAGCTTGCCGGCCTTGGTCGCGCGGTCGAGCGCTTCCTTGGCGGTCTGGTCCAACTCACCGATCTGGGTGTCGTGAGCGCTGACCCGCTCATTGACCGCCCCGACCTGGGTGTTGACGTACTTCTTGGTCGCGCAGCCGCTGACCGACAGGCCGCCCATCACCAGGGCGGCGGCGACCATCATGGTCTTCGTGCTTGCTATCATTTTGCGTCTCATCCGTAGTTGGCGCGAGCGTCCTGCAACGCTGGCTGTAGCAAAACCGACAGCGGAACTTGGCTAAAGATGGGCGTGATTTCGACGCTTCAAGGCCAAGCTAGACCATTGATTGACCTACACATTTATACTGCGCGCGAGCGCCGGCCACACGATTTGGTTCCACAAAAATTATCCACTTTCGGAGCCCGAAAGCCACGCCAGAAAGGCCTCCAGGGCGGGACTCGCCGCCTTGGATTTCAGCCAGGTCAGCCAGTAGCGCCCCGCGCCGACCTCAACGTCGAACGGCTGGACCAGCCGTCCCTGGGTCAGGTCCCGGGTGAACATATTGGACGGCGCCAAGGCCACGCCAAGACCCTGGATCGCCGCCTCGACCATCACCCAGGAGCTGTCGAACACCGGGCCCCGGATCGGCGGGGGCAAGAGGCCGGCGGCGGCGAACCAGTCGGGCCAGTCGGCGGCGCGATAGCTGCGTAGCAGGGTCTCGCCGAACAGATCCTTGGGCTCGGCCAGCCGCTCGGCCAGGGCCGGCGCGCAGAGGGGGCTCATCGGCGCGGCGAACAGCGGCGCGGCCTGGACGCCGTGCCAGGCCCCGTCGCCAAACCGGATGGCGCAGTCCAGCCCCTCCCCCGCCAGGTCGGCGCGGTTGTTATTGGTGAAGAGGCGCAGGTCGATGAACGGGTTGGCCTCGCGGAAGGCGGGCAGGCGCGGCAGCAGCCAGCCGACCGCGAAGGTGCCGACCACCCCGACGCTCAGGACCTCGGTGACCCGCCCGCCCTCGAACCTGGCCAGGGTGTCATCCAGCCGATCGAACGACTCGCGCACCGAGGGCAGGAGGGCCAGGCCCTCGTCGGTCAGGGCCAGGCCGCGTGGCAGGCGGCGGAACAGGGCCGCGCCCAGCCGCGCCTCCAGCCCCTTCACCTGATGGCTGATCGCCGCCTGGGTCACGCACAGCTCGATCGCCGCCTTGGTGAAGGACAGGTGCCGGGCCGAAGCCTCGAAGGCGCGCAGGGCGTTGAGGGGTAGTTGGGCGCGGTTCATCGATACCCAAAATCATCTAATGCCTGCGCCAAGGTATCGTCGTTTGCGCGCGGAGCCAGCCCCCGGCAGGTTCCCCGGGCAAGGAGACCCGCATGCTGCATCGTAGAACGCTGATAACGGCCCTGGCGGCCGCGCCCGCCCTACTGTCCGCCGCCACGCCGGCCTGGGCCCGCGACCGCGCGATCACGTCGAAAAGCCTTAGCTCACGTATTAACGAATTGGAGCAGGCCAGCCGCGGCCGGATCGGCGTGGCCGTGCTGGACACCCAGGACGGCCGCCGTTTCGCCTGGCGCGGCGATGAACGCTTCCGCATGTGCAGCACGGTGAAGACGCCACTGAGCGCCGCCATCCTGCGCCGCGTCGACCAGGGGCGCGAGCGGCTGGACCGCCGAGTGACCTTCGGCCCCGACGTCCTGATGGGCAATTCGCCGATCATCGAGAAGCACGTCCAGGACGGCATGACGATCGGCCAGCTGTGCGAGGCGACCATCACCGTCAGCGACAACGCCGCGGCCAACCTGCTGTTCGAGGCCCTGGGCGGTCCGAGCGGGGGGCCCGCGGCCCTCACCCGCTTCCTGCGCGCCATCGGCGACCCGACGACGCGCAGCGACCGGATCGAGCCCGCGCTCAACACCGGCGCCCCCGACGATCCGCGCGACACCACCACGCCGACCGCGATCCTGGCGACCTGGAAGACCCTGCTGCTCGGCGACGCCCTCGCCCCGGCCTCTCGCGATCAGCTGACGGCCTGGCTGATAGCCAACAAGACCGGCGACAAGCGACTGCGAGCCGGCCTGCCCAGCGGCTGGCGCGTCGGCGACAAGACCGGCAACAACGGCCGCGACATCACCAACGACATCGCCATCGCCTGGCCGCCGGGCCGCAAGCCCGTGCTGATCGCCGCCTTCCACGATCGCGGCGGAGACGACGACGCCCGCAACGTCGTCCACGCCGAGGTGGCGCGGGCGATCGTGGCGGCGGGGTTGGGACAGCCGAGCTGACCCAGCCGCCCGACGCCGCCTCGCCGGCGACTAGAAGGTCTCGCCGACCATGCGCTCGCTCAGCGCCCACAGGGCCTGGGCGCGGGCTGGATCGAGGGCGTAGGACCGCACGCCGCCGCTCATCTGCGAGTCGCCGTCAACGCGTTCCGCCACGTGGCAGTCCTCGCAGTAGAGGCCGGCGACCTCGTCCGCCGGAGCCACCACGCCGGCCCAGACGCTGGTCGCCGCGCCCTGCGGAATGGTCTTCAGTTCGAAGGGCGGGCCACCCTCGGCCGCGGCCTGGGCGTTCAACCGCTCGATCCATTGCTGGATGAAGGCAGGGTCCAGGTGACGCGACAGTTCGGTCTGGATACCACCCGGATGCACGGCCGTCGCCCGCACGCCGCGGTCCTTGTGACGACGATCGAACTCGACGGCGAACAGGATGTTGGCGGTCTTGGACCGGCCATAGGCCTCGAAGGGGACGTAGTCCGTGGTCTCGAAGTTCGGATCCTCGAGGTTCACGTCCGAGAAGCGGTGGCCCGCCGAGGCCAGCGACACCACCCGCGAACCGGCCTTGAACAGGTTGGCGATGCGGTTGACGAACACGAAGTGCCCCAGATGATTGGTCCCGAACTGGGTCTCGAAACCGTCGGCCGTCTTGCCGAACGGCGGGGCCATCACGCCGGCGTTGGCGATGACCACGTCGAACGGCCGGCCATCGGCGACCAGGGCGTCGGCGGCGGCGCGGACGCTGGCGAGGTCCGCCAGGTCCAGCGCGATCAGTTGCAACGAGCCGCCGCCCTGGGCGGCCGCGTCGCGGACAACGGCGGTGGCGCGCTCGGCCTTGGCCAGATCGCGGGCGGCGCCGACCACGTCGGCGCCGTGGGCGGCGAGAGCTCGGGCGGTCTCCACGCCCAGGCCGGCCGAGACCCCCGTGACCAGCACGCGCTTGCCGGTGAGGTCTACGCCGTCCAGAACGTCGTCGGTGGTGGATTTGGCGCCGAATTGTTGGCTCATGGCTCTCTCGTCCCTTGCAGGATTGTTGTGCGAGCCCATCCGCGGCATTAAATGGAGGATGGCTCCGAATATATATTCGGAGGGACCCTCCGCTTTTCAAGGCCGATGTCCGAAGATTCCAAGATCAAGGTCCGCAAACCCCGCGCCGACAGTCTGCGCAATCGCGAGTTGCTGCTGACCGCGGCCAAGGCGGCGTTCAACGAGGCCGGCGCGGACGCTCCGCTGGAGGACGTCGCGCGGCGGGCCGGCGTGGGCATCGGCACGCTCTACCGCCACTTCCCCACCCGCGAGGCCCTGGTGGCGGCGGTCTACGCGCGTGAGATCGAGCAGTTGGCGGCGTCGGCCGACAACCTGCTGTCGGAGCGCCCCGCGGGCGAGGCGCTGGGCGCGTGGCTAGATTTGCTGATCGACTACATGGCCACCAAGCGCGTGGTGGCCCCGGCCCTGCGCGCCGACCCCGGCGAGGGGTCGCGGGTCTATGCGAGCTCGGGCCCGACCGTCCTGGCGACGCTGCAGCGCCTCACCGACGCCGCCCATGAGGCCGGAGCGATCCGTCCCGACATCGGCTTCGAGGACATCCTCCGGATGATGAGCGGCCTCAGCGTAGGCTACGAGCAACCCGACTGGGAAGCCGGGGCGCGAAGGCTGCTGAGCGTGATGATGGCGGGGTTGCGGGCGGCTTAAGGCGCTCGCCTACGCCCCCTCCTCATCCACATAGATCACCACGGGCTTGCCGCGCGACAGCGGCTCCCAGCCGGCCTCGATGGCCGAGGCGATGGCCTTGGCGACGACGCGGACGGGGATCTGCGAGGGCTTCAGCGGCGGCGCGCTGAACTTGGGCTTGGGGCCGGGCGGGAACTCGATCATCGCCTCGCGCTGGCCCTCCTTGTGGCGCACGGCGATCACCTTGCCGTGGCGCTCGGACGGGTCATAGGACCACTGCGGCAGGCGGTGCAGCCGCCAAACATAGGGGTCTCCGTCGACCTCGATGTCGAATTCCGTGATCAGCTTGTTGGGTTTAGCCATGAGCGGAGATAGCGCGAAGGGCGGGCGAGAAAAAGGGCTGCACTGCACGCCATTCCTTCTCCCCTTGCGGGAGAAGGTGTCAGCGAAGCTGACGGATGAGGGGTCGCCCAGACGAAAACCGCCGCGACCAACGGAAAAGCCGGTCGCGGCGGATCCTGTCTTCAACCCCTCATCCGACCCCGGCTTTCGCCGGGGCCGCACCTCTCCCGCAAGGGGAGAGGGGCTCATAACTTCTACTGCAGCGTCGCCTTGCCGAACGACAGCTGCCCATCCTGCACCCCGACGGCGATGACGCCGCCGTCCTCGATCTCGCCGGCCAGGAGCTTGCGGGCGATCGGGTCGACCAGGTCCTTCTGGATCACGCGCTTCAGGGGGCGCGCGCCATAGACTGGGTCGTAGCCCTTGTCGGCCAGCCAGTTCAGGGCCTCGGCGTCGAGGGCCAGGCTCATGCGGCGGTCGGTCAGCAGCTTCTCGACCCGTTGCAGCTGGATACGGACGATGTCGCCCATGTTGTGGCGCGACAGGCGCTTGAACAGGATGATCTCGTCGATCCGGTTCAGGAACTCGGGGCGGAAGTGGCCGCGCACCATGTTCATCACCATCGGCCGGACGGCCTCGACGTCTTCGCCTTCCTCCTGGCTGGCCAGGAACTCGGCCCCGAGGTTGCTGGTCATGATGATCAGCGTGTTGCGGAAGTCGACCGTGCGGCCCTGGCCGTCGGTCAGGCGACCGTCGTCCAGCACCTGCAGCAGCACGTTGAAGACGTCCGGGTGGGCCTTCTCGATCTCGTCGAACAGCACCACCTGGTACGGACGCCGGCGCACGGCTTCGGTCAGCGCCCCGCCCTCGTCGTAACCGACATAGCCGGGAGGCGCGCCGATCAGGCGGCTGACCGAGTGCTTTTCCATGTACTCGGACATGTCCATCCGGGTGATGGCCGCTTCGTCGGCGAACAGGAACTCGGCCAGCGACTTGGTCAACTCGGTCTTGCCGACCCCTGTAGGACCAAGGAACAGGAAGCTGCCGATCGGTTTGGACGGATCCTGCAGGCCGGCGCGCGCGCGGCGGACGGCGTCTGACACGGCGGTCAGCGCCTCGTCCTGACCGACCACGCGACCGCGCAGCTGGTCTTCCATCTTGAGCAGCTTCTCGCGCTCGCCTTCCAGCATCTTCTCGACCGGAACGCCGGTCCAGCGGCTGACGACGGCGGCGATCTGTTCGGCGTCGACGACCTCGGGCGTCAGGGCGGCGGTGTCGCCCTGCTCGGCGTCGGCCAGGCGCTTCTCCAGGGCCGGGATCTCGCCGTACTGGATCTGGCCGGCGCGGGCGAAGTCGCCGGCGCGCTGGGCGTTGGCGAGATCGGCGCGCAGGCGGTCGAGGGCCTCACGCGCTTGCGCCGCGCCGCCGACCTTCTCCTTCTCGGCCTTCCACTTGGCGGTCATCTCGTCGCTGCGGAACTGCAGGTCGTCGATTTCCGTCTCGAGGTTTTCCAGGCGCTGCCGGGAGGCCGCGTCGGTTTCCTTGGACAGGGCCTCGCGCTCGATCTTCAGCTGCACCAGGCGGCGGTCGATCTCGTCCAACTCCTCGGGCTTGGAGTCGATCGCCATGCGCACGCGGCTGGAGGCCTCGTCGACCAGGTCGATCGCCTTGTCCGGCAGGAAGCGGTCGGCGATGTAACGGTTGGAGAGCGTCGCGGCGGCCACGATGGCGCTGTCGCTGATCCGCACGCCATGGTGGACCTCGTACTTTTCCTTCAGGCCGCGCAGGATCGAGATGGTGTCCTCGACCGTGGGCTCCTGCACGAACACCGGCTGGAAGCGACGGGCCAGGGCCGCGTCCTTCTCGACGTGCTTGCGGTATTCGTCCAGCGTGGTGGCGCCGACGCAGTGCAGCTCGCCGCGCGCCAGGGCGGGCTTCAGGAGGTTGGAGGCGTCCATGGCCCCGTCACTCTTGCCGGCCCCGACTAGGGTGTGCATCTCATCGATGAACAGGATGATCGAGCCCTCGGCCGCCGTCGTCTCGGCCAGGACCGCCTTCAGGCGCTCCTCGAACTCGCCGCGGTACTTCGCGCCGGCGATCAGGCTGCCCATGTCCAGCGAGAGCAGCTTCTTGTCCTTCAGGCTTTCGGGCACGTCGCCGTTGACGATGCGCAGGGCCAGGCCCTCGACGATGGCGGTCTTGCCGACGCCGGGCTCGCCGATCAGGACGGGGTTGTTCTTGGTGCGGCGCGACAGGACCTGGATCGTGCGGCGGATCTCCTCGTCGCGGCCGATCACGGGATCCAGCTTGCCGTCGCGGGCCGCCGCCGTCAGATCGCGGGCGTAGCGCTTGAGCGCCTCGTAGCCTTCCTCGGCGTTGGCGCTGTCGGCGGTGCGGCCCTTGCGGATGGCGTTGGCGGCGGTCTCCAGCGATTGGGCCGAAGTCCCGGCTTCCTTGAACAGCTTGGCCGCCTCGCCGCCTTCCTTGGCGACGGCGATCAGCAGGCGCTCGGTGGTGACGAAGGCGTCGCCGGCGGTCTTGGCGGCCTTCTCGGCCTCGGCGAAGACGCGGGCGGTGTCGGGCTTCATGTAGAGCTGGCCGCCGGCGCCGTCGACGCGCGGGGTCTTGGCCAGCAGGGTCTCGACGCCGCCGTCCAGCTGGTCGGGGCGGCCGCCAGCGCTCTGGATCAGGGCGCGGGAGAGACCGTCCTTCTCCTCGAGCAGGACTTTCAGAATGTGTTCGGGCGCGAATTGTTGATGGCCCCGCGCGAGCGCCAGGCTCTGGGCCGATTGGACGGCCTGTTTGGCGCGGTCCGAATAGAGATCAATGTTCATGGTGTCCCCTCCTAGGCGGATCTGAACGCGTCGCCTTGAGCAAGCGCAACACGTCCTGAGCGGCATGTAGGTGTGGCTGATCGGCCACACAAGAGCCCCCCACACGGGCAATGGACCGCGAGGCCCGCTACCAGCCCCGCGCGGTGAGATAGCGCTCCAGCTCGGCGATCCGCACGGCGTCGGAGGGGTGGGTGGACTCCAGGCCGCCGCCCTTTCCGCCGTCCATGGCCTCCATGTTGCGCCACAGGGCCACCGCCTCGCGGGGACGATAGCCGGCCCGCTGCATGACGTCGACGCCCAGGCGGTCGGCCTCCAGCTCCTGCTTGCGCGAGAACGGCAGCAGCACGCCGTACTTGGCCGCGTCGCCGCCATGGTCCTTGAGCAGCTTGCCGAAATCGGTCCCGCCCGCGGCCGCGCCGGCGATGCCCAGCAGGATCTTGGAGGTCGTCTCCTGCGAGACGCGCTCGGCGGCGTGGTGGGCGATCACGTGACCAGCCTCATGGCCGATGACGGCGGCCAACTGGTCGTCGTTCTGGACCATCGCCAGCAGGCCCACGGTGACGCCGACATGGCCGCCCGGCAGCACGAAGGCGTTCGGCGCCTCGTCCAGGAACACCGCGTAATCCCAGGGCCGGTTCGCCAGGCCCGCCGCGGTGATCACCCGCTGGCCGACCGCACGCACGCGTTCGTTCTTGCGCGGCTCCTTGGAGACGTAGCCGGTTCGCAGGGTGTCGGCCCAGGCCTTCTCGCCATCGGCGGCCAGGCTGTCGTCCTTGACGATCAGCAGCTGGTCACGGCCAAGATCGGCGTTGTAGGCGCAGCCGGACAGCGCGCAGGCGGCGGCGAGGAGCAGCGGAACGGTCAGGCGGTTCAGGCGCATGGCTGCGAACAGTGTTTCCAACTCGACACATCGCCTTATCGGCGGCCAACGATGCGCGCGCAACCGGCGCGAGCCAACCCTTACCGAATTGTCATTCAGTCGGATGCGTCAGCGCCGCAGCTCCAGCAGGTCCAGCGTCGACTCCTGCCGGGGCCAGGGCAGGGCTAGGCGGTAGCGGCTGGCGCCGACGCGCTCGAACACGCCAACCTGGTCCCGCTCGGGGTCGCGGCCGTAGCGGGCCCGCCCCTCGCCGCTTCCCCAGGCCGCAGCGCCGAGGAAGACAAGCCGGCGCGAGGCCTCGGGATAGAGAGTTCCGGCCTGGCGCTGCGAGCCCGTGACCTTTTCCAGCAGCAGATCCCCACCCGGCGTCAGCATAACCCGGCAACGGAACCAGCCGTAGGCGACAAGGCCGGGACCCGCGCCTTGCGAGCCCAGCTTGATCATCCGGCAGCGATAGGCGCCCGGCGTCGGCTGCGGGCGCGCCAGGGCCACGCGGGGATCGACCAGCGCCCCCAAGGCCCGCAGCTCGCGCGCGTGGCCCCGGTCCCGCGCCTGCGAGAGCGCCGCGTCCCAGGCCTCGTCCAGGCGCTCCAGTCGGCGGATGTCGGCGCGATCGGCGTCGGCTCGCCAATCGCCGGACGCCGCCAGCGCCGGGGTGGCGACCACCAGAGAGAGGACGAGAGCGGATATGGCGCGCATGGAGGGTCCCGAGCTCGAGGATCAGGATCCTAACGCAACCTGACGACGGAAGTTCGGCCAGGGCGCTCTCTCCAGAACCGCCAACGAAAAAAGGGAGCCGCTTTCACGGCCCCCTTCAAAACGTCGACGCTTGGCGGATCAGGCCTCTTCGGACTCCGAACCGGCCGGCGCGCCTTCGCCCGCCTCGAAGCTGCGCGGGGCGCGGCGGCGGCGGGGCTTCTTGACTTCCTCGCCCTCGGCCGACGGCTCGGCGGCGGGAGCGGCCTCGACGGCGCGTTCGGTCTTGCGCCCCAGGAACGCCGGAGCGTGGCTGACGGCGCCATCCTGACCGCGCAGCAAGGGCGAGCCTTCGCTGGCGGGCGCTTCGGCGGTCAACGGCGAGGCTTCCGGCTCGATCACGGCCAGCGGATCGCGGTCGCCGCGCGGCTGCCAGTCACGGTCACGGTCGCGGTTGCGATCGCGGCCACGACGACGGCCTTCGCGGTACTCGCCGCCCTGACCTTCGCCGCCCTCGCGGGCCTCGCCCTCGGCGGCCGGACGCTCGTCGCGATCACGGAAGCGGTCTTCGCGGGGCCTGTCGTCGCGCGGCCGATCATCACGCGGCCGATCATCACGGGGACGATCATCACGCCGGTCATCACGAGGGCGGTCATCACGGGGACGGTCATCACGCGGCCGGTCGTCGCGAGGACGGTCGTCGCGAGGACGGTCGTCGCGCCACCGGTCGCGGTCGCGGTCGCGGCGCTGGTCGCCGTCGCGGTTACGGCCTTCGCGGTTGTCGAAGTTGCGGTCGCGGTCGCGATTGCGGTCCCGGTCGCGGCTTTCGAAGCGGTCGCGGCGCTGTTCGCCGCCTTCGCCGCCCTCGCCGCCTTCGCCCTGGCCCTCGGCCGGCGTCTCGGGGGCTTCGGTCTCCTCCGGCGGCTCGGCCTCGAAGTCGATCTCGTAGGCCGCGTAGACGTCCTTGCCCACGATGTCGGCCACTGGACGATTCGGCTGGATGGCGCGCAGGACGCGGAAATAGTGCTCGGCGTGCTGCAGGTAGTTCTCGGCCAGCACCCGGTCGCCGGACGACGAGGCGTCGCGAGCTAGTTGCTGGTACTTCTCGTAGACGCTCTGGGCCGCGCCGCGCACCTTCACGCCTTCGGGGCCGTTCGAGTCGAACGCGCGGTTGGCGTTGTGCTGCTGAGGCTTGCCGCCGTTGCCGCCGCGATTATTGCGGCCGCGTTGGCGCTTCATGCCTTTGAAATCTCTCATGTTCTCTTCTGAACCTGTCCGGATGTCAGTCTTGAGCTGGCGCATCCGGCCTTGCTGGTCTCTGAGCGGGTCGAACCCTGTTGAGTTTCAGAGACACTGGTTTCCGTAGAGCCCCCACCCTGCTCTTTTCGGCGCGGCGACCGGCGGACCGGGCGCGCCTGCCGGGGGAGCCTCGCGAGCGTCAGTGACGCTTGCTTTTCCCATCACCCGGCGATCTGGAAGGAGACATGACTCGTCTAACGGTTCACGTCCCGGTTTCCAAGGGATTTTTCACCCCCGTGACAACGCGGTCGTGCGTCGACAGATCCTTGATCGTCTTGACCTCGCGCGCGCCAGCGGCGCGGAACAGCGCCTCGACGGCCTTGGACTGGTCATAGCCGATCTCGACGGCGAACATCCCGCCCGGCTTCAGCACCCGCAGGATCTCCGGCGCCAGCAGGCGATAGACGTCCAGACCGTCAGGGCCGCCGTCCAGGGCCAGGCGTGGTTCGTGGTCGCGGACCTCCGGCTCCAGCGTCTCGATCACCGCGGTCGGGATGTAGGGCGGATTGGAGACCACCAGATCGAACGACCCGTCGGAGAGACCGGCCGTCCAGTCGCCATGCATCAGGGCGGCGCGGGTGTTGAGGTCCAGATTGGCGGCGTTGTCGCGGGCCACGGCCAGGGCCTCGTTGGAAGCGTCCACGCCCAGCCCCCTGGCCGCCGGCCGCTCGGCCAGCACCGCCAGCAGGATCGTGCCCGAGCCGACGCCCAGGTCCAGCATCGAGAACGGCATGGCCTCCGGGAAGGCCTTCAGAACCTCGTCGACGATGACCTCGGTCTCGGGCCGCGGGGTCAGGACGTCCTTGTTCACCCGCAGCAGGATCTTCCAGAACCCCTTGCGGCCGATGATGTGGCTGACCGGCTCGCGCCGGGCGCGGCGGACCAGGAACTCCTCGAGCATGGCCTGCTGCTCGGCCGACAGTTCGCGATAGGGATCGGTGACGATTTCGGTGCGGGTGACGTTGGCGGCCACCTCCAGCATCAGGCGCGCGTCGATGGCGGGTTGATCGACGCCAGCGTCCTTCAGGCGCTCCTTGGCGGTGGTCCAGGCTTTAACGAGGGTCAGGGTGGTCATGGGCGGGGTTTAGCGGTTTGGCGGCCGGGAGGCGAGATTGAATGCGGTACCAGTTTTTGGTACCTTTGGGCCATGGCTAGCAAAAACACGTCTGTCACCCTCGGCGATCACTTTCAGACCTTCATCGATACGCAGATCGCCGGTGGGCGGTACGGGTCGGCGAGCGAGGTCGTGCGGGCAGGCCTGCGCCTGCTCGAAAGTCACGAAGCCAAGCTGGCGGTCTTAAGGGCGGCCTTAATCGAAGGTGAGAAGAGCGGTTTCATCGAGGATTTCGACTTCGACGCCTTTATCGAGGAAAGGCGGAGGGAGTCCAATACGCATGGCTTCCACGAAGAATGAAATCTTACCGCCTTTCGGTTCTCGCTCGGTTGGATCTCATTGAGATCTGGAACTATTCTCGCGATCAGTGGGGCGAGCGCCGCGCGGAAGCCTATCTACGCAGCATTCAAACCACCATCGAGACGGTCGCTAATAACCCGCACGCAGGCGGGCGGGATGATGCCCTCCGCAAGGGATATCGTCGACGCGCCGTCCAGTCGCATGTCATTTTCTACCGTGCTGAAAGAGGCGTCGAGATCGTTCGCGTATTGCACCAGAGCATGGACGCTAAGTCTCACCTGGGTTGATCAGGCCCCAGCCACCAAATGCCCCTCGGCCACCACGCCACCACCCGTCACGTTCAAATAGATCCCGCAGAACATGTGGCCGTAGTGGTCGAACAGCGCCTTCACCAGGTCGACATCGCGCTCGCCGGTCTCCGGATCGACGTGGGTCGCGGCGCATCGGACGATGGGCTTCAGGACCTCGGCGGTCGCGCCGCCCAGGCTCAGCGTCCGGCCCGTCCAGTCGTTCTCGACCCAGGCCGGCCAGCCCTCGACATAGAGATTGGCGCGGAAGCGCAGCGGATCAAGGTCGCGCCCGACCTTCTCGGACAGGTCGCGGACGCTGGCGAGATTCACGATCGAGACGTAGCCGGACCTGCTGTCCATGAAGCGGTGGGCGCCCGGCCCCTCGATCACCTTCAGCGGCCCCCGCGCCTCGTCTCCCAGCAGCGCCGCCAGCCAGGCCTCGAACGCCGCGCGGCCGGTCGGCGCGCGCAGATCGCCGGCGAAGTCGGGTCGCCCCTCCGCCTTGGCCGCGAACAGGCCGCTGTCCTCGTCATAGGCGGTGCGGGCCCTGGCCACGGCCGGGATCTTGGCCAGCACCGTGAACTTCATCTTCGAGACGTGGTCCGGCGCGGCGGGATCGAAGCCGCTGGGACCGTCCTCCACCGCATAGAGCCGGTCGCAGGGAAAGCAGGCGCCCGCCTCCAGCGTGGCGGCGTTCAGTCGCTCGGGCGTGAACCCCTTGACGGGGTGACGGTAGATCGCGGCGATGCGGGCGTTCATGATCGGCAGGATCAGGCTCGACTCAGCCCATGGCAAGGCTTGCCTCGCCGGGCGGGGAACACAGCGGGGCCGTAGGGGTTCTTGCTCAACGCGCTTCGGAGGGCGTTTCATGGCCGACGCTTCGCCGCGTTCGATCCTGTCCTGGCTGAAGTCGCGCCCGTACCATCTGGCGCCGTGGATCGTGCTGCTGGCCGCCGCGCCGTTCGTGCTGCCTCGCAAGTCGCGCGAGACGCCGCTGGCCGACCCGCCCGGCCTGTCGGAAGACCGCGCCATGCCGCCGGCGGAGTTCGACCAGGCCGAGCCGCGCCGCGGACGCGCCGCCCGACGCCCCGGACACATCCCCCTGCTGGGCTGGCGCGACATCCTCTGGCGCACCTGGCGCGAGATCAGCGTCGACCGCCTGCCCGCCGTGGCCGGGGGCGTGACCTTCTACACCCTGCTGGCCCTGATCCCGGCGATCGGGGCCTTCGTCTCGCTGTATGGCCTGTTCGCCGACGTGCGCACGGTCGAGCAGCAGCTGCGCGACATGGCCGGCGTCTTCCCGCCCTCCGTCGTCAAGATCGTGGGCGAGCAGATGCTGCGGCTGGCCAGCCAGGGCGAGGCCAAGCTGGGCGTGGCGTTCGGCTTCTCCCTCCTGCTGTCGATCTGGAGCGCCAACGCCAGCATGCGCGCCCTCTTCGACGGACTGAACATCGCCTATGACGAGGAGGAAAAGCGCCATCTGGTGCCGCGCACCCTGCTCAGCTACGCCTTCACCGTCTGCGCCCTGGCCTATGCGGCGGCGGCCTCGGGCGTGCTGATCGTCACGCCGATCCTGCTCAAGGCCGCGCGGCTGTCGGCGCTGGACGCGATCATCGCCCCGATCCGCTGGCTGATCGTGATGGCCATGACGGCCGTCGCCTTCGCCGTCCTCTATCGCTTCGCGCCCAGCCGGGCCCAGCCGCGCTGGCCCTGGGTGTGGATCGGAGCCGCCGCCGCCTCGGCCGGATGGCTGATCGGTTCGCTGGGATTTTCGATCTACGTCAACCGCATCGCCCACTACGACGCCACCTATGGCCCGCTGGGCGCGATCATCGCCTTCATGGTCTGGGTGTGGTTCTCGATCATGGCCATACTGGTCGGGGCCGAGCTGAACGCCGAGATCGAGCACCAGACCGCCGTCGACTCCACCACCGGCCCCGAACGCCCGATGGGCGAGCGCGGCGCGGCCATGGCCGACACGGTCGGGCTGGCCTTCCACCCCTGGGAGATGATCAAGCGCGAGGCGGGCGGCGTGAAGCGCATGGCCGGCGGGGCCTGGAAGAAGGTGCGGGGCCGTTAGAGGCCCGCGTCAGGCGCCGGGCGCGGCCTTGGCCTGGATCCGCGAGGGCTTGATGGCGCGCAGGGCGAACTTGAAGCCCTCGCCGTTGTCCTCGCTGAAGGCCAGGTCGTAGTCGGCCTGGTAGAACGCGCGATAGTCGGTCATCGCGGTTCGGCCCACCTGTTCGTACCTGGGCTGTTGCAGGAAGACCAAGGTCTCGGGCTGGATCACCCGCGTGTGGCCCGGATCGCCCCACGCCCATCGCGAGGTCACCGACGGACAGGTGGCGCACAGCAGGCCGCCGGGCTTGAGGATGCGCCAGAACTCGCTGAACTGCGCCAGGAAGAACCGCCAGTCGCCCTGCTGGCCGGTGTGCTCCAGCACCTCATAGGCGTGGATCTCGTCGAAATGGTCGTCGGCGAACGGATAGGGAAGGTTATTGAGGTCGTGGATGACGTCGGCCCCGGAGTGCGGATCGATGTCCAGCGTGGTGAGATCCTTCCACCCCGGATTGGACGCGTCGCCAACCCGCTTGTCGCGGCTGTTGCCGCAACCGATCAGAAGTTCCGGCATGCCCCATCCCTCGTCGACCTCGAAGGCGAGGTCCAACTCACGCTAAGCGATTCGACAAACGCCCGCTCGGCGATTTGAACGGAGGGGCCGCCCCCTTTTCGTATCCGGGCTCTCGCTCTAGGGTCCCCGCCCTGCTCCCACGGAACCGCCCATGCCGCTGCTCACGCTCTACAAGGACCATGAACTGGCCGACATCGCCGCCCTGGTGAACTCGGCCTATCGCGGCGAACTGGCGGCCAAGGGCTGGACTAGCGAGAGCTATCTGCTGGGCGGTCAGCGCACCGACGAGGCGTCCTTGCGCGCCGACCTTTCGGCCAAGCCCGGCTCCACCATCCTGACCTTCCGCGACGAGGATTGGGAAAAGCCCTACGCCTGCGCCTGGGTCGAGCCCACCGACGACCAAGCCTGGTACGTCGGCATGGTCACCGTCTCGCCCCTGCGCCAGGACGGCGGCCTGGGCCGGGCCATGCTCGAGACCTGCGAAGCCTATGCCAAGGCGCGCGGCGGCCAGCGCATGAAGATGACCGTCATCTCCGTCCGCGACACCCTGATCGCCTGGTACGAACGCCGCGGCTACCGCCTGACCGGCGAGACCCAGCCCTTCCCCTACGGCGACGAACGCTTCGGCGCGCCGCAACGCGACGACCTGGAATTCGTGGTGCTGGAAAAGGCGCTGTAGGGGCGCTATCGTCCAAGGACACGCCGCTTTTGGCGAGGCCCCCCCATACATGCGACGCTACATCCTGACCGGCGCCCCGGGCGCTGGGAAAACCGTGCTGCTGCGCGCCCTCGAACGCGCCGGCTACGCCGTGGTCGAAGAGGCCGCGACGGACGTGATCGCCCTCTCACAAGCCGAGGGCGTGGCCGAGCCCTGGACCGATCCCGGCTTCATCGACGCTATCATCGCTCTCCAGGGGCGCCGCGAAGCGCGCGCTGTCGGCGACCCCATTTTCTTCGATCGCTCGCCGATCTGTGCGCTGTCGCTGGCGCGCTTCTTGGGTCATCCGGTGTCGGTGAAACTGCGAGCCGACCTCGATCGGATCAAGACCGAAGGCATCTACCAGCGGCGGGTGTTCCTCATCCGGAGCCTGGGCTTCGTGACGCCCACCGCAGCGCGACGGATCAGCCTTGAAGACGCCCTTCGCTTCGAGGAAGTGCACGAGGCCGCCTACGCCGAGCTGGGCTACGACCTGATCGCGATCGTTCCAGACAAGCCCGACAGGCGCGCGGCGGCGGCGTTGGCCCGCATTACCGAAGCTTAAGTAGCTCCCCGCCCCGAGGCGCGGTCACATGCCCGCGCTTTCCGATCAGGGGTTCTCCATGTCGCTCAAGTTCCGCGCCGGCGCTGCGCTCTCGCTCGCTCTCCTGGCCTCCACGCCGGCCTGGGCCGCGCCGACGCCCATTCCGGTGGGCCAGCCGCTGGCCCGGTTCGACAAGATCAAGCCGGTCGTCAACCGCTACCTGCGCTACCGTCAGGTCGGCGACACCCTCACCCCGATGGACGTCTGGACCCGCGAGATCCGCATCGAACCCGACAAGGCCGGCGTCAGACGCCTGCATATCGTCCAGCACTGGGACGGCGCGACGCCGGGGACCGTCAAGACGCTGGACAGCTGGTTCGAGCTGAGGACCTTCCGTCCGTTCACCCACGAGCGCCGCACCACCGGCAAGGACGGCCAGACCAAGGTGGAAGGCTTCGAGTTCAAACCCGACCGGATCGTCGGGCTGAAGGATCTGCCCGGCAACGCTCAGGCCGCCTACGACGTCGCCACGCCCGAACCAGCCTTCAATTTCGAGACCGACACCGAGTTCCTGCAGACCCTGCCGCTGGCGGCGGGCTACGAGGCGCGGATCGTCTTCCATCACCCCGGCGGCGGCGCGCCGGCGCCCTATGTCTTCAAGGTGACGGGGGCGGAGACCCTGACCAGCTCGGCGGGCGGCAAGGTCGACTGCTGGGTGGTGACCACCGACTATAACCACCCCGAATGGCCGCCGGCCCGCTTCTGGCTGGCCAAGGACAGCCAGGTGGTCCTGAAGGTCGTCTCGCCCGCGCCGGACGGCTCGGTTTGGGTGAAAACCCTGCTGTGGTGACCGCCTAGATCACCGCGCGCGAGCGCTCGCCGACCTCGCTGGAAAGCGCACCGGCGACGATCTCCAGGCCGCGCCGCAAGGTCTCGCGGTCGGGCACCGCGCCCAGGCAGACGCGCACGCCGCTCTCGTGGCCAGCCTCGACCACGGGCGCGGACGGCGCGGTGACCTCGGCCCCGCCGCGCAGGGCGCGTCCAGCCAGGCGTTCGGCCTCCAGTTCGCTCATGGGCAGCCAGACGTGCGGGGCCATCTCCGAGCGCGGGGCCTCGATCGCCGCGCCCAGCAGCGCGCGGGCCATGGCCAGGCGCTCGGCGGCCTCGACGCGAACCTCGGCCAGGATCATGTCGGCGACGCCGTCCTCGATCCACTGGGTGGCGATCAGCCCGCCGAAGGCCGGCGGCGCGTAGACCGTCGCGCGGACGGCGTCGAGCAGGCGTTCGAACCGCTCGTCCGAGGGCGCGACCACGAAGCCTGCGCGCAGGCCCGGCGCCAAGGTCTTGGAGACCCCCGAGACGTGATAGGTCCGCTCGGGCGCCAGCATGGCGAACGGCGGCGGGGCGTCCTCGGCGTAGGCGCCGTAGATGTCGTCCTCGACCAGGGTCAGATCGTGCTTGCGGGCGATGGCGACGATGGCGTCGCGACGCGAGCGGCTCATGATCCGGCCGGTCGGGTTCTGCAGGGTCGGCAACACGGCCAGGACTCGCGCGCCCGTCGCCAGGACAGCCTCTTCCAGAGCGTCGGGGCGCAGGCCCTCGGCGTCCATCGAAAGACCCCGCAGGCGCCAGCCCCGGTGCTCCACCAGGGCCTTCAGCCCATGATAGGCCAGGGCCTCGGTCAGCACGGTCTCGCCCGGACGCAGCAGCGCGCCCAGGGCCAGCGACAATCCCTGCAAGGCGCCGCCGCAGCAGATCAGCCGCCGCCAGTCGACGGTCTCGTAGCTGCTGGTGCGCGCCAGCCACGCCGCGCCCGCGCGCCGCTGGGCCTCGTGCCCCATCGGCGGGGCGTAGGCCAGATGCTCAAGCAGATCGGCCCGTCGGCGCACCCGCGCCAGCGCCTCGGCGATCCGCACTCCGGCGGGCGACGACAGGGCGATGTTCTGGGCCAGGTTGATGGGGCCGTCGTGGATCGGCGGCCGGTGCGAGGCTGGCGCGTTGACGAAGCTTCCACGGCCGACATGGGCGCTGACCAGGCCTGCTTTCTCGGCCTCGACATAGGCGCGGGTGACCGTGCCCAGGCCCACGCCCAGCCGATAGGCCAGGTCCCGCTGCGGCGGCAGGCGCGATCCCGCCGCCAGGGCGCCCGAGCCGATGTCGGCGCGCAGGGCCGCCACCAGCCGCTCGTAAAGCGGCGCCTCGCCGTCGGGAATGCGTGGGGTCCAGGCCGGGGCCACCGAATGTCTCCTATATTGTCATCATGACAATATGCAATTTGACTCTCGATACAATGGAAATCATCACAGTGACATTCCACGCTCGCCAATCGAGACAAAGGAGCCGTGATGACCTCCGAACTGCTGCTCGCCTATGTCCTGTTCTGCTTCGCGACCGCCGGCACGCCGGGGCCGAACAACATGATGCTGCTGGCCTCGGGCGCGAACTTCGGCTTCCGCCGCACGGTGCTGCACATGGCGGGCGTCAGCTGCGGCATGGGATTCATGGTGCTGTGCATGGGCCTGGGGCTGGGCGGCGTGTTCAAGGCTTTCCCCGTGCTCCACGAGATCCTGCGTTGGGCCGGGGCGGCCTACATGCTGTGGCTGGCCTGGAAGATCGGGACCGCCACCAAGGTCAGCGACGGCCGGGTCGGCGCCAAGCCGATGACCTTCTTCCAGGCGGTCGCCTTCCAGTGGGTCAATCCCAAAGCCTGGGCCATGGCGCTCGGCGCGGTCACCACCTACGCCCCGGAGGGCGGCGCCTGGACGGTCATACCGCTGCTGGCGGCGATCTTCACCGTGGTCGGCGCCCCGTGCAACGCCGCCTGGGCGGGCTTTGGCCAAGGCATGCGGCCGTTCCTGGACCGTCCGGCCGTGCTGCGGACGTTCAATGTCGTCATGGCCGTACTGCTGGTCATCTCGCTCTATCCGATGATGATCGAGCACGGAAAGGCCCCGCCCCTGACCGCCCGCGCGCTGGCCGTCGACGCCCCGGCGATCGTCGTGACGCCCTGGCGAGGCTGACGCGCTTCTAGGCCGCGTCCGGCTCCGGCGCGGCCGTCAGGCGCAGGCGGCCGCCCTGGGCGACCAGGGCGTCGATCGCTTCGGCGGGAACCGGGGCGCTGAACAGATAGCCCTGGACGTGGGCGCAGCCGATGGCCCGCAGGATCTCGCGCTGCGCCGCCGTCTCCACGCCCTTGGCCATGACCGCCAGGCCCAGGGCCTTGGCCAGGCGGATGATCGCCCCGACCACCGCCTCGGCGTCGTCGTCCAGGCCCAGCGGCGCGACGAAGCTGCGGTCGATCTTGATGCGATCGATCGGATAGCGCCGCAGATAGGCCAGGCTGGAGCAGCCGACGCCGAAATCGTCCAGCACCAGGGAAAAGCCCATGTGGCGCAGACGCTCGACGGTGTCGCGGGTGGCCTCGTCGCTGCCCAGCAGGGCGCCCTCGGTGATCTCCAGCTCCAGCTGACGGGGATTGACGCCGGTCTGCTCCAGCAGGACCGCGACCTCGTCGACAAAGCCGGCGCGCCGGATCTGCTGTGCCGAGACGTTGATCCCCACGCGCAGGCCGCGCCAGCGCAGGCTGTCCTCGAAGGCCCGGCGCACGACGTAGTGGCCCATTTCCTGGCTCAGGCCACAATCCTCGGCCATGGGAATGAAGGCGTCCGGCGGGATCTCACCCCGCGTCGGGTGCTTCCAGCGGGCCAGGGCCTCGACCCCGACGACGCGGTCGGCGGCGTCCACCTGCGGCTGGTATTCCAGGCGCACCTCGCCGTTTCGAAGCGCCGCGCGCAGGTCCTCTTCCAGGGCCCGGCGAGTCTTCAGGGCGGCGTCCATCTCCGGTTCGAAGAAGCTGTAGCGCCCTCGCCCCTGATCCTTGGCGCGATAGAGGGCAACGTCCGCTCGCCGGGCCGCCTCCGCCGCGCCGATGAAGGCCTCCGCGGGCTCGACCAGCGCCACGCCCACCGAACCGCTGACGAAGAGAACGCCGCAGGACAGCTCCATCGGGCCGCACAGCGCCTTGATCAGACGCTCGGCCAGCACCGCCGCGCCGTGGGCGTCGAGGTCGCCAGCCACCACGCCGAACTCGTCGCCGCCCAGGCGGGCCACCGTCTCGCCGCCCCGGCAGACGGCGGCCAGGCGCTGGCCCACCTTGCGGATCAGCTCGTCCCCGGCCGCGTGACCGTAGGTGTCGTTGACCGCCTTGAAGCGGTCGAGGTCGATCGCCAGCACCGCCATGGCGCGGCGCTGACGGTCCAGGCCGTCGATGGCCTGACGCAGGCGCTCCTCGAACAGCAGGCGGTTGGGCAGGCCCGTCAGGCCGTCATGCAGGGCCAGATGCTTGGCTCGCGCCTCGCTGGTGATCAGCCCCTCGGCGACCAGCCGTCCGCGCCGGGCCAGCACCACCGTGGCCAGGGCCAGGGCGCAGACCACGATCATCACCGGGCCGATGGTCTTGCGCAGCAGCCGCTGACCCGGATGCGGCGGGATCCAGTCGAGGGTGGCGACGATGCGCCCGGCCGCGTCACGCAGCGCCAGGTGAGCGTCGCCGGGCTGGGCCGTGGCGTCCGCGTGGTGCAGGTGCAGGCCCGCCAGCAGGAAGCGTTCGCCGAACGCGTTCAGGACCGGCCCGTCCAGCTTCAGGGCGGTGACCACCGCCGGCGCCCGCGCGTGTCGGATCACCGCGAGGCCGAAGTCGGGCCGCACCAGGCTGGCGGTGACGAGATAGACGCCGTCTCCCAGTTGGGCCGCGGCGCTGACCTGCACCGGATCCGAAACCACTCCGCCATGGTCCGAGGGTCCCTTGGCGGACGGCGAGGCGCGTTCGAGCGCGCGCAGCCTGGCCGTCAGCGGCGCCAGGACCCGGGCGCGCCGCGCGGCCTCCTCGGGCGCCAGGTTCTGGTGCCCCTCCTGGGCCAGCCGCACCCGATCTTCGCCGTCCAGCACGAAGACCTGGTCGAAGCCGGACTGCTCGATCAGATAGGCCCCGATGTTCCGGCGCGCCCAGGCGTCGTCGTAGCGATTGTCGAGGCGACGCACCGCCTCGTCCCAGAGAACCTCCGGAACCAGGCCGCTCTGGACCTCGTGGACCTTGGCCGCGACGCCGCGCGCGACCAGGACGCGGTCGTGGCGCTGGGCCTCACGGTCGATCTGCCCCGCCAGCACCACCATCACCGACAGAAGCAGCACCACCATGCCGATGGCGATCAACGCCAGGGGGGCGGACAGCTTCTTTTGCAGCCGCGTCATCGCGCGGGATCTCCTTCGTCGGTTGCGAGATCACCGTTCGCGGAGAATGGCTAAGCTGGGGCTAAGGATCACCGCCGCCGGGACGCGGCCAAACGTCGCTCCCCAAGCGTTCACTTTGGGCCCGAAAGGCTCTAGAGAGACCGACCCGTCCCTTGCAGAACCACGCGAAACTCCCTTGCGACTTCCCCAGGCCCGCCTCGACCAGGTTCTCGATCGTTTCCGCGAGGTGGAGGCGCGCATGGGCGCGGCCACCGACGGGACCGAGATCGTCAAGCTGTCCAAGGAGCACGCCGAGTTGAAGCCGGTGGCCGAGGCGGTCGAGCGCCTGGCCAAGTTGTCGGCGGAACGCGCCGAGTTGGACGCCATGGCCGCCGATCCCGAGATGGCCGACATGGTCCGCGACGAGATGGCCGAGCTGGACGAGAAGCTGCCCGTCCTCGAGCGCGATCTGGCCCTGATGCTGGCCCCCAAGGACAAGGACGAGAACGCCTCGGCCATCCTGGAAGTGCGGGCCGGCACCGGCGGCGACGAGGCGGCCCTGTTCGCCGGCGACCTCTTCCGCATGTACCAGCGCTACGCCCAGCTGCACGGCTGGAAGGTTGAGATCGACAGCATCTCGGAAGGCGAAATGGGCGGCTACAAGGAAATCGTCGCCTCGATCACCGGCGAGGGCGTGTTCGGCCGGCTGAAGTTCGAAAGCGGCGTCCACCGGGTGCAGCGCGTGCCGGCCACCGAGGCGCAGGGCCGCATCCACACCTCGGCCGCCACCGTCGCGGTGCTGCCCGAGGCCGAGGATGTCGAGATCGACATCAAGGAAAGCGACCTGCGGATCGACACTTACCGGTCCTCCGGGGCCGGAGGACAACACGTCAACAAGACCGACTCGGCCGTGCGCATCACCCACTTGCCCACCGGCGTGGTGGTGACCTCCTCGGAAAAGTCGCAGCACCAGAACCGCGCCAGGGCCATGAAGAACCTGAAGGCGCGCCTCTACGACATGCAGCGCGAGGCCCTGGACAGCGCCCGCTCCGAGGCCCGCAAGAGCCAGGTCGGCAGCGGCGATCGCTCCGAGCGCATCCGCACCTACAACTTCCCGCAGGGCCGGGTGACCGACCACCGCATCAACCTGACCCTCTACAACCTGTCGCGGATCATGGAAGGCGACGCCCTGGACGACGTGATCAATCCGCTGATCGCCGAGGACCAGGCCGAACGCCTGGCCAGCCTCGAGGAAAGCTTCGGCTGATGTCCTGGACCCGCACCTACGACGAGGCCGAGCCCCAGCGGGTCAACAAGTGGCTGGCCCAGAGCGGCGTCTGCTCGCGCCGGGAGGCCGAGCAGCTGATCTCCGACGGCCTGGTGTCGATCGACGGCGAGGTGGTCGAGGATGTCGGCCGCAAGATCCAGCCGGGCCAGACCCTGGTCCTGGCCGACCGCGCCACGGCTAAGCTGGACGCGGCCGTCACCTACATGATCCACAAGCCGGTCGGGGTGGTCTCGGCCCAGCCCGATCCCGGCCAGATCCCGGCCGCGCGCCTTCTGACCCGCCAGAACATCTGGGGCGGCGTGCCCGCGCCGATCCCGCAGTCGGGCGACCTGCTGCCGCCGATCGGCCGGCTGGACAAGGACTCGCGCGGCCTCTTGCTGCTGTCCCAGGACGGCGTGGTGGCCAAGGCCGTGATCGGTCCGCAGTCGGACCTGGAAAAGGAATACCGGGTCGCGGTGATGGGCGACCTGACCGAGCAAAAACTGGAGCTCCTACGCTTCGGCCTGGAGCTGGACGGCCGCGAGCTGCGCCCGGCCGAGGTGGAGGTGATCTCCGACCAACGCCTGCGCATCGTCCTGCGCGAGGGCCGCAACCGCCAGATCCGCCGGATGTGCGAGCTGGTCGAGCTGAAGGTCGTCGACCTGTTCCGCGTCCGCATCGGCCCGCTGACCTTGGGCGAGATGCCCGAGGGCCGCTGGCGCCCCCTGACACCCGAAGAGCGCGCGGCGCTGATCGCGGGCTAGAGCCCTACCCCGCGGGGGTCAGGGCGATGTCGACCATGATCTCGCCGGAGATGGCTTCCAGGGCGTCCTGGACGGCGGCGGCGGTCAGGCCGGGCGGCAGGCGCAGGCGGGCGTCCAGGTGGAACAGCGGCGCGCCCTGGTGGGGCTCTATGCTGAGGCGCGAGGCGAAGGCCTCGATATTGGCGCCCAGGCCGCTCAGCACGCCGGTCACCTGGTGGACGATGCCGGGGCGGTCCTGGCCGACGACGCCCAGCTGCAGGACCTCGCCCGCCGCGCCGGCGACCTCGACCGTCGGCGCGATCCGCACTTCCAGCCCCTGGGCGTCGACGGCCGCGACCGCGGCGCGCAAGGCCTCGACCTTGTCGTCGTCCAGCGCGACCAGAACCGAGCCGACATAGAGCCCGCCCAGCTGGCTGAGATGGCTCTCCAGCCAGTTGCCGCCGGCCGACAGCACGGCGCTGGCGAGCGCCTGGGTCAGGCCCGGCCGGTCGCTGCCGACGACGCTGAGGATCAGGGTGGTCATCAGGGCTCTCCCGAGGCGCGAAGGCCCCTACTCCGCCGCCAGGGCGCCGGCCGCCTTGGCCGCCTGGATCTCGGCGGCCTTCTTCTCGACCAGCTCGACGATGTGGTCGATCATGCCGTCGTTGGACTGCTTGTGGTCCGGCTTGCCGGCCATGTAGACCATGCCCGCCCCGGCCCCGCCGCCCGTGAAGCCGATGTCGGTCATCAGCGCCTCGCCCGGCCCGTTGACCACGCAGCCGATGATCGACAGCGACATCGGCGTGGCGATGTGGGCCAGCCGCTCTTCCAGGGCCTCGACCGTCTTGATGACGTTGAAGCCCTGACGCGCGCACGACGGGCAGGCGATGATGTTGACGCCCCGGTGGCGCAGGCCCAGCGACTTGAGGATATCGAAGCCGACCTTGATCTCCTCGACGGGATCGGCGGCGAGCGAGACACGGATAGTGTCGCCGATGCCGGCCCACAGCATCGAGCCGATGCCGATCGAGGACTTCACCGTGCCGGTGCGCGTCGCGCCAGCCTCGGTGACGCCCAGGTGCAGCGGGCAGTCGATGACTTCCGCCAGCTGGTAATAGGCGGCCACGGTCATGAACGGGTCCGACGCCTTCACCGAGATCTTGAACTCGTGGAAGTCGTGGTCCTGCAGGATGCGGGCGTGGTTCAGGGCGCTCTCGACCATCGCCTCGGGGCACGGCTCGCCGTACTTTTCCAGGAGCTCGCGCTCGAGCGAGCCGGCGTTGACGCCGATGCGCATCGAGCAGCCGTGGTCGCGGGCGGCCTGGATCACGTCACGGACGCGGTCGGGCGAACCGATGTTGCCCGGATTGATCCGCAGACAGGCCGCGCCCGCCTGTGCGGCCTCGATGCCGCGTTTGTAGTGGAAGTGGATGTCGGCCACGAGCGGGACCTTGGCCTCGCGGGCGATGGTCCTGAACGCCGCCGTGCTCTCGACGTCCGGACAGCTGACACGGACGATGTCGGCGCCGGCCTCTTCCAGCTGGCGGATCTGTTCCAGCGTCGCCTTGGCGTCGCTAGTCAGGGTGTTGGTCATCGACTGCACCGAGATCGGCGCGTCGCCGCCCACCTCGACGGAGCCGACGCGGATCTTGCGCGACGGGCGACGCGTGATCTGGCGCCAGGGACGGACGGACGTGTGGTCAGCGGACATGGGGGTAATTTAGAGCCTGTCGAGGGCGGATAGAAGGGCTTGAACGCCCCCTTCTCCCCTTGCGGGAGAAGGTGTCGCCGCCGGGCGACGGATGAGGGGGCGCGCGAACCTGTCGGATAGGGTGTTCAACCCCTCATCCGTCCGCTTCGCGGCCACCTTCTCCCACAAGGGGAGAAGGGATTTATTGAGGCGTCGCCGGCGCCGCTTGCGTCACGGGCGGCGCGACCTTCGGCGGCGGGATCAGCTTGGAAAGCGCGGTCTGGTTGGCGGGCAGATGGCTGACCAGGGCGCCGCCGACATAGACGTCGAACACGGCCGGGTCGGAGACGTCGGCGATCAGGCCCGGGGTGCGGGGGGCGCGATAGGCCTCGCCGGCCGCCAGGGCGCGGGCGAAATAGACCTGGCCGTCGCCGCCGCGCACCACCAGGGTGGCGGCCTTGCGGGTCTGCAGAACAACGCCGGAGCCTTCGCCCGGCGCCACGCCCAGCACCGCGCCCTTGGGCTTGAACGGCGCGCCGACCTGGACCTTCTGGGCTGGATCGACGAGACCCGACTTGGCCTCGGCCTCGGCCCGCGCCTTGGCGGCCGCCTTGGCCGCGTCGACCGAGCCGCCATTGGCGGCGGCGTCGTCCAGGCCGGGGGTCTTGTAGGGTTCGGGGGTGGTCGACTCGACCGGCGCCGGCAGCGGCGCGCCCAGCGCCACGGCGCTGTTGTTGGCGTGGGCCTGGACCTGGGTCGAGGCCGCCTGCGGGGCGATCTGGGCCGGCGGCTGGTCCTTGGCGATCGCGCGCTGGGCGACATTCCACAGCAGGATGGCGCCAACGACCAGCAGGCCGCCGGCGAAGATCAGGGCCAGGCGCGGGTCGCGCTCGCGGCGCACGCCGACCGGGGCGCGCAGCTCGCCGCCGTCATCGGGCGCGTCGGTCTTGAAGCGGGCAACGGCGGCCTCGGCGTCCAAGCCCAGCACGCCGGCATAGGCGCGGACATAGCCGATCGTGAACGGGCGCGAGGGCAGGTCTTCCAGGCGCATCGCCTCGAGCGCCTCGACATAGCTCTGGCGGATGCGAGTGGCTTCGGCGACGTCCTGAAGGCTGAGGTTCCGCGCCTCGCGCGCGGCCTTAAGCGCCGCGCCGATGTCGGCGGCCTCTTCCGGCGGCGGTTGAACGACGGCGAACGAGGCGTCGTCCGTGTCGACGTCGGCGACGAGATGCAAACGCCCCACGTTGGCCATATCTCGCGCCATGACTGACTACACGCCCCCGAACTCGCTTAAACTCGACTCGCCTGGTGCAGAACGCTGGCGAAGCCCGCGAGCTTCCCCGACTCCATAATGCACGAAATTCTTAACGAGTGTTTGTGGGTAGCAAACTAAGTATCCGGATTCAATGTACTTACCAGTGGCGCTTGGCTAACCGGATAACGGCGTTCACACAGCCACGTAGAGCTTTCGCGCCAAGGTTTCGATCTCGCCGCGCAGCGATCCGCCCGAGCCCTTCAGCAGCGCCTCGACATTGCGGCGGGCGGCCTCGCGATCGAGCGAAAGCACCATCTGCTTGACGGGACCGATGCCGGCCGGCGGCATCGAAAGACCGTCAAAACCCAAGGCCACCAAGGCGAAGGCCTCCAACGGCCGCCCCGCCATCTCGCCGCAGACCGACACCGGCGTGCCCGTGTCGGCGCACGCCTGCTGGATGGTCTTCAGCGCCCGCAAGGCCGCCGGAGACAGCGGATCATAGCGGTCCGACACCTTCGGATTGCCCCGGTCGGCGGCGAAAAGGTACTGCATCAGGTCGTTGGTGCCGACCGAAACGAAGTCGGTCATCGGCAGCAGCGCGTCCAAATGCCACAGCAGCGAAGGGGCCTCGATCATGGCCCCGACGTCCAGGCGGGCCGGCGCGGGCCGGCCGCGACGCTGGGCCCACGCCACTTCCTGGTCGACGAACGAGCGGGCGGCGCGAAACTCGTCGACATTGGCCACCAGCGGGAACATCACCCGCAGCGGCCGGCCGGCGGCCGCCTTGATCAGGGCGCGGATCTGCATCCGCAGCAGGGCCGGACGGTCCAGGCCCATGCGCACGGCGCGCCAGCCGAGCGCCGGATTGTCCTCGCGCTCCAACTCCATGTACGGCAGCAGCTTGTCGCCGCCGAGATCCAGCGTGCGGAAGGTCACCGGCATGCCGTTGGCGGCTTCCAGCACCTTCTCGTAGAGCGCCGTCTGGGCCTCGAGGCGCGGCAGCTCCTCGGCGACCATGAACTGGAACTCGGTGCGGAACAGGCCGATGCCCTCGGCCCCCGTCTCGGCCAGGATGTCGAGATCGACGGCGAGACCCGCGTTCATCAGAAGGGTGATCTTGGCCCCATCCTTGGTGATCGGCGGGGTGTCGCGCAGGCGGGCGAACTCGGCCTTGCGCTGGGCGCGGACCTCCATCCGGACCTTCAGGGCCTTGACCACGTCCGGACGCGGCCGCAGCCAGGCTTCCTGGGTCTCGGCGTCGACCACCACGGGGTCGCCCTCGCTGACCCGGTCGCGCAGGCCGGCCAGGCGGCCGACGCACGGGATGTCGAGCGCCCGGGCCACGATGCCGGCGTGGCTGGCGGCCGAGCCTTCCTCCAGCAGGATGCCCTTCAGCTTGGTGCGGTCGTATTCCAGCAGATCGGCGGGACCCAGGTTCCGGGCGATCAGGATGGCGTCGTCGGGCAGGACGCGCACGTGGTGCACATCGCCCGACAGGTGGCGCAGCAGCCGGTCGTTCAGGTCTTCCAGGTCGTGCAGGCGCTCGCGCAGATAGGGGTCGCGGGCCTGGCCCAGACGCGCGCGGTGCTCGGAGCGGACGCGCTCGACGGCGGCCTCGGCGGTCAGGCCCGAGCGCACGGCTTCCTGCAGGCCCCGGTTCCAGCCCCGGTCGTGGGCGAACAGGCGATAGGTCTCCAGCACCTCGTAGCTGGCGCCGACCAGGCCGTGCTGGCCCTCCAGCATCTCGTCGATCTGGGTCTGCAGCGCCTCGATCGCGTAGGAGAGCCGCGCCTCTTCCGCCAGGGCGTCGTCGGAAAGTAGGGTCTCGGGGGCGACCGGCTGCTCGTGCAGCACGGCCACGCCATAGGCCAGCCCCTCGGCGAAGCGCGCGCCCTTCAGCCGCTCGGGCTTGTGGGGCGCCAGCTCGACGTCCTTGAGCTCGTCGGCGCCCAGGAGCTCGCTGGAGCTGACCATCTCGGCCAGCACCATGGCGATGATCTGGAGGTCCTCGACCTCCTCCTCGTCATAGACCCGCTCCGTGCGATTCTGGACGACCAGAACGCCGATCGCCCGGCCGCCGCGCAGCAGCGGCACCGCCAGGAAGGCGTGGTAGGGATCTTCGCCGGTTTCGGGGCGGTACGAGAACTGCGGATGGGCGGCGGCGTCTGACAGGTTCAGCGGCCGGCCCAGGCGCATGGTCTCGCCGACCAGGCCTTCGCCCGGCTTCAGCCGGGTGACGTGAACGGCCTCTCGGGCCAGACCCTCGGTGGCGAAGAGCTCCAGGTCCCCCGAGGCGCGACGCAGATAGATCGAGCAGACTTCCGCCACCATCGAGATGGCGATGGTGCGCACCACCATGTCGAGCTTGGCCTGGGCGGGTCCGCCGCCGGCCATGGCCTCGCGGATCTGCCGAAGCAGGCTTCGTGGTCCTCGAACGGCGATGCCGGATGCCGCCATGAGCCTTAAGCGCGCTCCCTAACCCGAGGAGAGGCATGGCCCGCACACGCGAAGGCCAGGACCGCTCCGTCCTCAGATGGGGGCTATAGCAGATTTCGCCGCCGCGATAGCCGCCGCCGTCAAGGGAACGACGTTTAGGTGCGGCGGCACGAAAAAGCGCCGCCCGGCGAGGGACGGCGCAGTTTGCTCGCCGGAGGAGGGATCAGAAGCTCCGGCGAGGAAGGCGGGGCGACCTAGCGGCGATAGCCGTAGGCGTAGCGGCTGTCGTAGCGGCCGTCGTAACGCTGGCCGTAGCGGTCGTAGGCGTAGCGGCTGTCGCGGTAGCCGTTGTTGTAATAGCGGTTGTCGTAGCCGTAGCGCGGAGCGGTCCGGTACGATTGGCTGTAGCGACGGTCGTACTTGTCCTTGGCCGTGGTGGCGCCCAGGGCCGCGCCGGCGACCGCGCCGATGGCGACCGCATCGGTCTTGCCGTCGCCGATGGCCGCGCCGGCCACGCCGCCGATCAGGGCGCCGATGATGGCGCGCTCGGTCTTCTCGCCGGCGAAGGCGGTCGAGGCGGGGACGATCAGCGCGCCGGCGACGGTCGCGGCGATCGCGGTCTTGGTGAACTTGCCGATGGTCTTCATGGCAGGGCTCCTAATCGCAAGAGCGTCGCCCCCTTCTCGGGAATGGGATTGGGCGGCGCTGTTGAGGACTGTTGTACGGGGGCCCGCCTGAACCTGATTTGAACCGCGCTGTTCAGGTTCGGTTTAGGTGTGAAAAAAGTTTTGGCGGCGCACGGACTCGTTCAAAGCTGCGCCATCGACGTCTGGATGGGAGACACCCTTGGCGCCCGGACTGGCTGTAGCGCGACGCTTGGTGACGGCCCCGCCATGGGTGCTCACCCTGGCTATTCTGGGACTCAATCTCTTGAGCGGCCCCATCGGTCTGATCGCAGGGTTGGAGCCTCTTTCACGGGCGCTGAATTGGGTCGCGATCACGCTGGACCTCGGCTGGATCTGGTCGGTCTATACGGTCTCGGTCGCCGCCTTGCCCGAGCGCCCCCGCGCGGCTTGGATCCCGTACGTCTTCGCCGCCCCACCGATCATCGACGCCGTCACCCTCGTCTTTGGCTTGTCGATGAACAACAGCCCGACCGCCTTTCTATTCTTCGCCGCCTTCCTGTTCTGCATCGGTCAGACGGCGATGGTGTTGGAGGAGGCAGATCGTGGCGGCGCGCCTGGCTCGCTCGGCAAGACACTGGGCACGGCCCTCCTCCTGTTCTTCTCGATCGTCGGCCTGTGGTGGCTGCGCCAGCGCCTTCTACGCATCGCTGCGCGAACGCCCCAGATCTAGGCCAGGTCCGCCTTCGGCTGGTGCAGCCGCACCGACCAGAGCACGCCAGCCAGCATCAGCACGATCGCAGCCGTCTCCAGGCTACGTGGCCAACGGCCTTCGTGCAGGAAGCCGTATAGCAGGGCGAACAGGGTCTCGAACACGATCAGCTGGCCCGACAGGCTGAGCGGCAGAAGGCGGCTGGCGGCGTTCCACAGGCCGTTGCCGATCACCGAGGCCCCGATCGCCACCGCGAAGCTGACCATCCAGAACCAGCCCCAGGCGGCCGGCGCATGGACCTTGCCGCCCAGCGCGAAGGCCGGGATCACCAGGACCAGCGCCAGCAGCCCGGTGGCCACCCCCGTCAGCAGCGACCATTCGTGGCTGTTGAACTTCGGCGTCGCCGCCAGTCGGCGGGCGTTCCAGACGGCGTAGGCGGTCCACATGGCCAGGGCCAGCACCGCTCCCAGCACGCCGACCACCTGGCGGCCGATCCCGACGCCATGACTGTCGGTGAACACCGAAACGTTGATGCACACCCCGCCGGCGGCCACCAAGGCCAGCGGCGCGGCCAGATGGCGCAGCGCGACGCCCTCCCCCGCCCCTCTGTTCCTGGAATGGGATCCGACCAGGGTCACGGTGACGGGCAGCAGGCCGATTATCAGCGAGGCCAGGGCCACGCCCGCGCTCTGCACCGAGACCGACAGGCCGACATAGTAGATCAGGTTGCCCAGCAGGCTCAGCAGGAAGAGATCGCGCCAGTCTCGGCCGTCCATCTTCCTGAGCACCGTCCGCCAGGCCGGGAGCAGCAGCGCCGCCGAGGCCAACCCATAGGCCAGGTAGCGTCCGGCGGTCATCTGCAGCGGCGTGAAGTCGGCCAGCAGCTTGGGCGCCAGGAACACCCCACCCCAGAACGCGCCGGCGACCAGGCCGCACAACAGGCCAAGAAGGAGATTGCGGGAGGTGGTCATGGGCTTCCGCTTATCACCGCGCGCCGATGACGGCTTGGCGAAAGCTCCCGGAGGTTTGGAAGATCCTCCCCACTAGGGGGAGGATTTTGGCCGCCGCCTCCACGCCCTCGGCGTCACGCCCACCACCGCCTTCATTCGCCGAGTCAGACCGCTCTGGTCGCCATGGCCCGTGCGCACGGCGATCTCCGCAATCGAGAGGCAGGTCTCCGTCAGCAGGCGCTGGGCCGCCCTCAGCCGCGCGTTGGACAGCGCGCCGTGCGGGGTCGTCCCGTACGCCTCCGAGAACCGCGCGAAGAAGCGGCTCTGGCTCATGCCGGCCTGGGCGGCCAGGTCGCGGACGGTCAGGGGCTGGTCGAAGCGGTCCTCGATCAGAGCGACGGCGCGGGCCAGACGCGGATCGACAGCGATCGGGGCCGCCGAAAGGCCGCGCAGCAGCAGCGGCGTCCACAGGCTGGCGACGCCAGTCTCGATTGCGCCGGGCGCCTCGCCGGCGAGATAGTCCAGCAGGCCGCGCACCGCGCCAGTGACCGGGGCGAACGGCCGCTCGCGCAGGGCCTCGAACGGCTTCATCAGCGCCTCGCCGATGTCGGCCACCACGAACAGGTTCTCGCCCGAAGCGGCGAAGGCGTGGCGCGCGCCAGGCGGCACCACCGCCGCGCGACCCGGATCGACCCGGCCGCCCCTACCATCGATCTCCATCTCCAGCACGCCCCGGCGCGGCAGCACGATCTGGTCGAAGGCGTGAATGTGCGGCGGCGCGTCCTGGCCATAACGGCGGAACGACAGTTCAGCGGGGGCGGTCAGGTCGTGGCCCATGCCGCGACCATAGAGGAATCAGCCATGCCCCGGCAAAGCCAGGGGCGCGTCGGCGTCGGCGACCAGTTTTCGCGCCTGCTGCAGGGCCGCGTCGATGTCGTTCTCGATGAACTCGACCTCGAGGTCGGTCAGCGGATGCGGAGCGGCGACGACGTTGCGGAGATAGGCGCGCTTTTCCGGCGCGGTCATGCTCCACCAGCTGACCGTGTGGCCTTCCTCGATGACCGCGTCGCCCATGGCCAGGAGGTCGTCGGTGTCGAAGATCGGCTGGCCGGGCTTTTCCGGGAACCATTGGCCCTCGTCCGGCAGGGCCTGGTCCAGTTGGCGCAGCAGGGCCGCCAGCCACGGGCTGATCAGCAGCGGCTTCTCATAGCCATCGCCGAACTTGGCGCGCAGCAGGAGGTCGTAGAGCAGCTCCAGGCCCGCGTCGCCGTGGAAGGTGACGCTCTTGGCCTCGGGGTCGAACTTGAAGACGTCGGACATGAGAGCTTCTTAGCGGGCTTTGAGGGCTGGCGCCCCTCATAACGTCCGAACGCGACGGTTTATTGCGGCGAGGCGAGGCCCCTAGAGCTGGTCCAGCCCGTACACCGCGTGCAGCGCCCGCACGGCCAGTTCGGTGTAGGCCGCGTCGATCAGGACCGAGATCTTGATCTCCGAGGTCGAGATGACCTGGATGTTGATGTTCTTTTCGGCCAGGGCCTTGAACATCGACTGAGCGACGCCCGCGTGGCTGCGCATGCCCACCCCGATCACCGAGACCTTGGCGACATCCTCGTCGACCGCGACGTCCTCGAAGCCGATCTCCTTCTGGGCGGTACGGACGATCTCGACGGCGCGGGCGGCGTCACGCTTGCCGACCGTGAATTCCATGTTCGCCGTGGCGGCGCTGCGGGCGCGCGACTGGACGATCATGTCGACATTGACGTTGGCGTCAGCCAGGCGCCCGAAGATCTGCGAGGACACGCCCGGATGGTCAGGCAGGCCCAAGAGAGTGATCTTGGCTTCGTCGCGGCTGTAGGCGACGCCCGAGACGATGCGCTTTTCCATGATTTCTTCCTCGTCGCAGACGATCGTACCTTGGCCCGGGGCTTCACCCGGTTCGACGAAACTGGACAGCACCCGCACCGGGACGCGATGGGCCATGGCCATCTCGACCGAGCGGGTCTGCAGAACCTTGGCCCCCAGCGAGGCCATTTCGAGCATTTCCTCGTAGGAGATCTTGGCCAGGCGCCTGGCTTTGCTCTCGATGCGCGGATCGGTCGTGTAGACCCCGTCCACGTCGGTATAGATATCGCAAGCGCCCTTGACCGCCGCGGCGATGGCCACGGCAGAGGTGTCCGAGCCGCCCCGACCCAGGGTGGTGATCCGCTGCTTGGGGGTCACGCCCTGGAAGCCGGCGATCACGGCGATCTCGCCGTTGGCGAAGCATTCCTCGAGGTTCTCCGGCGGGATCTCCTCGATCCGCGCGCGGCCGTGAGCCTCGTCGGTGATGATCGGCACCTGCCAGCCCAGGAACGAGCGGGCCTTGTGGCCCATGTTGCGCAGGGTCATGGCCAGCAGGCCGGCCGTGACCTGCTCGCCCGAGGCGACGACGGTGTCGTACTCGTCGTCAGACTCCGGAAGACCTTGCGCGGCGCGGCCGGCGCCGTCGGTCCAGGCGACCAGCTCGTTGGTCTTGCCCGACATGGCCGACACGACCACCGCCACATGCTTGCCGGTCGCGACCTCGGCGGCGACCAGGCGCGCCACACGGCGGATGCGCTCCAGGTCGGCCACCGACGTGCCGCCGAACTTCATCACCAGACGTGACACGTCCTTGGTACCTCGACACTTGGTTATTTCTTGCGCCCGCGCGGCC
>NZ_DATFAV010000125.1:0-3375 GCF_035254145.1 Caulobacter sp. | reverse complement strand
TGGCTGCCGCCCGAGGGCTGCAGCTACCGGATCGCCGTGGTGTCGATGAAGAAGGCCTATCCCGGCCACGCCAAGCGCGTGATGCTGGGTGTGTGGAGCTATCTGCGCCAGTTCATGTACACCAAGTGGGTGATCGTCGTGGACCACGACATCAACGCCCGCGACTGGAAGGACGTGATGTGGGCGATCAGCACCAAGATGGACCCCGCGCGGGACATCACGGTGATCGAGCACACGCCGATCGACTACCTCGACTTCGCCTCGCCCGAGAGCGGCCTGGGCTCCAAGATCGGTCTCGACGCCACCGACAAGTGGCCGCCCGAGACCAAGCGCGAATGGGGCCAGGAGATCCGCATGGATCAGGCCGTGGTCGACGCGGTCAGCGAGAAATGGGCCCGGCTCGGGTTGCCTGGCGACGGCACGCCGATCTGGAAGGCAAAATAGCTGTCATCCCGGCCAAGCGCGCGGCGCGACGAGCCGGGACCGCCGGAAGCACGGCGCTTTCCGCGGTCCCGGGTCTTCGCTTCGCTCCGCCCGGATGACAATTTTCTTGAGGGGGCTGAAATGCGGCAACTGACCCTGGCGGCGCTGTCCGCTGTATTGATGGTGAGCACGGCGATGGCGCAGACGAAAAACCCCTGGGATCAGCCCTTCCTGCCGCCGGCCCCGCATTGGCAGGGCGCCAGCCAGGCGCTGATCCGAGACAAGGCCGATCCGTGGGTCACCCCGTTCGAGGCCGACGCCGAGCACAACTTCAGCCCGACCTACGCCGACACCCGCGCCTGGTTCGACCGGCTGGACAAGGCGTCCAAGCTGATCCGCGTCGAGGACTTCGGCGTTTCGCCGCAGGGCCGCGCGATCTTCGCGGTGGTCGCCAGCAAGGACGGCGACAAGCTGGACCCGAAGAAGCCCCTGCTGCTGGTCCAGTGCGGCATCCACCCCGGCGAGATCGACGGCAAGGACGCCGGCATGATGCTGCTGCGGGACATGGCCTTCCACGGCAAGGACGGCCTGCTGGACAAGGTCAATCTCGTCCTGATCCCGATCCTGTCGGTCGACGGCCACGAACGCTCGGGTCCGTATTCGCGCCCCAACCAGCGCGGGCCGCGCATCCAGGGCTGGCGCAACACCGCCACCAACCAGAACCTCAACCGCGACTTCATGAAGCTGGACCAGTCGGAGATGCAGGCCCTGAAGCGCCTGCAGGCCAAGTACAGGGCCGATCTCTATGTCGACGTCCACGTGACCGACGGCATGGACTACCAGTACGACGTCACCTACGGCTTCAACGGTGAGAACGGCGTCTGGAACCGCTCGCCGGCCATCGCCAAGTGGCTGGACGGGGTGCTGAAACCCGTCATGAACCAGAGCCTGGAAGCCGAGGGCCACATTCCGGGCGAGCTGGTCTTTGGCGTCGACGAGCACAATCCCAAGGCCGGCTTCAATGACGGCGGCCTCGGCGAGCGCTTCTCCAACGGCTGGGGCGCGGCGGCCCACGTCCCGACCATCCTGATCGAGAACCATAGCCTGAAACCCCACGTCCAGCGTGTGCTCGGAACCTACGTCTTCATCGAAACGGCGATGAAGCTCTTGGCCGACAGGGGCGGCGACCTGCGGGCGGCCATCGCCGCCGACAGCGCCCTGCGGCCGGCCGAGGTCCTGGCCAACTTCATGGGCGATGACAAGCCGAGCTACATCCGCCCGTTCAAGGGCATCAAGTACGAGACCTACGACAGCCCCGCCTCGGGCCGGAAGGAAATCCGCTGGCTGGGCGAGGCCGATCCCGAGATCTGGCAGACGCCGTTCTACGGCTCGCATTCGACACTGAGCCTCAAGCGTCCCGTCGCCTACTACGTCCCCCGCTATCGCGCCGACATCATCGAGCGGCTGAAGCTGCATGGCGTGGCGCTGGAGACCCTCACCGCCGACAAGACCGTCAAGGTCGAGATGATCCGCCTGGTCGACCCCAAGATCGCCCCGCGCGCCAATGAGGGCCACGTCCAGATCAGCGTCGACAAGGTCACCACCGAGACGCGCGACTGGACCTTCCCCAAGGGCTCGGTCCGCGTGCCGACCGACCAGCCGCTGGGCGACCTCGTCGTGCTGCTGCTGGAGCCGCAGTCCAGCGAGAGCGTCTTCGCCTGGGGCATGGTCCCCGAGGTCCTGAGCCGCGTGGAATATATCGAGCCCTACGCCATCGCGCCGCTGGCCGAGAAGATGCTGGCCGCCGACCCCAAGCTGAAGGCCGATTTCGAGGCCAAGCTGGCCGCCGAGCCCAAGTTCGCGGCCGATCCCGACGCGCGCCTGGCCTGGTTCTACAAGCGCACGCCGTTCTACGACGACCATCATCTGCTGTACCCGATCGCGCGCGAGACGGCGCCTTAAGCGGGCGGGTTGCCGATCCCCGGCGGAAGGTCTCATATGGCCAGCCGTTCGGGGGCGGGCGGCGTCATAGGGTTTGAGTAATGGACACGATCGTTTCCGGCCACGCGGCGGCGCTGTGGGCCGGCCTGCACCTCTTCCTGCTGCTGGTCCTGTCGCTGCTGGTCGTGCGCCTGCGCCAGAAGCACAAGGTGGCGCTGGGCGACGAGGGTATCCCCGAGCTGGCGCGCGCCATCCGCGCCTTCGGCAACGCGACCGAATACGTGCCGGCCGGCATCGCCGCCCTGGCCGTCCTGGCCGTGGCCGGCGCCTCGCCGCTGGCGATCCATGTGGTGGGCCTGGTGCTGTTCGTCGGCCGCGTGGCCCACGCGGTGGGCCTATCCAACAGCGGCGGCGCCTCGATCCCGCGCGCCGCGGGCATGGTCGCCACCTGGCTGGCCTACATCTTCGCCGGGGTGGCCCTGCTGCTGTCGGCGATCGGGTAACCCCGAAGCTCCCCCTTCCCCCTCCCCTTCCCCCCGGGGGGCCACCTCCCCCGTTGCGCCGGGGAGGCGATAAAGTCCATAAGACCCCATGGACGAAAACCTGTTGCATGACGTGGTCGCCGCCGCGCGCAAGGCCGGGGCCGACGCGGCCGAGGCCGTCTTCGCCGAGCGCCAGTCGCTTTCCGTCAGCGTCCGCCTGGGCGAACTGGAGGAGGTCGAGCGCGAGGAGGCCCGGGATCTCGGCCTGCGCGTCTTCATCGGCCAGCGCAGCGCCACCGTGTCGGGCTCCGACATCTCCGCCGAGGCGCGCACCAAGCTGATCGAGCGCGCCGTGGCCATGGCGCGCCTGGCGCCGGAGGATCCCTACGCCAGCCTGCCGCCGCAGGACCGCCTGGCCCGCGCGCCCTATCCGGAACTCGACCTGGTCGATCCCTACGAGCCCTCGGCCGAGGCTCTGGAAACCCAGGCCCGCACCGCCGAGGACGCCGCCCGCGCGGTCAAGGGCGTG
>NZ_DATFAV010000124.1:0-13998 GCF_035254145.1 Caulobacter sp. | reverse complement strand
GGGGGGAGGGTTGGGGATGGGGGTGAACACGGCGGTTCAGCCATCCGGAAAGACGAAGGGCTGGGTGGAAGCGGATCGGCCGCGTCCCCCCATCCCCAACCCTCCCCCCCATCAAGGGGAAGGGAGCTCTTTAGATCAGCTCGACATCCACGTGATGGCGGGCCTTCACCAGGTCGTACCGCGCCGGAACCACCGGCGGCGGCAGGTCGATCATCCGCTGCACGGCTAGCCGGGCGCGGTCGATGATGTCGGCGTCGACCGTCACCTCGAATTGCTCGAAAACGAGGGCGTCGTGGATGTTCTGCAGGGTGATCCGCTTCATGTGCGGGCACATGTTGCAGGGACCGATGAACTGGGTCGCCGGGCTCTCGGCCTGGACGTTGCTGGCCATCGAGCACTCGGTGATCAGCACCACCTGGGCCGGCTTGCGCGCCGCCACATAGTCGTTCATCGCCGCCGTCGAGCCGGCGAAGTCGGCGGCTTCCAGGATCTCGGCCGGGCATTCCGGGTGGGCCAGGACCTCCGCGCCCGGCCAGGCCGCGCGCATGTCGGCGATGTCCTGGGCGGTGAAGCGCTTGTGGACCTCGCAATGGCCGGCCCAGGCGATGATCTTCACGTCGGTCTGGCGGGCGACGTTGCGGGCCAGGAATTCGTCGGGGATCAGGATGACCTTGTCGGTCCCCCACTCCTTGGCGGCCCATTCGACCACCTGCACGGCGTTGGCGCTGGTGCAGCAGATGTCGGTCTCGGCCTTCACGTCGGCCGTGGTGTTGACGTAGGTCACCACCGGCACGCCCGGATAGCGCTGCTTGATCAGCCGCACATCCGCGCCGGTGATCGACGAGGCCAGCGAGCAGCCGGCCTTGAGGTCCGGGATCAGGATCTTCTTCTGGGGCGACAGGACCTTGCTGGTCTCGGCCATGAAGTGCACGCCGGCCTGGACGATGATCGCCGCGTCGCTCTTGGCCGCCTCGCGAGCCAGGGCCAGGCTGTCGCCCACGAAGTCGCCCACGCCGTGGAAGATGTCGGGCGTCATGTAGTTGTGGGCCAGGATCGCGGCGTTCTTCTCGCGCTTGAGACGGTTGATCTCGGCGATCAGCGGGGCCTGCGTCCGCCACTCCAGCGGCGTGACGTGATGCTTGACCTTCTCCCAGATCGGCGCGGTCTGCGCTTCGATCTGCGCGGTGAACTCCCCCTTGAAGGCTTCTTGGGGAGCGGCGAACCCGTCGGCCATCTGATCCTCCGTTATGCTCAAAGTGAGCATTTCCAGGGCCTCAAAAAACGCCGGGGCCCCTCCTGAGCTTCCGACGCCTGGGTTATGCTGAAACTGAGCATAACTGACCCGACAGATATAGCGCCTCGCGCGCCAAATGCAAATCCGTCCGGCTTTCGCCCATTCCCTGGGCAGGGCGCCCAGGCGACGGGCACGTTGGGGAGCGCGCGGGAGCGGGCCTCCGCGCCTCATAAACGGCGCTCATCGAGAATCTTGGGAAACCGACGTTATTTTGTGCCTTACAGATTGGTAATCTGGAAGACTTGTTTCGAATTTTGCAGAGAAAATCGAAAAACGATTTCGTACGGCCATGGCAGTAAGGTGCGGGACGCTCCTAAAACAATATCCGGAAAACTTCACCGCACCCGTAAATGTCACGCCGCGACCCCCGGGGGGCGGATTCAGACATGAAAGTGATTTTATCTGGACTGGTTTGCGACAACCGTCATCGTTTCATTGCGCAAGCGTAAACATGTGGCCTTAAAGCGACACGTTTCGACGGATGGAACTCGGGGTCGCGATGTCCGTTGACCTGAAAACCATTAAGTTCGTAGCTCCCCGCCAGCCGGGTCAATCCGCGACCCGGGACCGCGCATGTGCGCATGCGCGACGCAGAGACGCTGGGGAGTATCACCTTGAATACCAAGTCCATCCGGGAGCGCTTGCTCGCTTCCTCCATGATCTGCGGCGCCGCCGTGGCTGTGCTCGGCGCCAGCCAAGCCGCCGCGCAGACCGCGCCCGCTGCCCAGAACAACGACCAGACGCAAGTTGAGGAAATTGTCGTCACCGGTTCGCTGTTCCGCCGCACGGACACCGAAACCCCGTCGCCGGTCACCGTGCTGACGTCGGAAAACCTGGCCCGCGCCGGCATCACCACCGCTTCGGACGCCATCCGCACGATCTCGGCCGACGGCGCCGGTTCGATCGGCACCGGCTTCCAGAGCGGCTTCTCGGCCGGTGGTTCGGCCGTGTCGCTGCGCGGCCTGGGCGTCTCGTCGACCCTGGTGCTGGTCGACGGCCTGCGCTCGACCAACTTCCCGATCAACGACGACGGCCACAACGCCTATGTCGACCTGAACACCATTCCGTTCAGCCTGATCGACCGGATCGAAGTGCTGAAGGACGGCGCTTCGTCGTCGTACGGCGCTGACGCCATCGGCGGCGTCGTGAACCTGAAGCTGAAGAAGACCTTCGTCGGCGTGCAGGGCAGCCTGGAAGCCGGCGAGAGCGATCGCGGCGACGCCGAGCATCGCCGCGCCGACATCACCCTGGGCTACGGCGACTACCAGGAGAGCGGCTGGAACTTCTACATCAACGGCGAATACCAGAAGGACGGCCGCGTCACGACGCACAGCCGTGGTTTCCCGTTCAACAACCGCGACCTGACCTCGATCGGCGGCTTGGACAACAACTCGGCCGACAACAACATGGCCGTGCAGACGCCGAACGCGATCGTCTATCGCACCAGCGTCCGCGACCTGAATGATCCGCGCACGGGCACCGGCACCGTTCTGGACCCGGCGAAGGTCTACACCTCGCTGAACCTGAACTGCGCCAACGGCACCTTCACGCAGGTCAGCGCCAATGTGAACGGCACCGGCTGTAAGTGGAACCTGGTCGACACCTACAACCAGATCCAGCCGCTGCAGAAGCGCTACGCCTTCAACGGCCGCCTGAGCATGCGCCTCAGCGACAGCGTCGAGGCCTATGTCACCGGCAGCTATTCCAGCAACGAAGTCGACATCAAGAACGCGCCGCGCGCTGTCCAGAACACCCAGCCGTTCGGCGCCAAACCGGCTCTGTCGGCCCTGCAGATCACTCTGCCGGTGTGGATCTGCTCGACCGGCGTGAACTGCGCCACCGCCGGGGCTCCGGGCCGCACGCTGAACCCGAACAACCCCTACGCCGCCGCCTACGCCAACGATCCGGCCAACGGCGCCGCGCGTCTCTACTATCTGTTCGGCGACATCCCGGCCGGCAGCAACCGCGTCAACGAAGTCATCCGCGGCACCGCCGGTTTGAAGGGTGAGTTCGGCGACGGTTGGAACTGGCAGATCGACGCCGTCGGCGCCCGCGATAACCTGCGTATCCGCCAGCGCGGCTACCTGAACATCGACGCCCTGATGACCGCGATCAACACCGGCTCGTACAACTTCGTCGATCCGTCGAAGAACACCGCCGACGTTCGCAACAAGATCTCGCCGGACATCGTGACGAACTCGCACTCGTCGATGATGTCGCTCGACGGCTCGGTCACCCACAAGCTGTGGACCCTGCCGGCCGGCGACATGATGCTGGCCGTCGGCGGTCAGATCCGTAAGGAAGTTCTGGAAAACAACAACCAGAACGCCCGTCTGGACACCTACAGCCTGACGACCTCGTCGGCCTTCGGCAAGCACACGGTCAAGGCCGCGTTCTTCGAAGTGCAGGCTCCGATCACCGAGGACCTGGAAGTCAACGTCTCGGGTCGTTACGACGACTACTCGGAAGGCTTCAGCCACTTCTCGCCGAAGATCGGCGCCAAGTACACGCCGATGAAGCAACTGGCTTTCCGCGGTACGTACTCGGAAGGCTTCCGCGCCCCGACCTTCGCTGAATCGGGTCCGCGTTCGCAGTACGCCGGTTTCGCGACCTACGTGCCGCCGACCTCGTTCGTCACCGCCCACGGCGGTTCGACCAACCCCTACGCCCTGTCCTACTCGCTGGGCTCGGGTCTGGTCGGTAACCCGAACCTGAAGCCGGAAACCTCGCGCAGCTTCACGCTGGGCACCATCGTGCAGCCGACCCGTTGGCTGTCGATGACGGTCGACTACTACAACGTCAAGAAGAACAACCTGATCGTCAGCGGCTCCAAGATCGCCGAAGCGAAGGGTGCGTACTTCAAGGGCGCGACCCAAGCCGAAGGCTGCGCCCTGGTCGCCGCCGTTGGCCCGGGTTACTCCTGTAACGTCGTCGACGTGCCGGATCCGCTGTTCCCCAACGCCCTGCCGCGCGTCCTGATCATCAACGCGCCGTTCGAGAACGCCAACTACTCGCAAACCTCGGGTGTTGACTTCTCGGCCCAGGCCAACGTGAACATCTGGGACGACGTCAAGTGGACCAGCCGCGTGGAAGTCACCCACGTGCTGAAGTACGACCTGCACACCGCCGATGGTAAGGTGCAGAAGTACGCTGGCTCGCTGGGTCCGTACGAACTGTCGTCGGGCAACGGCACGCCCGATTGGCGCGGCAACTGGCAGAACACCCTGGCGTTCGGCCGCTACACGGTCTCGGCGACGACCTACTTCGTCAACAAGATCAAGCAAGTCGCCGCCGACGACTACGGCACGACCGACTGCGTTGCTGGCAACACCTACGCCAACAACAACCAGACGATCGCGCCGAAGTTCTGCTACATCAAGAAGTTCATCTACACCGACATGAACGCCACGGCCCAGATCAACGATCAGGTCCAGATCTACGGCAACATCGGCAACGTGTTCGACCAGAAGTCCCCGCTGGCCGCGGGTTCCTACTCGTCGAACCCGAACTTCCTGACCACCTTCCACTACGCCGGCGCCATTGGCCGGACGTTCAAGATGGGTGTTCGCTTCACCTACTAAGGCCTGACGACCTTCGGGTCGCCGAGCTTGGGATGGGGGCCGGTTCCGAAAGGGACCGGCCCTTTTTCTTTTGGGCGAGGGAAGGTGCGCTCTCACTACCCTCCAAAGAAAAAGCCCCGGAGCTTTCGCTCCGGGGCTCGAGGTCTTCCAGGGGAGGAAACGCTAGTTCAGCTTGGCGCTCAGCGAGACGCCGATGACGCGCGGCTCGTTGTAGACCGCGGCCATGTAGTTCTCGATCACGCCCTTGAGGTTCTTCTCGTTCGTGATGTTGCGGCCGAACAGGGCGATCTCGTAGCCCTTGTCCAGGTTCTCGTAGCCCAGCTTCACGCCGCCCTCGAAGCTGCCCTTCGAGTAGAACTCGCGGGTCTTGTAGAGCACGAAGTTGGTGTAGCCCTGGACGTTCCAGTCGGTCGCCACGAAGAGGCGGCGATCGTCGGCCACGGGCACGTCGTAGCGGGCGGTGAAGTTCAGGTTGTACTTCGGCGCGTTCGGCAGCGGCTGGCCGTCGATCTGGGCGAAGGTGTTGGCGCCGACCTTGATCGTCGGGTTCTCCACCGTGCAGACCACCACGCCGTTCAGGGCGCAGACCTGGGCGTAGACGCGCTTGTCCTTGATCTCGCTATGCAGCCAGCTGGCGCCGGCGGTCAGCAGCAGGTTGGGGACCGGGCGCCATTCGGCGTCGGCTTCCAGGCCGTAGGCCTTGGCCTTGTCGGCGTTGAACAGCACGCCGTTGCCGTTGCTGTCGTTGCCGTTCAGCTGGATGTCCTTGACCTCGTAGGTGAAGGCCGAGGCGTTGAAGCGCAGGGTGTTGTCCAGCAGGCGGCTCTTGAAGCCGGCCTCCCACGACAGGATCGTCTCGCTGTCGGCGGTGGTGAAGTCGGCGTTGAACACCGCCGAGCGGCCCTGGATGGTCGGGCCGCGGAAGCCCTTGGCCACGCGGGCGTAGAGGCTGACGTCCGGGGTGGCTTCATAGAGGGCCGACAGGTCCCAGCTGGGCTGCTTGTCCGACAGGCGCACATAGCGGCGGCCGGTGTAGGTGACCGCGCCGGCGGCGGTGTCGGCGGTCTTGAGCAGAACGGTCTTCTTGACGTCCTGGGTCTCGCGCGCGCCGGCGGTCACGGTCAGCTTGTCGGTGACCTTGTAGCTGGCCTGGCCGAACACGGCCCACGAGGTGTTCAGGTTGCGCAGGGCCACCCAGTTGTTCGGGTTGGCCTTGGTGAAGTAGGCGCGCTGGTAGAAGTTGGTGAAGTCTTCCGAGCTGAACAGCATGCCGCCGACCTGCCACTTCAGGCGGCCTTCGTCGTTGCTGGCCAGGCGGATTTCCTGGCTGACCTGGTCCAGGTCCTTCAGCTGGCCCATCGATTGGCCGAAGCCGTTCGGCACGCCATTGACCGGGAAGTTGGCCGCGGCGCCGCCGTCGGTGTCGCCGCGGCTCTTGCCCTTGGCGGCCTCGTAGGCGCTGATCGAGGTCAGGGTGACGCCGCCGAAGTCGTAGGCGACGTTCAGCGTGGCGCCGGCCATCTGATAGGCCTGCGGGTTGTTGTCGGCCTCGTCGAAGGCGACCTTGTCGCGCGGGGCGTTGGGCTTGTTCGAGCCCTTGGTCAGGGCGTTGCGCAGGAACAGGGTCGAGGTGCCGTCGTAGTCGCGGGCGTGGGCCGAGGCCAGCACGGTCAGCTTGTCGTTCGGCGTGGCCAGGACCTGCACGCGCACGTCCTTTTCGTCATAGCCGCCCATGGCGTTCTTCTTGGGCGTGACGGTGCCGTCGGCGCTGGTCCCGGCGAAGGTGTTGTCCACCCAGTCCTTGCGGTGCTGGTAGAGGGTCGACACGCGGAAGGCCAGCTTGTCCTGGACGATCGGGCCGCCGACGCCGCCGTCGAAGGTGGTCGTGCCGTAGCTGCCGTAAGAGGCCGAGAAGCGGCCCTGGAAGTCCTGGGTCGGCTTGGCGGTGTCGAACTTGATGATGCCGGCGGTGGTGTTGCGGCCGAACAGCGAGCCTTGCGGGCCGCGCAGCACTTCGACCTGCTTGATGTCGAACATCGGGTTCGACTTCAGGGTCACGTGCTCCAGCACCACCTCGTCCTGGATGATCGACACGGGCTGCGAGGCGCCCAGGTAGAAGTCGATGTTGCCCAGGCCCCGGATATAGAAGCGCGGGAAGATCCGGCCCGTGGTGGTTTCGGCGTAGAGGCTGGGGACGCGGCCGGAGAGGGCCAGGATGTCCTCGCCGCCGGCCTGGACGGCGCGCAGCTGGTCGCCGCCGACCGCGGCCACCGACAGCGGCACCTTCTGCAGGTTTTCCGAGCGGCGCTCGGCGGTGACGACGACTTCTTCGAGCGCGGTGTTGGGCTCGGCGGCCTGGCGGGCCTGGGCCGCGGTCGCAACGCCCAGCAGGGACACGCCCAAGAGGCACGCCAGCTTGAGGGAAGATTGATAGCGCATGAGAGAGACCTTCTACGCGGCCTTATGGCCGTCCTTTGGGATAGGCGAAGGAGCTAGCGATACGCGCGCGATTCGTCTCGCGCCACGCCCCCGCGCCCCGTCACGCCCGCGCTATAGGCGGCTTCCATGTCACTTCAGTGAAAGTTTACTTACTTATTGGGCAGGGAACCTTGCCACCCGACCTCCCCGGCGAATGCCGGGGCCCAGATCGAGCCCGCTATCTAGTGGATGCTCGCACGACCGTTGGCGCGATCACCCCAACCGCTCCGAATGAATCTGGGCCCCGGCATTCGCCGGGGAGGTCGGAGCATTGTGCAATTATGAGTTGATTTATGGCCGTTGGCTCGCCAACTCTGGATCATGGCCTTCTACGTCTACATCATGACCAGCCAGCGCAACGGAACCCTCTACATCGGCTCCACCGACGACCTCGCGCGCAGGGTTTTCGAACACCAGAGCCGGGTGCGGGGCTTCACCGCGAAGTACGGCTGCACGATGCTGGTGTGGTGTGAGCAGCACGAGACCCGCGAGAGCGCCCTGATCCGCGAACGGCGGATGAAGGAATGGCGTCGGTCTTGGAAGCTGATGTTGATTGAAGAAACCAATGCTGATTGGCGCGATCTCGCTCTTGAGTTCCTAGGCTGACCCAACATCCGACCTCCCCGGCGAATGCCGGGGCCCAGATTCATCCGGAGAGGTTTGAGTGGGCGCGCCCCGCGCCTTCGTTACAGGGCGCGCTCAGCGGGCTCGATCTGGGCCCCGGCATTCGCCGGGGAGATCGGGTTTGTTATTTCCCCTTGGCCACATTCGCCGCCACCGCGGCCCGCACCAGGGCCTTGAACGCCGTCTCGTCGAACCCCTCGTCCCGGCGGAAGTCGATCGCGCGGCGGACATTGCCGTCCAGGCTGGAGTTGAACAGGCCCATGGGATCGGGCAGGGACGCGCCCTTGGCGAAGGTGGTCTTCACATAGGCCTTGTAGGTCTCGCCGGTGCAGATCAGGCCGGCGTGCGACCAGACCGGCTTGCCCCATTTCCATTCCTCGACGACGTCCGGATCGGCCTCGTGGATCAGCTTGCGCAGGCGGGCCAGGATCTCGCCGCGCCAGTCGCCCAGCTCGGCGATGGCCTGGTCGATCAGGTCCGAGACGGGAACCCCCGCCGGGGCCGGCTTCATCTTGCCCATGATCGCCTCTCAAGCCTTGGCGCGGCCGCCACGCCATTTCAGGGCGTAGGGCAGCGCGAACAGATAGAGCCCGGTGAGGGCCAGCAGGATCAGCGGAACCAGGGCGAACAGCCCGACCCAGTAGGGCGGCTGGCCCTTGGTCATCACGACCATATAGTTCAGCACCCCGCCGACAAAGGCGATCGACAGCCAGCGGTGGACCTGGTGCAGGAGGCGGCTCATGGCGCTCATTCCCCCTGGGCCAGCAGGGTTTCGAGCTTGTCGAGGAAGGTCTTCCAGCCGGCGTGGGCGCCGCCATAGGCCTGCTTCTGGTCGGGGCGGAAGCCCGACTGCTCCATGCGCAGATGCGTGCCGGTCGCGGTCGGCGTCAGGGTGAAGGTCACTACGCTGGTGAGGTCGTAGGCCGGATCTTCGTGCTTGAAGTTCCAGGTGTAGGACAGGCTCCTGGGCGGCTCGATGCTGAGCACTTCACAGTCCAGCACTCCGCCCCATTCGCCGCGCAGGTTGAAATGGTGGCCGACCGTGGGCTGGAAGTCGTTCTTCATCAGCCATTCCTCCATCAGGTGCGGCTGGGTCAGGGCGCGCCACAGCTTTTCGGGCGCGTGGGCGATGTGGCGTTCGACGACGACGGTCTTCAGCGCGCCCGAAGCGGGTTGAGCGGTCATTGGTCCATCCTCTTCAAAAGGTCTTCCAGGGCGTCGAAGCGGGCTTCCCAGAAGCCGGCCATCCGGCCCGTCCAGTCGATCAGCGGGGCCAGGGCGCCCGGCTGGGGGCTGTAGTGGGTCTGGCGGCCCTCGTGGCGGTCGCGCACCAGGCCGGCCGCCTTCAGCGCCGCCAGGTGCTTGGACACCGCCGGCTGGCTGACCCCGGCCTGGGCCGTCAACGCCCCGACCGTCTGCTCGCCCTCGCGGCAGAGCCGCTCGAACAGGGCGCGCCGGGTCGGATCGGCCAGGGTGCGGAACAGGGTGTCGGGGGTTGGCGGGATCAAGATATATAACTCTGTGGCTATGGGTTGTTTCATAACTGCAGAGTTATGGGTGAGTCAAGCGCTATAGGATCCCTCTCTCTTTGAGAGAGGGAGGGGCCCACGCCCCAGGCGTGGGAGGGTGAGAGGTTACGAGGCTTCAGAACCAGACGCCGGGGCTCGTCCACCGCCGTTACGCGGAGACTTGAGGGTTTTCCGTTTGGCGGTGAAACCTCTCACGCTCCCACCGCTGCGCGGCGGGCCCCTCCCTCTCTCTCAGAGAGAGGGATTTCGCTCTAATGCGGTCTCGCCTGCGCCAGGGCCTGGGCCAGGGCCTCCAGCGAGAACGGCTTGGAGATGAACGGCCAGTCGCCGGCGCGGGCGCGGCCCTGGTCGCCGCCGGTGTAGCCCGAGCACAGCACCACCGGCAGGCCAGGGCGCGAGGCGGCCAGCTGTTCGGCCAGGTCCACGCCGCTCTTGCCGCCGGGCATGATCACGTCGCTGAGCACCAGCTGGATGCTCTTGTCCTGGTCCAGCCGCGACAGGGCCTCTTCGACCCCGCCGGCGCGGACCACCGAATGGCCGAGGTCGTGCAGCATGGCGTCGATCAGCTCGGCCACCTGGGGATCGTCCTCGACCAGCAGCACCCGCGACGGCGTCTGCGACTGGATGTGATCGATCTTGGGCAGGACGGCGCGCTCCTGGGCGGCCTCGGCCACCGGCAACAGCAGCGACACCGTCGAGCCCTTGCCTGGCGCGCTTTCGATCTCGACCGAGCCGCCGCTCTGCCGGGCGAAGCCGTAGACCTGCGACAGGCCAAGGCCGGTGCCCTCGCCGGGCGGCTTGGTGGTGAAAAACGGCTCCACGGCCCGGGCGATCGTCGTCGCATCCATGCCCGAGCCGGTGTCGCGCACCGACACTCGCAGATAGGGCCCAGGCTCCAGGTCCCCGCGCGGCTCGGCGATGGTCACCGCGCGGGACTCGATGGTGATGTCGCCGCCGGACGGCGTGGCGTCGCGGGCGTTGACCACCAGGTTCAGCAGCGCCGCCTCGAACTGGCCCGCGTCGATCCGGGCCGAGCGCACGCCCGCGCCCAGCCGCAGGTGGAAGCCGTAGGCGTCGCCCACGGCGCGCTTGAGCAACTCCTCGCTCTCGGCGATCAGCCGGTCGACGCGGCAGACCTCGGGCTTCAGGGGCTGGCGGCGGGCGAAGGCCAGCAGGTGCTGGGTCAGCTTCTCGCCCCGGTGGGCGGCGGCGAGGGCGGCGGCAATCATCCGCGCGCGGCGCGCGTCGTCCTCGGGGTGGCGGCCTACGGAGTCCAGCGCGCCGATGATCACGGTCAGCAGGTTGTTGAAGTCGTGGGCCACTCCGCCGGTCAGCTGTCCGATCGCCTCCAGCTTCTGGGCCTGCATCAGGGCGGCCTGGGCCGCGTCGCGCTCGGCGACCGCCGCGGCCACCCGCTCGGCCAGCAGCTCGTTGATGTTGGTCAGGTTCTGCTCGGCCTGCTTGGCGTCGGTGATGTCGAAGGCGATGCCGACGAAGCCCGCGAACGCCCCGGACGGATCGAAGCGCGGCTGCGAGAACGACTTCAGCCAGCGCCACTGGCCGTCGGCCCGGCGATAGCGGCCCTCCAGGGTGAACGGCTTGCGCGACGACTCGCCTTGGACCTGCGCCTTCAGGATGCCGGGCAGGTCGTCCGGAAAGAGCCGCGTGCGCCAGTCCAGGGTCAGGGCGCCCTCGTAGTCCATGCCGGCGAAATCGACATAGGCCTGGTTGACGAATTCGCGGATCCCGCCGGGCCGCGTCGTCCACATCAGGGCGGAGGCGCTGTTGGCCAGGTTGCGGAACCGCGCCTCGCTCTCGCGCACCTGCTCCTCGGCGCGGCGGCGATTGGTGACGTCGAAGTTCAGGCCGATCAGCCGCAGCGGCTTGCCGCGCTCGTCGCGGATCACCTCGCCCCGGCCATGGACCCAGCGCTCGCCCTGGCTGGTGTCGGCCAGCCGGTACTCGACCTCGTAGTCCTGGGAGCCGTCCAGCGCGGCCCTGACGCGGGCCTGGGCCATCGGCCGGTCGTCGGGGTGGACATAGGCGGCCATGTCCGACAGCCGGACCGGGCCTTCCAGGGGCGCGCCCAGGTTCCGTCGCGCGCCGGGCGACAGATAGAGCTCCCCGGTCTCCAGGTCGAAGTCCCAGGGACCCACGCCGGCGGCGGTCTGGGTCACCCGCAGGCGGGTCTCGGCGCCGGCCAGTTCCTCGCGCGCCATGGCCAGGCTGCGCATCGCCCCGCGCAGGCCCTCGGCGGCGGCCAGCACCATAGCCCCGCACAGCAGGTAGATGACCATGGTGGCCAGCTCGTCCTCGGACAGGGGAACGCCGTCGCGGCCGCCCCACAGCCACCAGCCGAAGGCCGCGCCCGCCAGGGTCGGGATCAGGCCCCAGCGCCATCCGGCGTAGAGCGTCACGATCATGATGGCCGGAAAGAACGGTTGGGTGGCGCCCACGCCGCCGTGCAGCCCCAGCAGGGCGACACGCATCAACACGGCCATGGCCACGCCGATCAGCGCGGCCACGGCGCACCGCCACGCCGGCGGCGGAACCGGAGGGATCAGCCAAGCGCTAATCAGGCCATGGAGGCGTCCTTGTTCGTCCGCGGGCAAGGGGTGGGCGTCTTTGTTCTCCATCTCCGCTCCCGGCAAAGATGTCTTGCCAAGAGCATGGACACGCTTACCTAGAACGCGCAACACGGGAGATTACGATGGCTGACGCTCTGAACACCGGACTGACCGCCAAGCAACGCTCCGACATCGCCGCGGCGCTGAACAAGGTCTTGGCCGACAGCTACGCGCTCTATCTCAAGACGCACGGTTATCACTGGAACGTTCGCGGCCCGAATTTCCAGTCCCTGCATGTGTTGCTGGAAGGTCAGTACACCGAGGAATGGACCGCCCTGGACGCCATCGCCGAGCGCATTCGCGCCCTGGGCGAGCTGGCGCCGCAGGGCTACGCCGCGTTCGGCAATCTCTCGAGCATCAAGGACGGCGATCCCGAGAATGGGTGGGAGGCCATGCTGAAGGAGCTGCTGGCGGACAACGAGACGGTTATCCGCACCCTGCGCGACAGCGTCCCGACCGCCGACGACGCCGGCGACGAGGCCACGGCCGACCTGCTGACCCAGCGCCTGCAGGCGCACGAGAAGCACGCCTGGATGCTGCGCTCCACGCTCGGCGGCAAGTAGTCGACAAGAGACCGGGGGTGGGGACCCTGAGCGCATCGTCGGTTCGCAAGGCCGTCGCGACCGTGCTGGTCGCGGGCGGCCTTTGCGCGTGCTCGACCTCCACCTACTACGTCCCGGCCGGGGCGGGGCGCGAGGCGGGGCTGGTGCGGGTGACGGGCAGCTTCACCGAACGGGCCCTGCGCCGCTACGTCGCCGACTTCGATCCGGCCATGCTGGCCCTGGCCCACCGCCACGACCCGCGTCCGCACAAGGACTATTGGGGCCGCGTCGAGGGCTGGGAGGTCATCAACCTCAAGGACATTCCGCGCATCGGCGACCGCGAACCCGACTTCGACGAGGCGCGGATCATCAACAGCCTGCGCCCCATGGCGCCCGACGCGCTGGAGGCGGCGCGGCCTTTCGTTCTGACCGGCTCGAGCGACGCCCGGGCCAAGGCGCTGAACTGTCTGGCCCAAGCGGTCTATTACGAGGCCGGGTTCGAGCCGGGCGAGGGCCAGATGGCCGTGGCCCAGACGGTAATCAACCGGATGCGTCACCCAGGCTATCCCAAGTCGATCTGCGGGGTGATCTACGAGGGCGCGGCCCGGGCGACCGGCTGCCAGTTCAGCTTCGCCTGCGACGGCTCGCTGGCCCGGGTCCCGGTCCCGGCCCTGTGGGCCAACGCCCAGAGCGTGGCGCGTCGGGCGCTGAACGGCTTCGTGTTCAAGCCCGTGGGCACGGCGACCCACTACCACGCCGACTATGTGGCCCCGTACTGGGCGCCGACCCTGGTCAAGCTGCGCCAGTTCGGCCAGCACATCTTCTATCGCTGGACCGGCCCGTCGGGAACGCTGGCGGCGTTCCGGGGGCGCTATTCGGGCAACGAGACCGTCTCGGCCGACATCCTGATGGCCGCCGACCCGCGCACGCTCGAGGCCGCGCCGCCCGAGGTGCTGGCCGCTCAGGCCGCGCCGGCCAGCCCGGTCGCGACCGGGGCCATGGCCCAGATGCTGGGGGTGTCGAACCTCGTCCTGCCCGACGCCAAGCTGGTGTCCGTGCCCGACGCCAATTCCCCGACCGGCGAGCGCGTGATGGCCCAGGGCACGGTGGCCGGCCGCCGCATCCCGACCGCCGACGAGATCGCCCGGATCAACAAGGCGCTGGAGGCGGTGAGCGAACCGCCGCCCCCCGCCGTCGCCGCCCCGCCCGCGCCGCCCCCCGCGCCGCCCAAGCCAAAGCCCCGGCCGCCGAGTCTGCTGAATCCGCTGAATTGAAATCCTCCCCCCAGCGGGGGAGGTGGTCCGAAGGACCGGAGGGGGAAGT
>NZ_DATFAV010000123.1:0-9639 GCF_035254145.1 Caulobacter sp. | reverse complement strand
GAAGAGGGGCGCCGTTGCGAGGAGCGGGACCTCAATCCTTGAGCGGACGACGGCGGCGCGGCACCCGCACGACGGCTTCGCCGTCCATGATCAGGTCCTCGCCGACCAGGGCCTCGCAGCGCAGGGTGACGCGGGCGCTGGTCTCGTCGATCGCCGCCACCGTGACGCGGGCGACCACCACGTCGCCGATACGCACCGGCCGATGGAAGGCCAGGGTCTGGGAGAGATAGATCGCCCCCGCGCCCGGCAGGATCGTTCCGACCACGGCCGAGCCGAACGACGCGGACAGGAGGCCGTGGGCGATGCGGCCGCGATAGGCGGTCCGCGCGGCGAACGCCTCGTCCATGTGCACCGGGTTGAAGTCGTCCGACGCCTCGGCGAACAGCCGGATACGGTCCTCGGTGACGGGCACGTGCTTCTCGGCCGTCATGCCGACGGTGAGTTCTTCGAGAATGTAGCCGCCCGAGGCGTGAGGCTGGATCATGTCGCGGCGTTACCGGTCGCAGGGCGCGGTGGCTAGTGGAAAAGCGGGGAGAGGTGCGTCGGGCCGGTGGCGTCGCCATTAGCGGCCCTAGATGATGACGGCTTAGGGTGGAAGGCGGACATCGGGTTCAGGAAGCTGCGCTGTCTATGATCCTTTGCTCCTCGACGCTCAGCGCGGGCAGTTGTCGCTGAGATCGCCCAAGGATAGCGGCTAGGCGGTTCCGCTCTTCAACCACTCGGTACCAATAGGCATTCCGCTGCGCCTGGCTTCCAGAAAACAGCCAGGTCTCGTGCATGCCGATAACCTGCCGAGCGTTCTCTACGTGAAGATTGGCCTGTTCCCAGGAGATAAAGTCGTCCCATTCCATTGAGTAGCGTAGCCGGCCATCGACACATCTATCGATGAGATCAATCAGGTCGCCCGTTGTAGAAGCTGGCTCTTGATGAAGGTGCAGCCATGACGACTGAACAAATAGGCTCTTCAGCCAAGCACCCAATCCCATTGCGCATCCCCTCGCTTCCGACAGAGGTTGCGGCCTAGCCGGCTCGCCCACAAGCTGCTGATCCGAAGTTCTTAGTTGGGCCGCTAGCCGACCTCTTCAGCCCTGCGATCGTCTCGCCGTGAAATGTAAGGAGGGCTCCTTCTCCGGGGAGAAGTTCGATCCATAAACCCGACCTTCCCGGCGAATGCCGGGATCCAGATCGAGCCCCCTAACGTCTACTGGCTAGCGCCGCGAGATATCGCAGCATCCCAAATCACTCCGAATGAATCTGGGCCCCGGCATTCGCCGGGGAGGTCGGGGGATTGATGAGCCGTCCAAGGAGGCGGACGGCCCGTTAGTGGCCCCCGGCGGCCGCCGGCGCGGCCCTGCGCGGCGCTTTGGCCAGCATGCCCCGGGCGATCTCCTCCTCGCCGATCAGGGCGTGGGCCGCGCCCATCTGCTTGAGCAGGGTCACGTCGGCGTCGGTATAGGCGCGGGCGACGATCAGGACCTCCGGGTTGGCGGCCCGGGCCTGCTCGATGATCCGGGCGGCCTCGAACGGGTTGGGCACGGCGACGAACAGGTGGGTGGCCTTGTCCAGGCCCGCCTCCAGCAGCACCTCGGGCTTGACCGCGTTGCCGCTGACGGTCTCGAAGCCGGCCTTGCGCAGGTCCTCGGCGCGCTCGACGTCGTCCTCGATCACGACCAGGGGCGTGCGGCCCTTCAAGCCCTCGGCGACGGCCTTGCCGACCCGGCCGTAGCCGACCAGCACCGCGTGCGGCTGGGCCGCGGCCAGGGCGGGCGGCGGCTCGCCCCGGGCCTTGGCCTCCTTGGCGATCATGCCGGGCAGGACGCGGTCGAGCAGGGCGAACAGCAGCGGGTTGATCAGGATCGACAGGATGGCGCCGGCCAGAACCAGGTCGCGGCCTTCCGGCGGCAGAAGCTTCAGCGACACGCCCAGGCCCGCCAGGATGAACGAGAACTCGCCGATCTGGGCCAGGCTGGCCGAGATGGTCAGGGCCGTGCTCATCGGTCGGCGGAAGGCCAGGACGATGACCAGGGCGGCGATCGACTTGCCGACCACGATGATCGCCAGGGTCGCCAGCACCGCCAGCGGCTGGCGCAGCAGCACCATGGGGTCGAACAGCATGCCGATCGAGACGAAGAACAGCACGGCGAAGGCGTCGCGCAGAGGCAAGGTCTCGTTGGCGGCCTGCTGGGAAAGTTCGCTCTCGGCCATGATCATGCCGGCGAAAAAGGCCCCCAGGGCGAACGAGACGCCGAACAAGGCCGCCGAGCCAAAAGCCACGCCCAGGGCTATGGCCAGCACGGCGAGGCGAAACAGCTCGCGCGAGCCGGTGTGGGCGATGCGATGCAGGATCCAGGGGATCACCCGCCGGCCGACGATCAGCATGAAGGCCACGAACGCCACGACCTTGCCGATGGTGATGGCGAAGGCCGTCAGCACGCCGCCGCCGCTCCCGGAGGTCGGGGCCTCGCCGCCCAGCACGCCCGACAGGGCCGGCAGCAGGACGAGCGCCAGGACCATGGCCAGGTCCTCGACGATCAGCCAGCCGACCGCGATCTTGCCGCGCCCGGTCTCGATCAGCCGCCGCTCCTGCAGGGCCCTGAGCAGAACCACGGTCGAGGCCACCGACAGGGCCAGGCCGAACACCACGCCCGCCCCGACGCCCCAGCCCAGCGCCAGCGCCAGGCCCAGGCCCATCACCGTCGCCGCCGTGATCTGCACGACCGCGCCTGGAATGGCGATCTTGCGCACCGCCATCAGGTCCTTCAGCGAGAAATGCAGGCCGACGCCGAACATCAAGAGGATCACGCCGATCTCGGCCAACTGCGGGGCCAGCTCCTGGTCGGCCACGTAGCCGGGCGTGAACGGCCCGACCAGCACCCCCGCCAGCAGATAGCCGACCAGCACCGGCAGCTTCAGCCGGTTGGCGATGGCGCCGAAGACGAAGGCCAGGCCGAGACCCGCGACGATGGTGGCGATCAGCGAGGTGTGGTGCAAAGGCTCTCCTTGACGATCAGCTTTTTCGGGCGTACTCAACCAATATGGGTGACATCGCCCGGATGTTCCAGATGCCGTACGCAAAAATTCTCCTGCCGGCGCAATGCCGGGCCGCCCGCGGGCTGATCAACTGGTCCCAGGGCGAGCTCGCCGACCGGGCGGGCGTGTCGCGCAGCACGGTCAAGGACTTCGAGACCGAGCGCCACACGTTGCACCATAGCACCGAGCGGCTCCTGATCGACGCGATCGAGGCGGGAGGCGTGGCGTTGATCATGGCCGACGAGTCGGGACCCGGCGTGCGATTCAGGCGGCCGGTCTAGGCGGCGAAACAAGGAGGGCGCGTGGCGCACGAGGTATCAGCGGCGAGCTACAAGGACCTGGTCCTGTTCCTGGCGACCGCCGGCATCGTCGCGCCGATCTTCAAACGCCTGAAGATCAATCCCATCCTCGGCTATCTGCTGGCCGGCGTGATCCTGGGGCCGTTCGGCCTGGGCCGCTTTATCCACGTCGCGCCGTGGCTGGACTACGTCACCGTCGACAGCCCCGCCGAAATCGCCCAACTGGCCGAGTTCGGGGTGGTGTTCCTGCTGTTCATGATCGGGCTGGAGCTGTCGTGGGAGCGGCTGCGCCTGATGCGCAAGCTGGTGTTCGGGCTGGGGGCGGCCCAGGTGATCGGCTGCGCCCTGGTCCTGGGCGCGGGGGCGATGCTGCTGGGCCAGCCGCCGGCCGCCGCCCTGACGATCGGCGCGGCCCTCACCCTGTCGTCCACCGCCATCGCCGTGCCGGTGCTGGCCGAGCGGCGGCGGCTGCACTCGGACGCCGGCCGGGCCACCTTCTCGGTGCTGCTGTTCCAGGACCTGGCCGTGGCGCCGATCCTGATCACCCTGACGATCCTGGGGCGCGGCAACGGCGCCTTCAGGATGACCGACCTGCTCTCCCTGGCCCCGGCGGCCTTGGGGCTGGGCCTGATCGTCCTGGTCGGACGCCTGGCCCTGCGCCCGATGCTCAAGTCGGTCGCCAAGGCCAAGAGCGAAGAGATGTTCATGGCCGCCTGCCTGCTGGTGATCATCGGGGCGGGCCTGGTCAGCCAGATGTCGGGCCTGTCGATGGCGCTGGGCGCGTTCGTGGCCGGCATCCTGCTGGCCGAGACCGAGTATCGCCACGAGGTCGAGGTCAAGATCGAGCCGTTCAAGGGCCTGCTGCTCAGCCTGTTCTTCGTCTCGCTGGGCATCCGGCTCGACCTGTCGCTGCTGGCGGCCAAGCCGATGGTCATCCTGGCGACGGCCGTGGGGCTGCTGGTGGTCAAGGTGGCGGTGGTGTGGGGCATCGGCCTCCTGATGGGCCTGGGCCGCAAGGCCGCGATCGAGGCGGCGCTGATCCTGGCGGCCGGCGGCGAGTTCGCCTTCGTTCTGCTGGACAACGCCATGGGCGCGCAGGTGGTCTCGCCGGCGATCGGCCAGGCGGTGCTGGTCTCGGCCACCCTGACCATGTTCCTGATCCCGGGCCTGGCGGCGCTGGGCCAGCGCCTGGGGCGCAAGGGCGCGCCGGCCCCGATCAGCGAGGCCCCAGTCGGAGAACCCGACCGCGTCGGTCCCGAGCCGGCCGGCCAGGTGCTGGTCATCGGCTATGGCCGGGTCGGCAAGCTGGTCGGCGACATGCTGGGCCGCCACGACCTGCCGTGGATCGCGGTCGAGCGCGACGCCCGCCTGGTCGAGCAGGGCCGCCGGGAAGGCCGGCAGATCTATTATGGCGACGCCTCGCGCGTGGAGCTTCTGGAGCGCTGCGGCCTGGCCACGGCCCGGGCGGTGGTCATCACCATGGACGCGCCCGAGGCGGCCGAGGCGGTGGTGGCCGCCGCCCGGGGCGCGCGTCCCGAGCTGTCCATCGTCGCCCGCGCCCGCGACGCCCGCCATGCCGCCCGGCTCTACGAACTGGGCGCCACCGACGCCGTGCCCGAGACCATCGAGGCTTCCCTGCAGCTCTCCGAGGCCGTGCTGGTCGATATCGGCGTGCCGATGGGCCTGGTGATCGCCTCGATCCACGAGCGCCGCGACGAGTACCGCAAGAAGCTCAATCGCCCCGACGCCCTGGGCGGCAAGCGCCGCCGCCTGCGGGACGCATCCCTGCGGTAGTGGGAGGCCTCGCGGCGGCTCGCGACCCGTGAAGGCGTGGTGACGGTCGAGATCGAGGCGGTGGATTACAAAACTTTTAGTTGTGTCGAGACGCGAGCGCGGCGATGGCCGTCGCGTTCGGAGGGTGAAGCTTATGCGTTTGGTGTTCGTGCTTCTGGCGCTGGTCGTCGCGCCGTCGGGGGCGTTCGCGGCCTCCAACTTCACCCGCCACAACGCGCCCGGCCCGAACGCCGTCGGCCTGAAGGTCGTCGAGCAGTACGACTTCTCGCGCGGCTATCGTGGCGAGACCGATGTCGAGACCGGGAAGCCGATCACGGGCGAGCGGGCGCGTCCCATCCAGACCCTGATCTGGTACCCCGCGACCAAGGGTTCGGGGCGAAGCCTGACGGTGGGCGACTACGTCAAGCTCGGCGTCACCGCCGACGACTTCGAGCACGCGCCGGCCGAGCGCGGCGCGATGCAGGCCAAGTTCGCGGCGGCCCAGGTCGCCACGCTGCCGCCGACGCGAGCGAAGGCCGAGCTGGCCGCCCCGATGTCGGCCCGCCTCGACGCCGCGCCGGCCAGCGGCAAGTTCCCGGTCGTGATCTATGCGCCGAGCTTCAACGCCGAGGCCTACGAGAACGCCGACCTTTGCGAATACTTGGCCAGCCATGGCTATCTGGTCATCGCCAGCCCCAGCTTCGGCCAGGCCTCGCGTGGCATGACCACCGACCTGGAGGGCGTCGAGGCCCAGGTCCGCGACATCGAATTCCTGATCGGCTACGCCCATGGCCTGCCCCGGGCCGATACGAGCCGCCTAGCCGTGGCCGGCTACAGCTGGGGCGGACTGGCCAACGCCATGGCCGCGGCCAAGGACGGCCGCATCCGGGCCCTGGTCACGCTGGACGGCTCGGTCCGCTATTGGCCGAACATCGTCAAGCAGTCCCAGTATCTGACCCCGGCCCGCGTCACCGCGCCGATGCTTTACATCGCGGCCGCGCCCAAGTCGGTCGAGGACACGGCCGCCGACGTCAACCGGGATCAGAGCTTCCTGGCCAAGATGAAATACGCCGACCTCTACAAGGTCACGATGTATCCCTACGTCCACGCCAACTTCTCGGTGATGTTCGGCCAGCGGCTGAAGGGCGACTACGGCGCCTATGACAAGGATGAGCTGTCGATCGCCAACGGCTGGGTCGAGACCTATGTCCTGAGATTCCTGGATGGCTACTTGAAGGGCGACGGCGCCGCCCGCGCCTTCCTCGATATGCCGGTCGCCAAGACCGGCGCGCCGCGCCATCTCCTGGCTATCGACGTGACGAAGTCCACCGGCGCGCCGCCGACCCGCGCGGCCTTCGCCGCCGAGCTGAACCGGGTCGGCTTCGACAAGGCCCTGGCGACCTACCAGGCGTTCAAGACCCGCGACCCCGGCTTCGAGATCGACGAGACTGAGCTGAACCGCTGGGGCTACCAGCGCCTGGCCGCCGGCGACACCCACATGGCCGTCGGCGTCCTGAAGCTGGCGGCCGACCTCCATCCCGACAGCTGGAACGCCTTCGACAGCCTGGGCGAAGCCTACGCCGCCGACGGCGACAAGGCCTCGGCGATCGCCGCCTACAGCCGGTCCGTGGTCCTCAACCCCAAGAACGCCAACGGCGAGGCGCAGTTGAAGGCGCTGGGCGCGAAGCCCTAGCGGGACCGCCGTCGCCTCAGAGCGCCTCGGCCCGATAGCGCCGACGGTGATGGCCCGCCGCCTTCACGATACGCAGGAAGTGGGGGCAATCGGTCAGGACCGGAACCGTGCAGTCGGCGGCGTGGCGCAAGCCCTCGCGCATCCGGGTCAGCTGTTCGATCCGCTTGTCCAGCTGCGTCGCCTTGGCCCGCAGGCGGTCGCGGTCGATGTCGGCGCCGCCCAGCAGGCCGGCGATCTCGTCCAGGGTGAAGCCGCAGGCGCGGCCCAGGGCGACCAGCGACAGGCGCTCGACGGTCTCCGGGGCGAACAGGCGCTTCAGGCCCCGGCGGCCGGTCGAGACGATCAGGCCCTTCTCCTCGTAGAACCGAAGAGCCGAGGCCTTGACGCCCGATCGCCGGGAAAGCTCGGAAATGTCGATGTCGAACATCGCTTGACCTCAAGTGCGCTTGAACTTGCAGGATGGGTCGGCGGGATCATCCTGGCAACGAGGAGACGACGATGAGCACGAGCGCCGATCGCGACATGGCGGCCTATTGGGATCGCGCCAGCCAGGCCTGGGTCGAGCACCAGGCGTTGCTGGACCGGCTGATGGCGCCGATCGCCGAGGCGGTGGTCGAGGCCGCTGGGCTGGTGAACGGCGAGTCCGTGCTGGATGTCGGCTGCGGCTCGGGCGCGACGACCTTCGCGGCCGCCTGGCGCGTGGGGCCGACGGGCCGCGCCCTCGGCGTCGACATCTCCGGAGCCCTGGTCGAGTTGGCCCGCCGCCGCGCGGGCGAGGATGGGATCGAGGGCGCCGAGTTCCTGCTGGCCGACGCCCAGACCCACGCCTTCGATCCGGTGTTCGACGCCGTCGTCTCGCGGTTCGGGGTGATGTTCTTCCCCGATCCCGTGGCCGCCTTCGCCAACCTGCGCCGCGCCCTGAAGCCCGGCGGTCGGCTGGCCTTCGCCGCCTGGCGCTCGCCCGAGGAGAACCCGCTGTCGCTGATTCCGCTGCGGGCCGCCGCGCCGTTCCTGCCCGAGCCGCCCCGCTTCGAGACGAACGCGCCGGGACGCTTCGCCTTCGCCGATCAGGCGCGCGTGCGCGCCGTCCTGGAGGCCGCCGGCTGGCGGGAGATCGCGATCACGCCGCTGGATGTCGCGCGCCCGCTCTCCTTCGACGAACTGCTGACCATGAGCCTCCGGGTCGGGCCGCTGAACCCGATCCTCAAGGACGCGGGCGAGGCCGTGCGGCGCGCGGTCGGCGAGGCGGTGGCGGCGGCCCTGACGCCTCTCGTTCAGGACGGCGTCGCGACGATGACCTCGGCCTGCTGGCTGGTGACGGCGCGGGGCTAGCGGCGCCAGTGACCTGAAGTCATCTGTGAAGAGGCCGGGGTTTTCGGGGACGACCGCGAATACTTGACCATTTCCCGGCCACAAAACCTTGCGCGCGAACGCCCCACGTGCGAACCCAGCAAAGCTGACGCTTACATTCGTGGAGCTCGGCGGACACGCTCGGAAGTGATTCTGAGGGGCGGTCTTGTTTAGCTTTCCGGTTTGAAGAACAGGGGGGCGAAACCTGACGAGTGTGTCTTCGCCGACACTTTCCCGTGGCGTTTGCCTTGGTATAACAGCGCTAGGCCGGTCTCCGGCGTAGGGCAGGGCAATAGAGGGCTCTTCAACAATGAAACTCAACCTCCTGGCAGGAGCCGCTCTGGCTGCGGTGTTCGCCGCGTCGGGCGTTTCGGCCCAAGAGACCGGCTGGTACGGCGCGGTCGACCTTGGCTACCACTGGCCGCAGAGCATCAAGTCCACGTCGGACCGCACCGTCCCGGACGGCGAGTTCGCCCACTGGGCCTGGAAGACCGACCATGATTGGACCGGCTTCGTCCGTCTCGGCTATCAGTTCAACCCGAACTGGCGCGCCGAAGTCGAAGGCGGCTACCGCCCCGGCGACCTGAAGAGCGTCCACGGCGCCGCCGCTCGCGTTCCGGTCGGCCTCTGCACCCCTGGCGTGGCGCGCACGTCGTCGGCGCAGACCTGCGGCAGCCCGGACGGTTCGATCGATTCCTGGACCCTGATGGCGAACGTCATTTACGACTTCGCTCCGGACGCCTGGTTCAACCCCTTCGTCGGCGTTGGCGCCGGCATCAACCGCGTCGACGTCAAGGCGCTGGGCCAGTTCAGCAACGTCGGTCCGATCACCGCGTCGAACGTGGCGGTCCAGAACCTGACGGCGGACGACGACGACATCGCCTTCGCCTACCAGGCGCTGGCGGGCGCTTCGATCAAGGCCACCGACAAGCTGAAGATCGACGTCACCTACCGTTACATCACCGGTTCGGAGCACACCTGGCAGACGACCGGTTCGGGCGCGCTGCAGCCGGGCGCCTTCGAAGGCCAGTACAAGGACCAGTCGCTGACCGTGGGTCTGCGCTACTCGTTCGCGTCGCCGCCTCCGCCGCCGCCCCCGCCGCCGCCTCCCCCGCCGCCGCCGCCCCCGCCTCCGCCGCCTCCCCCGCCGCCGCCGCCTCCGCCGCCGCCGCAGTATGAGGCCCGCGAGTTCATCGTTTACTTCCCGTTCGACCAATCGGTCCTGACGCCGGAAGCCCAGACGGTGGTTTCGGAAGCCGCGAAGTACTCGAGCGATGGTCACGCGACCAAGATCGTCGTCGTCGGTCACGCCGACACCTCGGGTCCGCCGAAGTACAACGTGAAGCTCTCGGAGCGTCGCGCCAAGGCCGTGGCTGACGCCCTGGTCTCGCAAGGCGTCCCGGCCGCCGTCCTGGCGGTCGACTGGAAGGGTGAAAGCGCTCCGGCCGTCGCCACCGGCGACGGCGTGAAGGAACCGCTGAACCGCCGTTCCAC
>NZ_DATFAV010000122.1:0-4098 GCF_035254145.1 Caulobacter sp. | reverse complement strand
GGACCCCTTCACCGACCACGGCCACGACGGCGTGGTCGAGGGCGGCAGGATCCTCAACGACCCGACCATCGAGCGCCTGATCGAACAGGGCCTGATGCAGGCGGAGGCCGGCGCCGACATCCTGGCCCCGTCCGACATGATGGACGGCCGGATCGGCAAGCTGCGGTCCGCGCTGGAAGGCGCGAACTTCCAGGACGTGATGATCATGTCCTATGCGGCGAAATACGCCTCGGCCTTCTATGGCCCGTACCGGGACGCCATCGGCTCGGCCAAGCTTTCCGCCGGCCAGGGCGACAAGAAGACCTACCAGATGGACCCGGCCAACACCGAGGAAGCCATCCGCGAGGTCGCGCTCGACATCGCCGAGGGCGCCGACATGGTCATGGTCAAGCCGGGGATGCCCTATCTCGACATCCTGCGCCGGCTGGTCGACGAATTCCGCATGCCGACCTACGCCTTCCAGGTGTCGGGCGAATACGCGATGATCAAGGCCGCCGCCCAGAACGGCTGGATCGACCACGACCGCGCCGTCCTCGAAAGCCTGACCGCCTTCAAGCGCGCCGGCGCGGCGGGGATCATCACCTATTTCGCGCCGTGGGCGGCGGAAAAGCTGGGGGCGTGAGCCGCGTCCTCGACATCGTCACCGCCGTGATCCGCGACGAAACTGGCCGGATGCTGCTGGTCCGCAAGCGCGGCACGAGCACCTTCATGAAGCCGGGCGGCAAGCGCGACGCCGGCGAGGACGATCTGACCACCCTGGCCCGCGAGCTCGACGAGGAGCTGGGGTGCCGGCTCGTCTCGGCCGAACTGCTGGGCCATTTCAGCGCTCCGGCCGCCAACGAGGCCGGTTTCACCGTGCGATCGGCGACGTACCTGGCCAGGGTCGAGGGCGACGTCGCCGCCCGGGCCGAGATCGAGCAACTGGCCTGGATCGATCCGGCCGCGCCGGGCGAGCTGCGCCTGGCGCCCTTGCTGACGCAAGCCGTCCTGCCGGCCCTGCTGTCCCGCGCCTAGGACGGATCGTCAAAGCAGCGTTGAATTCAATGACTCGCCTTCCTGGGCCTTGTGCCCAGGACCGATGCCGGCGGCAGACTGGGATTTGGAAGCGAGCCGGGGCTGAACAGCCCAGAGCGCTGGTCAAACTCGGCGACCTCGGAACGATGGGTCCTGGGCATAAGGCCCAGGAAGGCAGGAATTGTGCGCTGCCTTGAATGTCGATCCGTCCTAGACCCTGTCGCTGATCCGGTCCTGGATCATTTCCAGCGCCAGTTCGCGCGCGCGCTCGGGAGGACGCCCCAGCAGGTCGCTGAGCGTCGGACCGAACAGACCGACCCCGACGGCCAGGATGATGCTCAGCAGGATGACGTCGACCACCGCCTCGCGGTCGGCGACCACCTCACGCGCCAGGCGGGTCTGAACCACAGCGTCGACGACCTCGCGCACCAGCGTCATCCGCCGTCCTTCGCCGGTCAGTTCCAGCCAAGCGGCGAGACGCGCCGCGCCCTTGGCCTCGAAGGCGTCGAACAGGGCCCGGGCGCCGAAACCCGGCGTCGCCCCCTCCCCGTCGAAACCCGCGATGATCTTCTCGGCCAGTTGGCGGATCATCCGCTCCATCAACGCCGTCTCGACCCCGGCGATCGAGCCGAAGTGGTGGATGACGTTGGCGTGGACGACGCCGGCGGCCTTGGCGACGTCGGCCAGTTTCAGCGCCTGGGGTCCCTGCTCCACCAGGATCGCCTCGGCGGCGGCCAGGATGTTCTCCCGCGCGGCCTCGGGCGAGCGGCGGATGCGGGGCGGACGAGGCGCGGACGCTTCTATTGACATTTTTGTCAGTACAACCAAGTCTGGAGTCCAGGCCGATGTCACAGCCCTAGACCGCCGGAGCCTAGAACGCCATGACCGACTCCAAGCACACGCCCGCCGACCTCGACGTCGCCCCGCGCGACATTCGCTTCTCCCTGGAGACGGCGCGCCAAGGTCACTGGCTGGGCGGCGATCCCGTCGCCACGGCCGTGTTCAACGCCATGTCCCTGACCTTCCCCGACGGCGAGCGGATGTTCATGGATGCGGTGAAGGCCTATCGCGACCGCCTGACCGGCAAGCTGGCCCAGGACGCCAAGGGCTTCATCGCCCAGGAGGCCATCCATTCACGCGAGCACCACCAGCTCAACAGCCTGATCGACCGCGAGCGCTATCCGGTGGCCGAGATCGAGGCGATGATCCGCAAGCGCGTCACCTTCGCCCGCGAGCGCGGCCCGATGGCCATGCTGATCTCGACGATCGCCCTGGAGCACTTCACGGCCATGATGGCCGAGATGCACGCGCGCCATCGCGACCTCTTCGACACCACCGATCCCGAGATCGAGAAGCTGTGGCGCTGGCACGCCATGGAGGAGACCGAGCACAAGGCCGTCGCCTACGACGTCTTCCTGGAGGTGACCAAGGATTGGTCGCCGCTGAAGCGCTACGTCGTCCGCTGCCGCGCCATGGCGCTGGTGACGATCATGTTCACCCGCAACATCACCCGCTACGCCGCCCGCCTGCTGGAGGCCGACGGCTACACGCCCGAGGCGGCGCTGAAGGCGGTCAAGCGCTTCGTCTGGCGCGATCCGGGCCTCTTCCGCCGCGGCGGCAAGACCTACTTCGCCTGGTACCGGCCCGGCTTCCACCCCTGGGACCAGGACGACCGCCCGCTGGTCGCCGACTGGAAGACGGAGTTCGACGCGGCGGCGGCTTAATCGCGTTCAAACCACCGCCTTCCTCGCCCTTGTGGCGAGGATCCATGGTTTAGTTGAACCGACATTAGGGATCATGGCGCCGCATAGCCTCCGCCCCGATATGGGATGACGTGCGCGCGGACAGATGGGTCCTGGGCACAAGGCCCAGGAAGGCGGCTGGGGGTTAGCTGAAACAAGAACGGCGGCCACTCGGCCGCCGTCTTCGTTTCTCGGATGGGACTGGGAGCTACCCCGCGATCAGCCCGAAGTCGGCCACCAGGCCCATCGCGTCGCGGACGGCGGCCAGGGTCTTCAGGCGGTTGTCGCGGTGCTCGGGCTCGTTGACGAAGACGCCGTCAAGATAGGCGTCGACCGGGCCGCGCAGCTCGGCCAGCTGGGTCATGGCGCCGGTGAAGTCTTCCTTGGTCAGGGCGTCCTTCAGCGGCTTATCCAGCAGGCGCAGGGCGTTGTAGAGCCCCACCTCGGCATCGCTGTCGGCGGTGGGGGCCTCGGGCGCGCCGGTCGGCAGGGCGCCCTTCTTCTCCTCGGCCTTGAGGATGTTGGAGGCGCGCTTGTAGCCGGCCAGCAGGTTCTTGCCGTCGTCGGTCTTCAGGAATCCGTCCAGGGCCTCGACCCGCGCGACGATACGCGCCAGGTCGTCGTCACCCAGCGCGAACACAGCGTCGACGAGGTCGTGGCGCTTGCCCTGGTCGCGCAGGGTGACCTTCAGGCGGTCGGCGAAGAAGGTCACGATCGACGCGCTGAGCGCCTTGTGGCGGCTAGTATCAGCGGTCGAGAGCCCTTTTGCCCAGGCGTATTCACCGATGCTCGGATCACTCACGAGAAGGCGATTAAACGCGCCTTCCGTAACAACACTGAGGCTGACCCGGAGTTTCGCTTCCAAGATAATCCGGATCACGCCAAGCGCCGCACGACGCAGCGCATAGGGGTCCTTGCTCCCCGTCGGCTTTTCGTCGATCGCGAAGAACCCGACCAGCGTGTCCAGCTTGTCCGCCAACGCCAACGCCACGCTCACCGGCGCCCTCGGCACGGCGTCCGAGGGGCCCTGCGGCTTGTAGTGGTCGCGCACCGCGTCGGCGATCTCGCCGTCCAGGCCGAAGGTCCGGGCGTAGTAGCCGCCCATGATCCCCTGCAGCTCAGGGAACTCGCCGACCATCTGCGAGGCGAGGTCGGCCTTGGCCAGGCGCGCGGCCTCCTTGGCCTTGGCGACGTCGGCGCCGACCAGCGGGGCGATCTCGCCGGCCAGGGCGACGATGCGCTGCACGCGCTCCGCCATCGTCCCGAGCTTGGCGTGGAAGGTCACGCCGTTCAGCTTCTCCAGCCACGGCTCGAAGCCGACCTTGACGTCCTCGTCCCAGAA
>NZ_DATFAV010000121.1:0-56593 GCF_035254145.1 Caulobacter sp. | reverse complement strand
CGGCCCCTGGGAAATGGTCCTCGGCCTCGAGGTGCACGCCCAGGTCGCCAGCAAGTCCAAGCTCTTTTCCGGCGCCGCCGTCGGTTTCGGCGCGGGTCCGAACGAGCAGGTCAGCCTCGTGGACGCGGCCATGCCGGGCATGCTGCCGGTGCTGAACCGGTTCTGCGTCGAGCAGGCCGTGAAGACGGGCCTCGGCCTCAAGGCCCAGATCAACCTGAAGAGCCGCTTCGATCGGAAGAACTATTTCTATCCGGATCTGCCGCAGGGCTATCAGATCAGCCAGTTCGACCAGCCGATCGTCGGCGAGGGCGTCGTCAGCGTCGAGCGCGACGACGGCACGACCTTCGACGTGCGCATCGAACGCCTGCACCTGGAGCAGGACGCGGGCAAGTCGCTGCACGACCAGGATCCGAACGCGACCTATGTCGACCTGAACCGGGCGGGCACGGCGCTGATGGAGATCGTCTCCAAGCCGGACATGCGCACCTCGGAAGAAGCGGCCGCCTACGTCAAGAAGCTGCGGACGATCCTCGTCTATCTGGGCACCTGCGACGGCGACATGGAGAAGGGCAATCTGCGCGCCGACGTGAACGTCTCGGTCTGCCGTCCGGGCGACTACGAGAAGTTCCGCGCCACGGGCGACTTCAGCCACCTGGGCACGCGCTGCGAGATCAAGAACGTCAACTCGTATCGCTACATCCAGCAGGCGATCGAGTACGAGGCCCGCCGCCAGATCGAGATCCTGGAAGACGGCGGCAAGATCGACCAGGAGACCCGCCTGTTCGACCCGAACAAGGGCGAGACCCGTTCGATGCGCAGCAAGGAAGAGGCGCACGACTACCGCTATTTCCCCGATCCGGACCTGCTGCCGCTGGTGCTGGACCCCGCCTGGGTGAAGCAGATCGAGGGGACGCTGCCCGAGCTGCCGGACGCCAAGAAGGCGCGCCTGCAGAGCCAGTACGGCCTTTCGGCCTATGACGCCGGCGTGCTGATCATCGACGCCGACCGCGCCGACTACTTCGAAGCCGCCGCGAAAGGGCGCGACGCCAAGCTGGTGGCCAACTGGGTCACCAACGAACTGCTGGCCAAGCTGTCGGCGGCCGGAACGTCGTTCACGGACTCGCCGCTGCCGTCGTCGGACATCGCCCAGCTGGTCGAACTGATCGAGAACGGCACCATCTCGTCGAAGATCGCCAAGGAGGTCTTCGAGCACATGTGGAACGGCGAGGGCCGTCCCGCCGAGATCGTCGAGAAGCGCGGCCTGGTGCAGATCAACGACACCGGCGCGATCGAGAAGGCCATCGACGACCTGATCGCCGGCAACCCGGACAAGGCCGAGGCGGTGAAGGACAAGCCGCAGGCTCTGGGCTGGTTCGTCGGCCAGGTCATGAAGGCCACCGGCGGCAAGGCAAATCCGGCCACGGTCAACGAGCTGCTCCGCAAGAAGCTCGGCGTCGAATAGGCGTTTTGGCTATCCAGAAATGACGAGGGCCCGCGGCGAAAACCGCGGGCCCTTCTTCGTTGATGCGAACTTTTTCTTATTGAGGCTGGCTGGGAGCGGCCGGGTCTTCGGCGTGGCTCTTGTGCTTCTTGGCCTTCTTGGCGGCCTTGTCGTTCGCGCTCGGGGCCGTTTGCTCTTCGGTCGCCGGGGCGGTGGCCGAGGTCGGGCTGCCGGCGCTGGTGGCGCTGTCGGCGGGGGCCGAGGTCGCGTCCGTCGGGGTTTGCATGCTCGGCTCGGCGGTGTTGGCCGGCGGGACCGATGTCGTCGGCGCGGGCGTCGTCGACATCGGCGACGGATTGGCCGGCGAGGTTTGCGGCAGCGTCGATTGGGCGAAGGCCGAACCGGCATAGGCGGTGGCGGCCAAGGCGAGGGCGGCGGTGGTGATGCGCAGGGTCGTCATCGTTTCAGGACCATTGTTTCGGCAGCGTCGGACTGTGACGCGCCGCTGACGCTGACCCGTCAATGCGGTCGAAATGACTTCGCAATCGGGCGCTTGCGCCCCATACGCGGCAGGGTTGAGGCGCATGTGGCCGCAAAACGGCGTCCCAGGCACAGTCCAGGACACCGTTCGCGGAGATCAAGCGCAGTTCAGGTCTAGCGGTTGGCGATCACCTCGAAGATCAAACCGCTGGCGATGGCCGCCAGGACGTAGTCGTTGCCGGTGCGATACCAATAATAGCCGCGAGGCGGCGGGCGCAGGTGATAGCGATAGTAATCGTGCACGACATAGCCGCGGTCGCGATAGTAGCTGGGCAGATAGGCGCCGCGTCGCCAGGCGTTGTAGCCGGGACGGAAGCCAGGGCGGCCGTAATAGGCGCTCGGCGGCGGACCGTACGACCAGCGATTGTTGTAATAATAGCCGTTGTGGCGGTCACGATCCCAGCGGTCGCCGCGGTCCCACCCGTTGTGGCGGCCGTTGTCCCAATGGCCGCGGTCGCGGTCACGATCCCAATCGCGATCGCGATGGTCCCAGCGCCCTCGGTCCTGGGCCGCGGCTTCGGTCGCCGACAGGACCATCGGGCCAGCCACGGAGGCCACGGCGGCGATGGTGAGCAGCAGACGCTTCATTCGTCTTCTCCTTTGGTCGGGCGGCCGTGCGGGACCGCCGAGAAACTTCCCTCGACCTTCGAAACGCATGATCCTGGCTCGCGACTGAACCGGGTCTGAACGGGAATCGCAGGATTTCCCCGGGGAAGCCTTGGCGGCCGCGCGGGCCGCGACCATGTTCGGAGCCGATGAGAACAAGAGGGAGGGGAGGCCGATGAGCCATCCGATCGAACTGCACTATTGGCCCACGCCCAATGGCTGGAAGGTCTCCATCGCCCTCGAGGAGATGGGCCTGCCCTACGAGATGATCCCGGTGAACATCGGAACGGGCGAGCAGTTCAAACCCGAGTTCCTGGCCATCAGCCCCAATAACCGGATGCCCGCCATCGTCGATCCCGATGGGCCCGACGGTCAGCCGATCTCGATCTTCGAGTCCGGCGCGATCCTGCAATACCTGGCCCGCAAGACCGGCCGCTTCTACGGCGAAACCGAGCGCGACCGCGTCGAGATCGACCAGTGGGTGATGTGGCAGATGGCGGGTCTCGGGCCCATGGCTGGCCAGACCCATCACTTCCGCCAATACGCCCCGGCGATCATCGCCGATCAGCGCCAGATCGCCTATGGCGTGGCCCGCTACACCAACGAGACCCATCGGCTGTACGGCGTGCTCGACAAGCGCCTCGACGGGCGGGACTTCATCTGCGGCCAATTGTCCATCGCCGACTTCATGGCGTGGCCGTGGGTCGTTCCCTGGAAAAATCAGGGCATCATCCTGGAAGAGTTCCCCAATCTGAGGACCTGGTTTGAGCGCGTGGGCGCTCGCGAGGCGGTTCAAAAAGGTTTCAAGTTGGGCGCCGAATTGCGCTCCGGAGGGCTCCAGGCTTCAGGAAAAGCCGCGGAAGAGGCTCGAAAAGTGCTCTTCGGCCAGAGGGCGCGTTAAGGCTGCGTATACTCATGTTGACGGGCAGTAATAAGCTTGAACGTCGAGTATACATTTCGTCGCATTCATGATGGTCGGGCGGTTAACTATATGTTCAGCCGCACTGGACTTCTCTCCTAACAGGCTCTGATCCGACAGAACGACGGGGCGAGCCTGAGAGAGGAGATGAGCCATGATGTTGATGAACGAACCGCCGGCCGTCGTCGCCACGCTGCCCTTGCCGAACGTCGAGTCCACCGGAGACGAACTGTTCCGGATGGGTCTGCTGTATTCGACCGGCCAAGGCGGCGCGCCGCTGGACTATGTTTCGGCCCACATGCTGTTCAACCTAGCCGCCATGCGCGGCTCGGTCGAGGCTAAGCTCTATCGCAAGGAGCTGTCTCAGGAGATGGCCAGCGAAGACGTCGCCGAGGCCCAGCGCCAAGCCCGCGAGTGGCTCGCCCACGGCTGATCCGGTCTTCCGGTTTGTCCGATCTGATTGGAGCAATCAGATCGGAAAGGGGCTTTAGCGCACCGCTGACCGGTCCCCCATCAGGCAGGGGACGGTCATCAGGATGATGTAGAGATCCAGCCAGAAAGACTGGCGCTCGATATATTCGACGTCGAGCGCCACGCGACGACGCACACAGTCCGGCGTGTCGACGGGTCCGCGCGAGCCCTTGATCGCGGCCCAGCCCGTCAGGCCCGGCTTCATCCGGTGGCGGTGAGCATACTGAGCGACCAGCTTGGCCGACTCCACCCCGGCGGTCTTCATGCCGATGGCGTGCGGACGGGGGCCCACGATCGACATCTCGCCGCGCAGGACATTGAACAGCTGAGGCAATTCGTCGAGGCTGGTCTTGCGGATGAACCTTCCGACCCGGGTGACGCGGTCGTCGTCGGCGCTGATCTGGCGAGACGCGCTGGCGTCGGCCATCTCGTGACGCATCGAGCGGAACTTCCAGACCAGAATCTCTTCGTTGTTGAAGCCGTGGCGGCGCTGGCGGAAGAAGATGGGGCCGGGGCTGTCCAGCTTCACGGCCACGGCGATGGCCAGCATGACCGGACTGGCGACGATCAGGCCGAAGACGGCCACGCACAGATCCTGCGCGCGCTTCAACAAGGCCCGCCCGCGGAAGAGGACGCCCGAGCCCGTCAGGGGATGCTCCGCGCCGGCCGCGATGCGCGCCAGGGCCGCGTCATCCTCGTCCGGACCGCCGACGTCGATGAACAGGCTCAGGGGATTGGGCAGAACGCCCAGCTTGTCGACCAGCTGGCCCACGCGCGCCTCGGCGGCGGAGGGGATGGCGATCACCACCCCGTCGACGCAAGGCATGATCCGGTGGTTCACGAGCGCGTTGGTGTCGCCCAGCAAGGGCACGCCCAGGATGTTCTCCGGCGCGCGCTGAAGACGGTCGTCGAACAGGCCCAGCACATTGGCCTCGCCGGTGCGCATGGCCGCCTCGATCAGCCGTTGGGCGTTGGCGGTGGCCCCGACCACGACGATGTTGGGCGTCAGAAGCCCCTGGCGTCGGCCATGGGCGATGATTTTCCACCAGGTCGCGTGCAGCGCGGCCACGAAGGCGCTGGCGCCGAGCAGGGTCGAGCCCGACACGACGTCGATCGGCCGGGAGACCATCGACCCCAGGAACGCCGCAAGGGCCGCGATGACCAGCGCCTGGCCGACGATGACCAGGTGGCGCGAGAGGCCCTGTTTGCGGGGAAAGGCATAGGCGCCCAGGGCCCGCAAGGCGATGAGCGCGGCCATGGCCCAGAGCGCTCCGCTCAGGGGCGACCGCTCCAGCGTCACCGCGACCGCGACGATCGCCGCGGCAGTGATGTCGATGACGCGAAACGTCCGCGCCAGCCAACGCGCGTCCAACCGAGACCGGGACGGCACAAGCCGGCCTGGGCGGAACGGACCTCGCCGCCGGCGTCCGGCGGACGCTTCGATGTCTGTCGCGGCGCGCCCCGGCGTATCCCCGGAGGCGGTGAATGCGGCGGCGGACATGGGCGTGGCGTTGGGCTCTGGGACGGGGCGCATGGTGCTCGACGCTGAGAAAACAGCGTTCAACTTAGCGGCGCCTCCTGAGTGCGACGTTAACACGCATATTTTCCTCATTGACGCCGTTGTCATGTCGCAGGGAACACGCTATCGAACCGCTCCCTCTCAGGAGGAGACGTGGCCGAGAGGCTGAAGGCACCGCTTTGCTAAAGCGGCATACCTCAAAAGGGTATCGAGGGTTCGAATCCCTCCGTCTCCGCCATTCTCTTATATTTTTAGCGACTTAGAAGAATATCGGCGCAATCCGCGCGGCCAGGCGGGCGCAGTTTGGTCTGACGGTTTTCGAAAACGCGCGCCATGGCGGCGCGAGTCGCCGATCCGGCCGCGCCTGTTGGAAATGACCTCGCGGACGGATCGCGATTTCAGCGCCGGAGCTGCTTCTGGTCCTCGTGCAGGTCCAGCAGCGCCTGCATCAACTCTTCATCGTCGCTGGACATGACACCCAGCACCTCGGCTTCGTCGCAGCCCTCGGCGGCCAGATAGGCATGGCCCATGCTGGAGTCGATATAGATCGACTGGCCTTCCTCCAGCACCACCGGGTCGTAGAATTCGGTCGTGACAACGATCCGGCCCTTCAGGACGAAGATGTACTCCTCGCCGGCGTGCCGCACGAGATCGCCAAACTGCTGGGCGCTCTTGGCGCGAATCTTGGTGATCACCGGGATCATCCGTTTCCCGCGCAGTTCGGTGTGCAGGTAGTAATAATCGTAGTTCGGCGTTTCGACCCGGACGGCTCGCTCGACATCGCCCAGGCTGCGTCGGGCGGTGACCGCTTGGGGCGGGCTGGCCGCATCCTCGGCGAACAGCTCCGACATGCGCATGCCCAGGCGTTGAGCCAACTGCTGCAGCTTGTCGTAGGTCAGGGTGAGCCGGTCGTGCTCGACCTTCGAGAGCGTCGAGACCGGGATGCCGCTCTTCTCGCTCATTTGCTTGAGCGTCAGGCCCTCACGATCCCTCAATCCACGCAGCAGGGTTCCAAGCGTGTGGGCATTGGCAGGCACGCGCCGCGACTCCTCGACAGTTGACGAATTTTCTAATCAGGATAGCAATTGTCCCAATTAGGATAGTTGTCTCCCAATTTATCGGCTGAGCCGTGCGGGAGCAATCCTGCCGTCGGGCGAGGGGAGACAAGACATGCAAGCGTTCAAGGGAGCCGCTGTCGCGGTGTTCGCGCTGCTGGCGGGGCTGGGGTCGACCCAGGCGCAGACCCGACAGGAAACGGCGCCGCCGCCGGCCGCCAAGGCGGCGAGGCCATCCGTGGTCACCGCTCCGGCGTCGCCGCCTGTGGCTCCGGCCCTGACCAAGGCCGATGTCGACCTCTGGCTGGACGGCTATATGCCCTACGCCTTGCGAACGGGCGACATACCGGGCGCGGTGGTCACGGTGGTCAAGGACGGCCAGATCCTGACGACGCGCGGCTTCGGCTACGCCGATCGCGACAAGAAAACGCCGGTCGATCCCTACAAGACCCTGTTCCGGCCGGGCTCGATCTCGAAACTGTTCACCTGGACGGCGGTGATGCAGCAGGTCGAGGCCGGCAAGATCGACCTGGACGCCGACGTCAACCGCTACCTCGACTTCAAGATCCCGCCGCGCAACGGCAAGCCCGTCACCACGCGGCAGCTGATGACCCATACCGCCGGCTTCGAGGAGGTGGTCAAGGCGCTGATCTATTACGACAAGCCCGAGCCGGCGCTCGGCGATTACCTGAAGAACCACGTGCCCAAGCGGATCTTTGATCCGGGCGTGACGCCGGCCTATTCGAACTACGGCACCGCCCTGGCCGCCTACATCGTCGAGCGCGTGTCGGGCGAGCCGTTCAACGCCTATCTCGAGCGCCATGTGATGGGGCCGCTGAAGATGGCCGACACAACGTTCCGGCAGCCGCTGCCCGCGAGCCTGGCAGGGCATGACGCCACCGGTTACGACAAACCCGGCAAACCTTCGAAGGGCTTCGAGATCGTCGGCCCGGCCCCCGCCGGCGCGGCCTCGTCGACCGGCGCCGACATGGGCCGCTTCATGATCGCCCACCTGCAAGGCGGTGAGCTGGACGGCCAGCGCATCCTGTCGCCCGAGACGGCGCGCATGATGCACGACAGCCCCGTGGACAAGGTGGACCCGCGCTCGCTGATCGGTTCGCTGGACCGCATGGAGCTGGGCTTCTTCCAGACCTCGATCAACGGCCGCAACGTCATTGGCCACCTGGGCGACACCGAGGGCTTCCACTCCTCGCTGCACCTCTTCATGAACGACGGCGTCGGGCTTTACCTGTCGCTCAACAGCGGCGGGCGCGAGGGGGCGGCGGGCGTGCTGCGCACGGCCCTGTTCCGCGACTTCTCGGACCGTTACTTGCCCGCCACGAGCGCGCTGGCCGATGGCCGGGTCGACGCCAAGACCGCCGCCGAGCACGCCAAGGCCATGGCCGGGACCTGGGTCGTCAGCCGTCGCGCCGACAGCACCTTCCTGGCGCTGTTCTATGCGCTGGGACAGACCAAGGTCGCGGTCGGGCCGAAGGGCGAGCTGATCGTGCCCAGCCTGCTGGGTCCCAACGGCCGCCCCAAGGATTGGATCGAGATCGCGCCCTACGTCTGGCGCGAGGTCGGCGGGCACGATCGCCTGGCCGCCCAGGTGGTGAACGGCAAGCCCGTCCGCTGGAGCTGGGATTTCGGCTCGCCCTTCATGGTCTTCGATCGCGCTCCGGCCGGGCAGGACGCCGCCTGGCTGCTGCCGGCGGTCGTGGCCAGTCTGCTGGTCCTGATCCTGACCTTCTTCTACTGGCCGGTCGTTGCCCTGGTGCGCCGCCGCTACAAGGCCGCGCCCGACATCTCGGGCAAGGCGCTGACCGCTTCGCGGGCCGCCCGCGCCGGGGCGGGGCTGTTGCTGGCTCTGATAGTCGGCTGGGGTGTGGGCATCGCCAAACTGACTTCGAGCCCGGCCGCCATGGCCGGCGGCATGGACGGCGTCCTGATGCTGCTGCAGGGCCTGACCTGGGTGGCGCTGGCCCTCGCCGTGCTCACCGCCGGCTGGAACCTGTGGCTGACCTGGACCGATGGCCGCGGCTGGGCGCGCAAGCTGTGGAGCGTGCTGATCCTGCTGGCCTCGCTCCTGCTGCTCTATGTGGCCGCGACCTTCCACCTGCTGGCGATGTCGGTGCACTACTGATGGCCCGGCTGACTCTTGATATCGCCAGCGAGACGCTACGGCTGGCTCAGCCCTTCCGGATCGCCGGCCACGTTTTCGACACGTCCGCGATCATCGTGGTGACCTTGTCGGAAGGCCGGGCTAGGGGGCGGGGCGAGGCGTCCGGCGTCTTTTTCCTGGGCGAGACCGTCGACGGCATGCGGGCCCAGATCGAGGCGGTGCGCGCCGCGATCGAGGCTTGGCCAACGCGCGAGGCGCTACGCTTCATTCTGCCGCCCGGCGGAGCCCGAAACGCCGTCGACTGCGCGCTCTGGGAACTGGAGGCCGCCGTGACCGGCCAGCCGGTTTGGCGACTGGCGGGGCTGGACGCGCCCCGGCCGCTGCGCACGACCTTCACGCTCGGCGCCGATACGCCCGAGGCGATGGCCAGGGGGGCGATCGACTACGGCCAGGCCCGGTCGATCAAGATCAAGCTGACCGGCGATCTGGCGCTTGACCAGCAGCGGGTGAGGGCCATCCGCGCCGCGCGCCCCGACGCCTGGCTGGGCGTCGACGGCAATCAGGGCTTCGTCCGCGCCGACCTCGATCCGCTGGTCGAGACCCTCGTCGAGCAGCGGGTGTTGCTGCTCGAGCAACCGCTGGCGCGCGGCTGCGAGCACGAACTGGAAGGTTTCGACAGCCCGATCCCGATCGCCGCCGACGAAAGCGCGGTGTCCTTGCCGGACGTCGCGGCCGCGGTGGGGCGCTTCCAGGTCATCAACATCAAGCTCGACAAGTGCGGCGGTCTCACCGAGGGCCTGCTGATGGCCGCCAAGGCGCGCCGGCTTGGCCTGGGGGTCATGGTCGGCACCATGGTCGGCACCAGCCTCGCCACCGGGCCGGGTTTTGTGCTGGGGCAGATCTGCGACCTCGTCGATCTCGACGGGCCGACCTTCCTAGCCAAGGACCGCTCACCGAGCGTCGTCTATCGCGACGGGACGGTCTGGGCGGGCGAGGACGTTTGGGGCGCGCCGGCCTCGGCGGCCGCCGCATGAGCCAGGCGGCCGCCGAGGCGCGGCCCTGGTTCGGTCAGCCGCGCGGCCTGACCGTCCTTCTCCTGACGAACATGTGGGAGCAGTTCTCCTACTTCGGCATGCGGGCGTTGCTGGTCTACTACATGACCAAGCACCTGCTGATCGCCCAGGGGACGGCGTCCCTGATCTACGGGACCTACACGGCTTGCGCCTATTTCACGCCGATCATCGGCGGGGTGATCGCCGATCGGCTGCTCGGCAAACGCCGGGCCATCATCATCGGCGCCAGCGTCATGGCCGCCGGTCACTTCATGATGAGCTTCGAGCCGCTCCTCTATGTCGCCCTGGCCACCATCGCCTTGGGCAACGGCCTGTTCCTGCCGACCCTGCCCAGCCAGATCAACGATCTCTACGCGCAGGACGACCCCCGACGCGGCTGGGCCTACAACGTCTATTATCTGGGGATCAACATCGGCGGCTTCCTGGCCCCGCTGCTCTGCGGAACGCTGGGCGAGCTGTTCGGCTGGCACGTCGGCTTCGCGGTGGCGGGCGTGGGCATGCTGGCCGGCCTGCTGATCTACCTGTGGGGCCAGCGCTACCTGCCGGCAGAGCAGCGAAAGGTCGACGTCGTCACCGAGACTTCCGGCGGCGCGCGCGGGCGCATGGCGCTGTCGACGGTGCTTGTCCTGGCGGGCGTCGCCCTGTCGGTCACCGTCTTCCGCGGCGCCTATGAGCAGGCCGGCAACACGGTGGCCCTGTGGGCCGATGTCGGGGTGGATCGGGCGTTCGGATCCTGGACCGTGCCGATGACCTGGTTCCAGTCGCTCAATCCGCTGCTGGTCATGGCGATGACGCCGATGCTGCTGGCCGGTTGGAAGCGGCGGGCGGACGCTGGACGAGGAGCCTCGCCAGCGCAGAGGATGGCGACGGGGGCGCTGATCGTCGCCGGCTCCTATCTGATGCTGTCCGCCGTCGACGCCCTGACGGGCGGCAAGGCCCACTGGCTTTGGCTGGTGGCGTTCTTCGGCGTCTATACGTTCGGCGAGCTCTTCATTCTGCCGACGGGCCTGGGCCTCTTCGCGCGTCTGGCGCCGCCAGGGTTCGGAGCGACGACCGTGGCGGCGTGGTACCTGACCATCTTCGCCGGAAGCCTCAGCGCGGGCCTGGTCGGGACACTGTGGAGCGGGATGCCGCACGCCCTCTACTTCGCGCTGCTGGCCGGTCTGGCGCTGACGGCGGCGATCCTCCTGCGCCTGATCGATCCCTGGGCGCGTCGCGCCGAAGCGGGCGCGCCGTCCGCCTAGTCGCACAATAGTCGTTGACAATTCTCTGATTGGGATAACATTGTCCTGTTCAGGATTAAATTTGCGTAATGGGCGGGGTGAGCGGCAAGCGGCGGACCCGATGTCAGCCAGTTTCGCGAAGCCGCCGATCTTCAACGAGGGGAATGGGGATGAAGCTCAATCGAACGACCCTGCTGATCTCCAGCGCCATCGGCGCGCTGCTGGCTCGGTCGCCGGCCTTCGCGGGGGAGGACGACGGACCCCGGCCGAATGTCTCGACCGTGGAGGAGATCGTCGTCACCGCTCAGAAGCGCGAGCAGACGCTGATCGACATTCCGCAGGCGATCTCGGTGGTGTCGGGGGGCACGCTGGAGACCCAGCAGGCGACGAGCTTCAGCGACTACCTCAAGCTCGTGCCCGGCCTGCAGCTCAGCCAGGCGACGCCGGGGCAGGGGCGCCTGGTCATGCGTGGCGTCAACACAGGCGGGGTGGCCTCGACGGTCGCGGTCTATATGGACGAAACCCCGTTCGGCTCGAGCAGCGCCCTGGTCAACGGCGCGGTTCTGGCGGGCGACTTCGACACCTTCGATGTCGCGCGCATCGAAGTGCTGCGTGGTCCGCAAGGCACGCTGTATGGCGCCAGCTCCATGGGCGGGCTGTTGAAGTTCGTGACCAACACGCCGGACTTCGGCGGTTACGCCGCCCGGGGGCGCATCTCGGTCGAGGACACCAAGGGCGGCGACCTGTCGTACCGGACCACGGCGATGGTCAACATCCCACTGAGCCAAACGGTGGCCCTGCGCGCGTCGGGCTTCTACCGTAAGGACGGCGGCTTCATCGACTCGATCGGGACCAGCGGCTCCGACGTCGAGAACGACATCAACGACGCCAAGGTCTATGGCGGCCGCGCCTCGCTTCTGTTCAAGCCGAACGACGCCTTCGACCTGCGGCTGACGGCGATGCTGCAGGACATCAAGGCCGACGGCCCGACCGAGGTCGAGAGCGATCCGGACACCCTGAAGACCCTGTACGGGCGGCCGACCTTGTCGCAGTACGTCCCGACGGTCTCGGACGTCGCCTACCGTGTCTATAACGGCGTGCTGAACTACGACCTGGGTTTCGCCACGCTGACGGCGTCCAGCAGCTACACCAAGCAGAACCAGACCAAGCGCGACGACGCGACGTTCAACCTCAGCGGCCTGATCGAGGCGGTGTTTGGCGCTCCGAACGATCTCTATCTGGGCCAGAAGACCAATAACCGGAAATATACGCAGGAACTGCGCCTAGCCTCGAACGCCGGCGCGCCGTTCGAATGGCTGGTCGGCGGCTACTTCACCGACGAGAAGGGCCTGGTTCACCAGGAGTACATCGCCGTCACGCCTGGCTCCCTGACGCAGCTCACCGGCCTGCCGCTGCTGGCCGACCTTGATCTGAACTCGCGCTACAAGGAATACGCCGGGTTCGCCAACGCGACCCTGCATCTGGGCGAGCGGATCGATGTCGATGTCGGCGGCCGCTACAGCCACAACAAGCAGACCGCCAGCCAGGCGGCGTCTGGCGTGCTGGCCGGCGGCGTGCCGGTCAACAGCAACCTGAAATCCTCGGACAACGTCTTCACCTATTCGCTGGCCCCGAAGTTCAAATTCGACGAGCACCGCTCGATCTATGGCCGCGTCGCCAAGGGCTATCGCCCAGGCGGCCCCAACGTCATTCCGCCTGGCGCTCCGGCCGGCACCCCATCCAGCTTCGCGCCCGACAAGGTCACCAGCTACGAGGCCGGCTTCAAGGGCGAGAGCGCCGATCACCGCCTGAGCCTGGATGTCGCGGCCTATCACATCGACTGGAAGGGCATTCAGCTGCTGACCGTCGTCAACAACTTCGGCATCAACGCCAACGGGGCTGACGCGACGAGCGACGGGATCGAGTTCAACGCCAGCGCCCGCCTGGCCAAGGGCCTGACCCTGTCGGCCAACGGCGCCTATACAAACGCCAAGCTGGACGGCGACACCAGCGACCTGGTCGGCGGCAAGAAGGGCGACCAACTGCCGTTCACGCCCAAGCTCAGCCTTGGCTTCAACGGCGACTACAGCTGGTCCATCGGCGATCACCAGGCCTATGTCGGCGCCTCGCTGCGGGTGATGGGCAAGCAGAGCGGAAGCTTCGACGCCGACTACCGCGCCGCGCACGGCCAGCAGCGCAAGCTGTCGTCCTACGAGGTGGTCGACCTGCGGGCTGGGATCACTGTCGGCAGGGTCGACATCGAGGCCTACGTCAAGAACCTGACCGACGCCGACGGCAAGACCTCGACCTCCTCGACGACGGCCAATGGGCTGCCGATCTACCCGGGCGGAGCGATCGGCACGGGCATGATCCGGCCGCGCACCATCGGCGTCAGCCTGACGGCCGGCTTCTGACCTCATGAGCAGCATCGCCACAGCCCCGCGTGACGAGGCGGCGGAGGACGGCCTGCCATCGCCCTATCTGCTGTTCCTCGGTGACACGGTCGAGCCGGGCTACGCCAAGACCGCGTTCGGCCTGCGCGACTGGGTCGGCGAGCGTTGCGTCGGCGAGTTCACCTTACCCGGCGCCAGGGTCAGCACCGGCCTGCCGCGTCTGGCCCCGCGCCAGGCGGTGGCGGCGGGCGCGCGCGGCCTGGTGATCGGCGTCGCCAACGCCGGCGGGATCATTCCGCGAACCTGGATCGCGGGCCTGGTCGAAGCGCTGGAAGCTGGGCTCGACATCATCTCGGGCATGCACGCTCGACTGGCGGACATCCCCGAACTCAAGGCCGCCGCCGAGCGCACCGGACGCCGGCTGATCGACGTCCGCACGCCGCCGAAGGGCATCCCCGTCGGCGCTGGCGTGCGGCGATCGGGACGCCGGATCCTGACCGTCGGCACCGACTGCGCCCTGGGCAAGAAGTACGCGGCCCTGGCCATTACGCGGGGATTGAGGGGCAGGGGGCTGGACGTCGACTTTCGCGCCACCGGCCAGACGGGCATAATGATCGCTGGCGCCGGCGTGCCGATCGACGCCGTGGTCTCCGACTTCGTGGCCGGCGCCGCCGAGATGCTGAGCCCCGCCGCTCCGCCCAGCCATGTCGACGTCATCGAGGGGCAGGGCTCCTTGTTGCACCCGGCCTATGGCGCGGTGTCGCTCGGGCTGCTGCAAGGCAGCCAGCCGACCGCCTTCGTGGTCTGCCACGAGCCGGGCCGCGCCGAGATCCTGGGCTATGCCGGTCACGCCGTTCCGTCGATCGAGGCGGTGATCTCCGCGACCCTGGCCCTGGGACGCGTGACCAGCCCGGACATCCGTTGCGCCGGGATAAGCCTCAACACCGGCAAGCTGACGCCCCGCGCCGCCCAGGCCGAGATCGAGGCGGTGGCCGAGCGCCTGGGACTTCCCGCCGCCGACCCTATGCGCGGCGGTCCGGCCTTCGAGCGGCTGCTGGACGCCTGTCTCGCATGACGGGCGAGGCGTCAGGCTGGTTCGGTCGCTGGCTGCTGCCGGGCCTGGCCTTCAAGGCCGCCGTCATCGGCGGCGGCTACGCCACGGGCCGGGAGATCGCCGAGTTTTTCCTGCCGGCCGGGCCTTGGGGCGGGCTCGCGGGCCTGACGCTGGCGACGCTGATCTGGAGTGGCATGTGCGTCCTGACCTTCCTGTTCGCGCGGGCGAGCGGGGCGCGGGACTATCGGAGCTTCTTCGAGGCGCTGCTGGGGCGCGGCTGGATCGCCTTCGAACTGGCCTACGCCTTCTTCGTCGTCCTGGTGCTGGCCGTGTTCGGGGCGGCGGCGGGCGAGATCGGCCATGCCGTGCTAGGCGCGCCGAAGGCGGTCGGCACGCTGGTTCTGCTGTTGGGCGTCACTCTGTTCGCCGCGTTCGGCAACGCCATGGTCGAGCGGTTGTTCGCCTGGGTCTCGATCCTGCTCTACGGCGTCTACGGCCTCTTTCTAGTGCTGGCCCTGGGCGCCTTCGGTCATGACATCGCCGCCGCCTTTTCGGCGCCGATCGCGGTGGGACCCACCGCCTTCGTCGGCGGAGCCACCTATGCCGGCTACAACATCATCGGGGCGGTGATCATCCTGCCCGTGACCCGTCACCTGCTCAGCGACCGCGACGCCGTCACGGCCGGCCTGATCGCCGGGCCCTTGGCCATGATCCCGGCCTTCGTCTTCTTCGTCTGCATGTGCGCCTATGCGCCGGAGGTCGCCGGAGCGGCCCTGCCGTCCGATGTGCTGCTGGCCAAGCTGAATCTTCCCGTCTTCCGCTTGCTGTTCCAACTGATGGTGTTCGCGGCGCTGTTGGAAAGCGGCGCTGGCGCGGTGCACGGGATCAACGAGCGCATCGCCGGCCCCTTCCAGGCGCGGCTTGGCCGCGTCTTCGGCGTCCGCGCCCGGGCCGTGTCCGCCCTGGTCGTTCTGATCTTCTGCATGGTGCTGGCCCAGCGGGTCGGGCTGGTCGGCCTGATCGCGGGCGGCTATCGGCTGCTGGCCTGCGCGCTGTTCGCCCTCTACGTCGCGCCCTTGATCACGGTGGGTCTCGCCCGCCTCGTCCGGGGTCCCGTCTTCCAACCGGAGGTTCCATGATCAGCCTCGTCCTCGCCATCGCCCTCCAGGCCGCACCCGTGGCCGCCGGGCCCGTCGTCCAGCCGCCAAAGGGCTTCGACGCGCACGTCGAACAACTGCGTCGAAAGGTCGGCGCGCCGGGCCTGTCGATCGCCATTGTCGACGAGGGCCAGACCGTGCTGGCCAAGGGTTGGGGCGTGCGCCGGCTGGGCGGTTCGGAGAAGGTCGACGCCGACACGCTGTTCATGACCGGCTCCACCGGCAAGGCCGTCACCACGGCGGCCCTGGCGACCCTCGTCGACGCGGGCAAGCTCTCTTGGGACGACAAGGTCGCCGATCGTCTGCCGGGCTTCCAGATGTACGACCCGTGGGTGACGCGCGAGATGACCGTCCGCGACCTGCTGGTCCATCGCAGTGGGCTAGGGCTGGGGCAGGGCGACCTGCTGTTCGTGCCGCGCAGCAATATCCCGCGCGCCGAGGCCGTGCGGCGCCTGCGCTATCTGAAGCCCGTCACCAGCTTCCGCAGCGGCTACGCCTACGACAACATCCTCTACATGGTGGCGGGCCAGTTGATCGAGGCGATCAGCGGCCAGACCTGGGAGGACTACGTCCGCGAGCACGTCTTCGCCGCCGCCGGCATGACGACCGCGACCACCGACGGCCGCCGCTTCGACGTCGCCAACCGCGCCCAGCCGCACGCCCGCATGAACGGCGGCCTGCGTGGGGCGGGCGACCAGGAGGTTCTCGACGAGCGCGATGAGCTGGCGACGAGCGCAGCCCCCGCCGGCGGGATGGCGATCAGCGCCAACGACATGGCCAAGTGGCTGAAGCTGCAATTGGCGCACGGCCGGTTGCCCGGGGGCGGTCGTCTGTTCAGCGAGGCCCAGCACGACGCCATGTGGGAGCCGACGGTGATCCAGCCGATCGACAAGGTTCCGCCGGGCATGGAGGTCACCAAGCCGACCTTCCAGGCCTATGCCCTGGGCTGGGAGATCCAGGACTATCGCGGAACCCAGATTGTCTGGCACGGCGGGGCGGTGTTCGGCTTCAAGACCGTGGTGGTGCTGATCCCCAGCCGCAACGCCGGCTTCTCGATCGAGCTGAACAGCGAGGACGGCGAGCTCCCGCGCGGGCTGATGTACGAGTTGCTGGACCATTATCTGGGGCTTCAGCCACAGCCCTGGACGGAACGGTATATCGCCTACAAGCAGCAGCTGATCGCCGGAGCGCTGAAGGGACTGGACGGCGTCCAGGCCAAGCCGGCCGCGGTCGGGCCCTCGCTGCCGACGGCGAAATATGCGGGGACGTACAGCGATCCCTGGTACGGCGACATCGCCGTGACCCAGACGCCTGGCGAGGGCGGCCTCCGCATCGACTTCAAGTCCACGCCGCGGATGGCCGGCAAGCTTGAGCACTGGCAGTACGACACCTTCGTCACCCGCTTCGACGACAAGACCCTGGAGCCGGCCTACGTGACCTTTGGCCTGAACGCCGAGGGCGGTGTCGAGCGCGTGACGATGAAGGCTGTCTCGCCGATCGCCGACTTCAGCTGGGACTATCACGACCTCCTGTTCACGCCCAAGAGCGGCGGTCAGTGAATTCGTTCAGCGCCCGTTCGCCCGACGCCGCGTGCGAGACGCCCGCACCACGTGAGAGCGTCGAGTTCGACCTGGAGATCATGGCCAGGCTCGAGGGTAAGCCTCTGCCGACCACGCAGCAGCTCGCGGCGATGCTCGACGTCTCGCAGACGACCGCCTTCAGGATCATCGCCCGTTTCAAGCGAAGCGGCCTGCTCCGGCTGGCTGACAGGGTTCGCCTGCCCGAGAACGTCTGCCACTGCATCGCCGATCTTCGCACCCGCCTCCTGGCGATGCCGGATCTGGAGCGCCTGGAGGAACGCCTGCGGGCGGATCCGCACGTCTCGACCGCCGCGGCGATCACCGGCAAGCACAACTACCGGGTGACCGCCCTCCATCGCGGCGTGGCCGAGGCCAACGCCTGGTTCAAGGCCCTGTTGGCCGAGCCGGCGGTCATAGACGGCGCGCTGACCTTTTGCCGCCCGATCATCGATCGACGCCACTACGCCCAGGCTCTGCTCGCCCACGGCCAGGACAGGCGCGGCTAAGACCCCCGCCGCTACGGGTTTTCGGACGCTTTCGGCGCGCCCAGGTCCACCCCATCAACCTGGGGGCCGGTCGGAGGCGCCTGATAGCCGTGCGCCGTCATGCGCGCGTCCGGCAGGGCCTCGCAAGGGACGCAGTCGGGCCAGTAGCGCTCGGGCGTGCGGCCGCTAACCAGGTTACGATAGTTGAACCACATCGGCAGGATTCCCGGCCAGGTGATGGTCTTGCCCGTGCCACCCCGGAAGCCCTCCTCGCGACGGCCGAGGTCCGAGATCTTCACGTCGGGTGGATAGATCGTGAGCAGCTTGCTAGGCGGCGGCGCGGCGCCGTCGGGACGGTCGACCGCCGAGGCCCAGCCGCCCTTCCAGTCGGGCGAGGCGAAATAGTGCTCGTCGATCGTCACGCTCCACAGCCGCCAGACGCCGTCCTCAAGGACCGCCTGCTCGTTCGGGTACATGCCCGCATGAACGCCGCCCATGTAGAACTCGCTAGGCCCCGCCGGCGCGGCCTTCGAGGTTCGAGGCTGAAACAGGCGCGTGCGCAGGTTGGCCGAGCGGCCGTCCTGGGACACCTGGATCACGGGTTGCGTGCGCCAGTGGAAGGAGATGGCGGCGCGCAGCTTGGGCGCCGGCCCCCAGCTGGCGTTGACCGCGCCCAGGATTCGGTCGCGGCCCAGATAGTAGCCGGCGAACGGCGACTGCTTGTTGCCCTTCACCGCGAAGATCGCCGCCATCTGCGGCCACTGGAAGTCGTCGATATAGAAGCCATAGGCCGACGAGACGTTCTCGACCCCGTCGTAGGCGCTCGAACGGGCGAGCTTACGCGCCAGATCGTCCAGCGACGGAACCGCCCCGGCGACCGGCGCGGGCGCGGGCCGCGCCACCGGCAGGAAGGCCGGCGGCGTCGGCTTCGTCGAGACGGCGCCTTCTCCGCCCTTGCCCCAGCCTTCGGCATAGTCGGCGCGCACCAGTGGCGTCAGATTCAGGGCCTGGAGCTTCCAGATCCCGCCCTGCTTGACGAAGCGATTGTGGAACACCGAGAACTCCCAGGCGCCTTGGCGCTTGTCGGCGTCGCCCAGCATGCCGACCTCGATCCCTCTGGCGATAGCCTCTCGGCCATCCGGCGAGACCTGGACGATCAGGTCGAAGATCGGTCGGTCGTTCAGCTGGCCGTGGGTCAGCCCCTCGGGTCCCATGCGCTCCATCGCCCGGCGCACGCCGTCGCGGCCCGCATAGTCGCCAACCCCGGCGATGCGGACTGCCGCGTCGTCGGCGAACAGATCGACCACGTCGGTCCACATGCGGCGGTCGACGTAATAGCCATAGGCGTTCTGGACGTTGCGAACGGCGTCCTCGTCGTTCAGTCGCGCGATCCGACTGGCGAGACTCGCCACCGTCGCCGAGGTGCGCGGCGCGGCGCCGGTGGCGGGCGGAATAGGCACGCCCGTCTCATCGGTGGTGAAGTGCGGCGGAACGATCGGCAGGTCCTTGCCGCCGACATTGGTCCAGCCGTCGGCGTAGTCGCCTTCGTACTGCGGGTGATAGACCATGGCGGAGATCCGCCAGCCGCCCGCCTCGCGAACGTATTCGTTCTCGTAAAGCCCCCCCTCGATCCGCGCCTTGCCGGCGCCGTCGCCGAGGAACCGCAGCCCCATCCAGCGCGCCTTGGCGGTCTTGCCGTCCGGCGAGAGGTTCTCCAGCGGCTCGTCGATGATCTCGGTGTGCAGCGAGCCGGGCCGGACGCCATCCATCGCGCCGGCCTTGGCCCTCAGCCAGGCGGCGATCGCCGCGCGGCCGGTCACGGTCTCCTCGCCCCAGCGCAGGGTGGCGTTGTCGGCGAACAGGGCGGCCATCGAGTCCCAGCGGCCGAACTGGCTGAACTGCGCGTAGTGGCGCTGGACGTCCTTGACCGCTCGCGCGGATTCCACCCGCTCGACGTCGCGCGCCAGGATGTCGATGGGGCGCGGCGCCGGGGCGGCGCTCGCCACCGTCGCCATGGCCGCCATCACCGCCGCCGAGCTCGCCCCGATCCGCCACGCCATGTCATTCTCCGTCGTCAAAGTCGTTCGCATAAAGCCCCACCGACCCAGGGCCGGCGGGGCTTGATCCTTGGTTCGGGCTTAAGCAACCCGATCAGAACTTCTTGCCGATCTCCACGAACCACTGGCGCGGCGCGCCCGGCTGGCCGTTGTTGTTGGGGAAGCCGACGTCCTGATAGATGAAGAAGTTCTGGTAGTAGAGCTTGTCGAACAGGTTGGTCGCCCCCGCCGCGATCGTCAGGTCATGCTCGGTGTTGGCGTAGGTGATCCGGGCGTTGACCAGCGAATACGACGGCTGGTTGAAGGTGTTCCGGGCCGAGCTCGGATAGATCGAGCCGGTGTAGGACCAGTCGAGGCGCGGCGTGATCTTGCCGGCCAGGGCGTCCACCGGAAGGGTGTACTGGATCCCCGCGTTGAGGTTCACCTCCGGGATGTTGGCCAGGCGATTGTTGGCCCGGGTGGCGATCTTGAGGTCCGGCGAGGTGAACTTCGCATAGCCGGCCGCGGCGTTGATCAGCAGGCCCGGCAGCGGATTGCCCTCGACCTCCAGTTCCAGGCCTTTGACCTTGCCGGGCGTGTTCACGAAGTAGGTGCGTGGGATACAGGTGATGCCGACGCCGCGGGCCAGGTCCACCGGACCGTCGGTGGCGGCGTTGTAGGTCCGGCAGCTGGTCCCGCCGGCGCCTGCGGCCGGGAGCGGGATCACCGTCTGGGTCCCGGCGATCACCGCGCCGGTCAGCAGGTTCGGCTCGGCCCCGGCCACGCTGGTGATGCGGGTCTTGTAGTCGGTGTAGAAGGCCGTGGCGTTGACCCGCAGGCGGCGGTCGAACAGCGAGGTCTTGGTCCCCAGCTCGTAGGCCAGGGTCTCGTCGCCCTCGTAGGCCTGGGCCTGGGAGGGTTGCTGAGGCCGGGTGTTATAGCCTGGCAGGCGCGCGCCCGTCGCCGCCGAGGCGTACAGCATGACGTCGTCGTTGATATGGTAGTCGGCGCCGAGCTTCCAGTCGAAGCGCTTGGCGCTGGGCCGCACCTTGAAGAGCGTGTCGCCCACGTGCGAGGTCGTGCCGGTGTTGGTGTCCAGCACGGTGCTGAAGTCGACCGACTTGCTGTCGCTGGAATAGCGGCCGCCCAGGGTGACGTTCAGATCCTGCATCGGCTTCAGCGTGACGTTCGCGAACGCGGCCTTGCTGATCGGCTTGTAGGCGATGTTCTGAATTCGATAATAGGCGCTCTGCGGCGAATAGATGATGGCGTGAGTGAAACCCTTGCCCTCGAAATAGAAGCCGCCGACCACCCAGTCGACGAAGCTGGACTTGCCGGCCAGCCGCATCTCGGCGTTGGTGTAGTGCTCGCCGATCTGCAGCTGGGTGTGTTCGAGAGCCAGGGGCGAGGCGTCGACGTCGAAGGCGTGGGCCTCGGTCAGGTTGCGGTAGCCGACGACCGTGGTCAGGTCGATCTGGTCGGTCAGCTCGACGACCAGGCGGCCGGAGACGCCGCGGTTCTTCAGATTGTTGATCGGGCTGAACTTGGCGCCGCCGCGATTGACCAGGCCGTTGTGGAAGGTGCTGCCCGGAATGGTCACGCCCGACCCCACCGGATCGGCGTAGGTGGCGTAGGTGGTGAACGGATTGCCCGTCACGAACCGGCTGTCATAGGCGACGCCGAAATAGCCGGCTTCCGCCTGCAGATTGGCCGAGCCGGGCCCGGTGACCGACAGCAGTTGGTCGGCGGGATTTTCCGACTGGTCGTGGGTGTAGTCGGCCGAGACGGTCAGGCGAACCCGGTCGGTCGGCGCGATCAGCAGCGAACCCTTCACGGCGCGGACATCGTCGCCGCCTTGATGGCCTATGGTGCAGTCGCTGGGCGAGAAGTTGCTGGCCGTGGTGTTGATGGCGCTGGAATAGGGCAGTCGTCCCGCGAGGGCCGGCGTGCCCAGTCGGTTCATCTCGCAGCGGAAGTCCAGCACCCGCTGGTAGCCCTCGCGCTTCTTGGACACCGCGCCCACCTGCAGGGCCAGCTTGTCGCTGAGCGGCAGGTTGAACCCGGCGCGGAAGTCGCGGCGGTTATAGTCGCCCACTGTCATCTGGGCGTAGCCGCTGGTGTCGGTCAGGCTGGGCTGCTTGCTGACGATATTGATCGCGCCGGCAAGGGCGTTGCGGCCGAACAGCGTGCCCTGCGGGCCGCGCAGCACCTCGATGTGGTCGAGGTCCAGCAGGTCGAAGTTCGAGCCCAGCAGCAGCGGGTAATAGACGTCGTCGACATAGTAGGCGACCGCCGGTTCCGAACCGAGGCTGGTGTCGCCCTGACCGATGGCGCGGATAAAGGCGGTGACGCCGGGGCCGAACGCGCCCGGCGCGCGGCGGAAGGTGGCGTTGGGAACCACGGCGGACAGATCGGCGGTGCTTTTGACGCCGCGTTCCTCGAGCTGTTTCGAGGTCACGGCGGTGATCGCGATCGGGGTGGCCTGCTGGTTGGTGGCTTGGCGCGTGGCGGTGACCACGATCTCCTGGATCTCGGAGCTCTGCTCCGTCGCGGGCGTCGCCGCCGGTGTCTGAGCTTGGGCTCCGGGAGCCCAGGCCATTAGCACGAACGCGGACGCGGACGTGAGGATCACGTTCTTCACCATAAATTACCCCCCAATTATTTTATCTATTCATGACCGACGCTCCTCCACGTTCTCGGGAGATACTCATTGGCCGGCAACTACCCTACCGAAGATTGATCAATGAACTTGCCTGCATCGGCGCCCCTATTTGCGACCAAGGGCCCGGGATTCTTCCGATCAAACACCGGCGGAGACGCAAGTGGTTCGATGTCGAACAGTTTGCGACGCGTGGAATCTCGGGCCGTAAACACGGTGAGAGCTCTGTCTGAAAAAGCCCGCGGGAAACGACAGGCTCATGGGAGGATGGATCGGCGAGGCCGTCGGGAGCGCTGATCGGCGTCGGGCTGACCGCCGTGATCGCGGGCCTGGCCGTGGTCGAAGGACCGCCCGATCGATGGTGGACGCCGGGGGAGGGCTGGGTGTCTCCGGCTTCGCTCGACTACGACAACCCCAATGGAACCTCCCGGCCGCTGCTGATGAGGCCTCGGCCGACCCGCGCGTCGCCACCACCATGGTCTGGAACAGCGGCGTGCTGGGCGCGGGGGCTGGCGGGCTGCCCGTGGCTTGGCTTGTCCTGGCGGCTGAAGGGCGATGCGGCCGGCGAGGCGATGTTCGTCGGCAAGGATCGCGGCCTCTGCGTTCTTCCGCGCTGGCGCGTCGACCGCAAGGATCTGAACTAGAGGCTGGCTCGGGCGCGGCGATGCGCGCCCGAGCGACTTCTCGTACGCTATCTAGAACTTGCGGCTGAGGCTGAGACCCCATTCGCGGGGGCGGCCGTAGCTGGCCTCCTTCAGGCCAAAGCCGCTCGAGGCGTTGCCCGACACCTTGTAGCGCTCGTCCGACAGGTTGGAGCCGAACAGCGCGACCTGCCAGAGCTGGTCCGGCGAGGCATAGGCCAGGCGCGCGCCGAACAGGTCGTAGGCCGGTTGCGTCAGGTCGGGATCGTTGGCCACGTCGTTGTAGACGGTGCTGTAGTGAGTCCAGTCGACGCGGGCGGTCACGCGACCGCCGTTCGGCAGGTCGCGACCATACTCGGCCCCGCCGTTCAGCGTCCATTTGGGCGCCTTGACGAAGTGCGTCGCCAGGGTGATCGGCAGCACCTGGCCGGCCGCCAGACCTGAACCGACCTTGGTGTACTTGGCGTCCATGTAGCCGCCGCCGAAGTTGAAGCTCCAGTTGGCGGTCGGCTTGGCCTGCAGTTCGACCTCGACGCCCTTGACCTCGCCGGCCGCTGCGTTGGCGACGAAGTTGCGAGGCGTCTGGTTCACCGTGACCTGAATGTCCTGATAGTCGCTGAAATAGCCGGCGACATTGAGGATCAGGCGTCGGTTCAACCAGGCGGTCTTGGCGCCGGCTTCATAGGTCAACAGCGTCTCGGGTTGATACTCGGTGACCTCGGAGGCGTCGTTGAGCGGGCGGGCGTTGAAGCCGCCGCTCTTGAAGCCCTTGCCGATCGAGCCGTACAGCAGAACGTCGGGCGTCGCCTTGAACTCCAGGCCGACCTTGGGCGTGAACGAATTCCAGGATCCGCTGCGTCCCAGCTGGGCGATGACGCCGCCGTCGCGGAGGCGGCGGTGGTCCAGCACGTAGTCCTTTTCGTCGCGATTGTAGCGCGCGCCCAGCGTGGCGCTGAGGCGGTCGGTGAGGGTGAGGCTGCCTTGGGCGAAGGCCGCGTAGGTGGTGCTGGTCACCTTGGTGTAGACGGCCGCCGAGGGGCTATAGGGCGGCGGCGAGACGCCCGGGGCCAGGCCCAGGGCCAGCTTGGCGAAGCCGGAGTCCGTCCCCCGCTCGCGGAAGGCGTAGACCCCGGTCACCCAGGTCAGGCGATCGTTGAGCGACTGTCCGCTGAGCTGGAATTCCTGGCTGTATTGGGCCTGGACGTCGTGGTTGAAGGTCTCGCGGAAGGTGAAGGGGGTGTTGTCGCCGTCGCGGGCGAAAGTCGCTTTCAAGCCGCGCACGGCGCTGATGCTCTTGAACGACACCGCGCCGAGATCCCAGTCAACGGTGGCGGACGTTCCCCACAGGTCCAGGTCGTTGATGTTGGGGCCCGTGCCGTAGGTCGTGTAGGGGTCGTTCGTCAGGAACGAGGTGTTGAGCGTCTTGGCCCCGTTCGGCGCGGTGATCCCCAGGCTCGGCGCGACGTAGGTGTTGAAGTTGGCCATGAACGGTCCGGCCACGAAGCCGGGAACGGATCCGATGACCAGCAGCTTCTGCGGCGCGGAGTGTTCGCGGGCGCGGGTGTAGTCGGCCGACAGGTTGACCGTCACCGCGTCGGAGGCTTCCCAGCGCAGTTGGGCCCGAGCGGCGGTGGCGTTGCGGTCGCCGAGATCATCGCCCGTCAATAGGCGCTTGCCGTAGCCGTCGCGGGTCAGACGCGCGGCCGAGAGGCGCGCGGAGACCTTCTCGCCGAGCGGGATGTCGACGTGGCCCTTGACGTCGCGGCGGTCCAGGCTGCCGATCACGCCCTCGATCTTGCCGCCGAACGTGTCCTTGGGCTGGTCGGTGGTGATGATCACCGCGCCGCCGATGGTGTTCTTGCCGAACAACGTACCTTGTGGGCCGCGCAATACCTCGATGCGGCTGACGTCGAACGCGTCCAGCGTGCCGCCGATCGAACGGGCGTAATAGATGCCGTCGACATAGACCCCGACGCCGGGGTCGCTGAAGATCGCGAAGTCGTTCTGGCCGACGCCGCGGATGAAGACCGTGGCGTTGTAGTTGCCGCCGCTGAGCGCGGCCGCCCCGTCGAAACGGATGCTCGGCGCGAATTTGGCGATCTGGTCGACACTCTCGACACCGCGGCTTTGAAGGGCTTCTCCGCCGAGCGCGGTGACCGCGACGGGCGTGTCCTGCAGTCGCTCTTCGCGGCGGCGAGCCGTGACGACGACTTCTTCGATCTGGGCCGTGGCGGTGTCGGTGGTCGGCGTTGTCTGAGCCAGCGACGGCGTCGCTTGTCCACCCGCCACCGCGCAGGCCAACAGCCCCCCGGCGTACAGGCGGCCAGATATATTCCCAATCCTGGGCATTGGTTTTTCCTCCCTAGTACGTCGATGACCGGTGAGCGCGAGCGCCCCCGATCGATTTGATTGTTATGCGTACTAACTATTCCAGAGCATGATTGTATGCCGCGCGCAACAGTGTCTCGCGGCTGTCGCAAATTCGCGAGCGCCGTGGGGCGTCATGACGGCGGCGCTCACGGCCGCAAGGTCGAGCGCGTTGGCGTCGGCTCGCTGGAGGCCCACCTGGAGTCTGTCGTTTCCGTAGGAAGCAGCGGCAATAGATAAATATATGTGATTACAATCGCTTATAGTTTTTTAGGCGACCGAAAGCCGCTCGTGCTTTCGGTCGCCGCTAAGCGATGGCGGTCAGTTGGTCGCCTTGGGTCGGAGGTTCAGTCCCAGACAGGCCGCCCCTCCGGCGGCGAGAATGGGGAGCATCGCCAGCAACACTTGGCTCGGCGGCCTGCCCGCGCCGATCAGGGACGCCGCCAGCAACGGGCCGGCGGCCGAGCCCAGGCGACCCATCACCACGGCCGCCCCGACCCCGGTTCCACGCAGGCGCGTCGGATAGAAGTTCGGAGCCATGCCGTAGACGGTGGACTGCACGCCAGAGACGGTCGCCCCCAACGCCGCGCCCACGATCAAGAAGACCGCCAGGGTCGCGGGCGCGACGGCGGCGGCGACGAGGGCGGCCGCCGAAGCGCTGAACACCACCAGTATGGTGACAGGACGCCTGCGTGGGTGGTCCATCAGCCAGCCGGTGACCACGCTGCCGACGGCGCCGGCGAGATTGAAGGCCATCTGGACCAGGCCCGCATCGGGGCGGCTGAGGCCTTGACCGATCAACAGCGACGGAAGCCAGCTCAACAGCAGGTACATGATAAGCAGGGCCAGGAAGAACGCGATCCACAGCAGAAGGGTCGTCACGCCGCGCCCCTCGCCGATCGCGGCCTCCACGAAGCCCGACTTCTGGCCGGCGGGCGCGCCCACGGCGTCCTTGGGTGAATTAGGCAGAAGGGGAACCGCGAGCGCCAGGGCCAGCAGGGGACCGGCGCCGCCTATGTAGAAAATCATCCGCCAATCCGACGGATCCGCGCCGGCCAGGCTGACCAGACTGGCGAGCGCGCCGCCAAAGGGCAGGCCGGCATAGAGGAAGCCGACCGCGCGGCCGCGCAATCTGGGCTCGACGCTCTCGGCCACGATCGCGATCAGGTTCGGCAAGGCGCCGCCCAAGCCGACGCCGGTCAGAAAACGGGCCAGCAGCAGGCCCTTGAGATCCGTCGCCAGGCCGGTCGCGATCGACAGCAGGCCGAACACGGCCACCGAGAACAGCAGCGTCGTCTTGCGACCCAGTCGATCGGACAGGCGGCCGCCAATGGCGGCGCCGAACATCAGGCCGAATGTGCTAACGCTGAAGAACCATCCAAGATCCTTGGGACCAAGACCCAGGTCGGGGCCCAGGCGCGGCGCGGCGACGCCCGCCGATTGCAGGTCGAAGCCCTCGAAGACGGCCAGTAGGCAACAGACCGCGACGGCGGCCAGATTGACGCGGCCACGAGCCGCATCGTTTCCATCCCTCATGGAGCTTCCCCCAAACTTTCTATCGCTGCGCTCTACGTCGCTAGTTTTGATATGTGTCATAACTATTATGGGGTGTCGCCACTATTCGCGACCATCGGCGCGAATCCGCTCGCCGTGCTACGGAACCTGGAAGGCGAGGAAGACGCGTTGATGACTAGCGCTGTGAAACGAGAGGCGGTGGCCGAGGCCGATCCTTCGCTGGGCGGGCTGGAAACCACGGTCGGCTTCGTGCTTCGCCTGGCTCAGGTGGCGGTGTTCAAGGATCTGCTGGCGTCGCTCAAGCCGTTCGATCTGCGTGTCACGGATCTTTCGGTGTTGATGGTCATCGAGGCCACGCCCGGTCTGCAGCAGCGCGTGATTGGCGAGATGTTGCGGATTCAGCGACCGAACCTGGTGATCATCCTGGACCAGCTTCAGGGCAGGGGCCTGGTGCGGCGGGATTCGGTTCCCGGAGACCGGCGCTCCTATGCCTTGTCCATAACGCCCGAGGGCGCGGACCTGCTGCGGAAGGCCAAGGCGGCTCATGCGGCGCACTGCCGGAAGGTGGATGAAGCGCTGGGGGATCTCGAGCAGGAGCGGATGCTGGCCGTCCTGGAGCGGATCGCCGCGATCTAGCCGGAAAGGCCCGGCGGACGTCCGCGAACGCGTCGGGTCAACCTCACAATAAAGGCGCGCTCAAATAGTTTGCATTGAAAACAATTATATGTACAAACAAATAAAAGCGCCACCTTGAAGGCGCGGCGGGCCGACGCCTCGGGAGGAAACCACATGTCTGACGCCGTGCGCGGGGACGCCGATAAGGCCAAGGCTAACGTCGAGGGCGCGGCCCCGCGCGAGGCCAAGATCGTTTGGCGACCCTATCATGTCTACATCGTTGGTTTGCTGCTGCTGATCACGATCTGCAACTACCTCGACCGGATCGTCCTGAACGTCCTGCAAGAGCCCATCAAGCGCGAACTGCGGCTCAGCGACTGGCAGCTTGGCCTGCTGAGCGGGCCAGCCTTCGCCCTGTTCTATTCGGTGGCGGGCATTCCCGTCGCGCGTCTGGCCGAGCGGACGAACCGCGCCCGACTGATGGGCGCGGTGGTCGCGGTGTGGTCGGCGATGACGGCGTTGTGCGGCGTGGCTCAAGGCTTCGTGCAACTGCTGCTGTTTCGCGTCGGCGTCGGCATGGGGGAGGGCGGTTGCCTTCCGGTCAGCCACTCGCTGCTGGCCGACAACTTCAGCATGCGTCAGCGCGGCATGGTCATGTCTATCGTCAGCACCGCGCCGTCCTTCGCCACGATCCTGGCGCCGATCGTCGGTGGGCTCGTCGCGCAGCAATGGGGCTGGCGCGCGGCGTTCCTGGTCGTGGGCCTGCCCGGCCTTGTCCTTGCGTTGCTGGCCTGGCTAACCCTGCGCGAACCGCGCGACCGTGTCGGTCAGGACGTCTCCTCCAGCGTGGAGGCGAGACCCAAGTCGACCTTCGCCGTCGATCTCGGCGTACTGATGCGCAACCCCGCCTTCGTGATGCTGGTGGTCGGCGGCGCCTTCATCGGCCTGGCCTATAACGGCGTCACGGTGTTCACCGTCTCCTTCATGATGCGGACCCACGGCCTGACCTTGGCCGAGGCGGGCGGCGTCGTGGGGCTTGGAGGAATGCTAGGACTGGCCGGGACCTTCCTGGGCGGCGTCGCCGCCGACCGGCTGGCCGACGCGCGGGGCCGTTCCTACGTGCTGGTGCCCGCCGTGGGCGGAGTGTTGACCTGCCTCTTCTATGGCCTGGCCTTTGCGCAGCACAACTGGACCCTCGGCCTGCCGCTCCTGCTGGCCGCGTCGGTGGCCTACAATCTCAAGAACGGTCCGATGTACGCGGCGGTGCAGAACATCGTGCCGGGCACGATGCGCGCCACCGGCGCTGCGGTGTTCATGTTCGGCGCCACGGTGGTGGGGGGGATGACCGGTCCGCTGCTGGCCGGCGGGGTCAGCGATAGCGTCGCCTCACGCGCCTATCCCACGGCGCTGGGCCTCTTCCATGTCGCTTGCCCCGGCGGACGGGCGGCCAAGGGCGCGGCGACCCAGGTCTCGGAGGCCTGCGCCCAAGCCTCGGCCGCAGGGCTCCAGACGGCGCTGGTCGTCGTCTCGCTGGGGTTCCTGCTGGCCGCCGTCTTCCTGGTGCTGGCCGCCCGCTGGCTGAAGGCCGGCGAAACGCCCGCCCAGTAAGGGGCTACTCGTCAGTATTGGCGAAGCAGCGCTTGTAGAGCTTGTCGAGCAGGGTGTGCAGGACCTGATGCTCATCCTCGGTGAGCGCGGCCTTGATCGACGCCTCGTTGGTGTGGGCCAGGGCCCGCATCTCGTTCAGCGCCTTTTCCCCCACCGCGGTGACGAACAGCAGGTGACGGCGCCGGTCGGTCTTTGAGCGCTGGCGCATCGTCCAGCCCAGGCGCTCCATGTTGTCGAGTATGGCGACGATCGTGGCCTTGTCGAACCCCACTTCGCGCGCCAGCGTCTTCTGCGACAAGCCCGGGTTGGCGGCTATCAGGGCCAGGGCGGAGAAGGCGCCTGGCCGGATTTCCTCGCGGTCGAGCAGGGCGTTGAAGGCGCGTGACAGGTGGTTCTGGATTCGGCGAATCCGGAAACCAACCAGGTCGTCGAGAACGCCCAGCGAAATCTCGCCTCTGGGCTCATCGTCTTCGATGGAAGCGATCGGCTCGGCTTTGGCTGTCATCGGATCCTGGTTCTCCGGCGGCTGAACAACTTCCTCGTCGATTTGGTCCGCCGCGGTCAATGGTTGTCGGTCACGAGCCGCTCGCGGCGGCGAACGTCACGCGCTGGCCATCCCACGCGAAATCGGTCTTCAGCGCGGCCTTTCGGCTGATCGCGGCGACATAGTCGGCGACCGCGCGACCGCGTTCGTCGTCGGCGAGCGGTTCGGGCTGGCCCGTGGGGGTCATCCAGATCGGACGGAAACCGGGGCTGATCGATCCGTCGGCCGCGATATGGCAGGCGGCGACCATGCCGTTCTTGGCCTCGGGATGGAAGGGATAGAGCGGATAGTCGGGATCGGGCTCGAAGCCGAAGAGCACCTTGCGCTTCTCGGCCCAGGCGCGGCGGACGGGATTGTCGTTGCCTTCCACCGACAGAGCCCGCGTGACGGTGACGAAGTTGCCAAGGCCGTGGAAGATCGGCTTGCCGCGCCACACCTCGACCCCACGCAAGATGTGCGCGTGATGGCCGATGACGATGTCCGCGCCGGCCTCGATCGCGGCCCTCGCCACCGCCTTCTCGTACATCGCGATATGGGCTGGGGTGTGGACCACGCCCTTGTGGAAGGCCACGACCAGCACGTCGACCCGGTCGCGGATCGTGGCGATGTCGGCCTGCATGGCCTCGACCGTGTCGGGATCGGCGAAGGTGTAGACCTTGGGCGGCCCGCCCGGATTGGCATTCTCCAACTCGTAGTGGGTGATGATCTTCAGATAGGCGCAGCCGGCGCGCTTGGGCCCGGCCCAGCCCTCTTTGGGGCCGACGCAATTGTAGCTGAGCAGGCCCACGCGCAGGCCGCGGCGCGCCGCCAAGGCTGGCCACCTGGCCTGGTCGAGGTCGAGGCCGGCGCCCGCGCTGACCACGCCCTGGGCGGCCAGGTTGGCGATGGTGTCCTCGATGCCCTCGCCACCGCGGTCGTGGATGTGGTTCCCCGCCAGGCTGACCATGTGGAAACCCGCCCGGCCCACGGCCTTGAGATTCTCCGGATCGCTGGCGGGGGCGGGGATGTCGCCCACCGACTCAAGGCCCCGGGTGGTGTGCGGCACCTCGACATGGCCGATCAGCAGGTCGGCCTCGGCCAGCATCGGACGCGCCTTGTCGAAGAAGAAGTCGGCGTTCGGCTCGTCGAGCACGAGGTCGCCGGTCATGTAGAGCTTGAAGGGCGCGCTCACTGGGCGCCTCCCACCGGCAGGGTCACGCTGGACGGCGTGTCGCCGCCCGTGTGCAGGGTCAGGGTCGGCGGCGGGGAGGTCTCGGTCCGCGCCCGCTCGCGCGGATCGGCGCCGCTGACGGCGATACGCACCCGGTGGCCGGCCTTGAAGACATAGGACACGGCGAGCATGTCGAACGAGACCTTGACCGGCTCGCCGGCCTTGAGCGGCTGATGGTCCTCGGCGCGGGCGCGGCGCCAGGGCGTGCCGACGGTGTCCCATGGGGCGCTCACCACCTTGCGAAGCGAGGCGCGCTGGCGGCCCTCGCTGACCACGACGACGGAGCCGTCGGGCGCGACGTCCTCCAGATAGGCGAACACGGGCTGTTCCGGCGCGGTCGAGGAGATCCAGAGATCGGCCAGCGGCGAGCCGGTCATCTCGGTGTCGGCCTTCAGGACCGGCCCGCTGTAGACGAAGCTCGCCTTGGCTGGATGGCATGGCTGGGCGAACGGGCCCCAGTTCGGCTGCACCGGATCGGGCGGACAGGCCGGGGCGTAGTCGACCGTAACGCTCTTGGCCGCCGGCCTGGCGGCGGGCTTGGTCTTCAACTGGTCGGCGTCCAGGAACAGGGTGTTGCGCGTGTCCGGACGCGGCCAGCGGTCGGCCGAGCGCCATTCCTGGCCCCTGGGCGCGCCGATCGTGAAGTAGTGGATGGGGGCGTCGGTCTCGATGCCGGTCGCCTGGCCCTTCAGGTAATGGTCGAAGAAGCGCAGTTGCTCGGCGCGCAGATCGAAGCCGTCGTTCAGGCAGTGCCGCCAGGGTCCGATCACGATCCGCGCCTGGCCGGGCAGGTTGGCCTGGGCGATCAGGCCCTCGGTGCGGAAGTCGTCGTACCAGCCGCCCTGGATGTAGAGCGGGATCTTCGAGGCCTTCAACTGATCGAGATAGGCGCCGATGCTGACTTCGCCCCAGAACTTGGCCATGACCAGCGGCGACCAGCTGTCGCGATAGGGCATGGACTTCATCAGCTCGAGCAGGTTGGTCGACTTCAGGTGCTCCTCGGCCGCCTGGCGCAGCTGAACACGGTCTTCGTCGCCCTGCACGGGCGTGGCCTTCAGATCGTCCTCGAGCGTCCGCGTCGGACCGGTGCCGTACTGGGAGATGATCCCGCCGCGCGTATGGCCGTCATACCGCTCCCAGGCGAAGCATCCGGCGAAAGCCGCCTTCAGGTGCGGCGGGCGGGCGATGAGGGCGTGCATCACCGCTTCGCCGGTGTTGGAGCAGCCGTACATGCCGATCTGGCCGTTCGACCATGGCTGGGCGGCCAGCCATTCGGTGATCTCGTAGGCGTCGAAGCCCTCGGTGAAATCCTCGTAGCCGCGCCGGACCCCGAAGGAGGCTCCGTTGCCACGGCGCGCGACGATGGCCACCACATAGCCGGCGCGAGTCAGGTCGCTCAGTGCGCGGGCCGCGCCGGTCTCGCGGACTCCGGCCTTCTCGATGTCCAGGGTGTGGTGCCAGATGACCGGCAGCGCCGTGTCGACCACCTTGCCGTCGACCGCCGGGCGATGCAGCGAGATCGCGATCTTCGTGCCGTCCCGCATCGGCAGATAGAACGACGTCACGATCTGCTGCGAATAAACCTCCTTGGGCGCATAGGCGCCAAAGCCCGCTGGCGGCGCGGCGGCGGCGGGCAGGGCCGCGGCTGACAGAAGGAGGGCCAGGGCGATCGCTTGAGATTTCATACGAGGCTCACTGAAAAAGGAGCGGCGGACGGAGCCAAGCCCCGCCCGCCAGAGGTGTCCCGGGGGGAAGTCGGCGATCACCAGGCCTTGCTGATCTCCACGGACACGAACCGGCCGATCGCCGAGGCGTTCTGGCTGTCCCAGGAGACCGTGCCGTTGAGGACGACGGGCGGATCCTTGTCGAACAGGTTCATGACATTGGCCGAGACCCGCACGTTCTTGGCCCAACCCGCGTCGCGCTCGAAGGCGTACGAAGCGGTGGCGTCGAAGGTGGTTTGGCTCTTGACCTTCACATTGGGGGTGATCGCGGTGTTCAGATAGCTGTCGGTGTAGTTGGCGAACAGGTTGGCCGCCCAGCCGTCCTTGCGCCAGCCCAGCGCTCCGCGCACCCGCAGGTCCACGGGGTTGCCGAAGGTGTCGAGCACGTCGAGCCAAGGCGAGCTCGCGGCGCTCTTGCGTTCCAGCTTCAGGACCTTGGCGACTTCGGTCGCCACCGTCCAGTCGCCGACCGGCGTGCTGAAGGCGTAGCGCACCGAGACGTCGAGGCCCCGCTGGTCCAGTTGGCCCAGGTTCTGGCGGCGGCCGTCGAGCAGGACGTTGATGTTCGACACCGGCTCGACCGGGTTCTGGAGATCGGGGCTGGCCAGGGCCGTGGCGACCAGGGCGTTGAAGGCCGCCGTCGCCGCCGCGTCGGACGCCGCGGGCCGCCGGACGATGTAGGCCGCGTAGACCGAACCGGCGGTCAGAGCCGTCGTCGGCGTCACGTCGATGCGATTGTTGTAGAGGATCTTGTACCAGGTGGCCGAGACGCTGAGCCCTTCGATCGCGCGGGGCTTCCAGTCCACGCCCGCCGACCAGGTCTTGGCGGTTTCCGGACCCAACTGGCCGTTGCCGCCATTGGTGAAGACGCCGCGCGTCACGCCCGTCGGCGAGGTCGGGTCGGTCAGGTTCTGGATGAAGATGTTCTTGATCTGATCGGCGCTGTCGACCAGCGACGGGGCTCGGAACGAGGTGCCGTAGGTGGCCCGCACGGTCAGGTCGGAGATCGGCGAGTAGATCACCCCGATCTTCGGGTTCGAGGTCGTGCCGAAGTCGGAATAGTCCTCGCGGCGACCAGCCAGGGACAGTTCCAGCCGCTGCACGCCGGGCATGGCGTTGGCCGGGCCGACGATGGGCACGAACAGTTCGCCGTAGAGGGTGCTGATATCGCGGCTGTTGTGGACGATCTTGTAGGTCGCCGCGCCGGTGGCCAGGACGTTGGTGGCCTCCAGCGTCTGCTTGAAGGTGTTGTCGTGATACTCGGCGCCCACGGCGACGCGCACCGACCCGGCCGGCAGGTTGAACAGCGGACCATCGGCCTTGATCGAGTAGTCCTTGGCGATGTTCGTGCCCCAGGTCGCGCGATTGGCGTCGATGATGTCCAGCAGGCGGGAATTGTTCGTACGGTTGAACGTGCCGTTACCGAACGGATTGAAGGCCGTGGCCGGATCGCTGCTGGCCAGGGCGGCGGTCAGGGCGGCGTTGTTCAGCACGCTCTTACGGTCCTGGAAGCCGCGGCTGACGCTGTGGTCGGCATAGGCCGCGATCCGCCATTGCTTGCCGAGGTCGTAGTTGAACCCAATCGCGTTCTGCTGAGCGTTCTCGAAGCCCGAGGAGTTGGGATCGGCGTCGTCGGTCAGGCGATACTCGATCGTCTCCGAGGTTTGGCCTGCGGGCGAGACGAACCACGGATTGGTGTTGCGCACCGTCAGGCTGAACAGGGCGGGCGGGGCCGCCAGATCATATTTCCGCCGGGTGTAGAAGCCCTCGTACCAGACCTCCAGCTTGTCGCCGAGGTGCTGGTGGACGTTGAACAGCACCGTGTTGCGGTTCTGCTTGGGCAGCAGGTCGGCGACCGCAGCTTCGTCGTAGCGATTGGCCGTGCCCGCGACCAGCGCCGACGGATTGACGCCGACGCCATTGCCGGCGGGCAGGGCGTAACGCACGCCGCCGATGACGATGTTGCCCGGCGCGGCGGTGAAGGGGCGGGCGTCGCTGCCGCCCCGCGCGGTACGGTTCTGGCTGGCGAAGTCACGGTCCGCGCCCGCCAGGTGGCCGCGTTCGTTGTGCTCGAACGAGAAGAATAGCTCGCCGCTGTCCCAGGTCTTGCCAAAGGTCTGGCTGATCTGCTTCTGCGAGACGTTGTCGGCGAAGCCGTAGCGCACGGTGGTCTCGCCGCCGTCCAGCGAGCGGCGGGTGATCAGGTTGACGACCCCGGCGACGGCGTCGGAGCCGTAGATCGCCGAGGCACCGTCGGTGACGACCTCGATGCGCGCGACCGCCGAGGTCGGGATCTGATCCAAGTCGCCCAGGGCCTTGATGATGCCGTTCGGCGCCAGGCGGCGGCCGTTGAGCAGCAGCAGGGTGGCCTCGGGACCGACGCCGCGCAGGTTGGCGCTGCGCACGGCGGTGGCGTTGGCGGCGGCGTCCTGAGCCCCGCCGCTGAAGGTGTTGCGGCTTTCGTCGGCGCCAAGGTTCAGCACCTGCGGCAGCATGCGCAGCGCGTCGCTGGCCGTGCCGGCGCCCGAAGCCTTTAGTTCCTGGATGCCGACTCCGATGGTCGGCGAGCCGGCGGCGGCGACGCCGCGAATGCTGGTGCCGGTCACGACGATCTCGGACACCGCCGTCTCGGCTTCGGTGGCCGGAGCGGTCTGCGCCTGGACGACCGAGGCGACGGACCATGCCGCGATGGTCATAGCCAGGTGTGAGACGCAAGCGTGGCGTGAAATAGTGGTCTTCATAGCGGCCCTCCCGTGCGCCGTCCGGCGTGCCCCGCCGCGGCAATTTTGTTTTTGGTCGAGTAGAAAATCGTTCGACTTCAAATAGTATGTCTCACAAACAATTTTTATTTCAAGGGGGGAGATGCAAAAATGAGAACCGCGTTCGGCGAGGCGCTCATGGGCGGCCATCCAATTGAACCCGGACGGCTGCGCGCATACGCAAAATGAGGAATGTCCACTCGAAATATAGTTTGTAATGCAAACTATTTATTGGCAGGGTGATTCCGACCATTCCTGAATGGGGGAGGCGTTGGCGCATTGGCGCGCCGACCGCCACCCGCGCCAAGCCCTTCGCACCAGGTGAATTCCGTGACCGACGCCGCCGCTGACACTCGTCCCCGTCCGCTCGAGGGCCTCAAGGTCATCGACCTTACCCGGGCGCTGGCGGGCCCTTACGCCACCCTGTTGCTGGCGGGCCTGGGCGCGACAGTGATCAAGGTGGAGGACCCGCGCGGCGGCGACCTGGCGCGCGAGAACAGTCCCTATGTCGGTCGTGATGGGGTCGGCGTCGAGCGACGCCACGAGGACGATCTTTCGATCTCGCACCTGACCCGGGCGCGCGGCAAGTACGGCGTCAGCCTGAACCTCAAGCATCCCAAGGCGCGCGAGGTCTTCGCCGACCTGGTCCGCGACGCCGACATCGTCGTCGAGAACTTCACCAGCGGCACCGCCGACCGCCTCGGCGTGGGCTACGCGGCCGCCAAGGCGGCCAATCCACGCATCATCTATTGCTCGCTCAGCGGTTTCGGCGCGGGGGTGTCCGAGGGCAGCAAGGCCATGGACGTGCTGATCCAGGCGCTCAGCGGCGCGATGTACACCAGCGGCGCGCTCAACGACCCGCCCGTGCGGATCGGTATTCCCATGGCCGACATGCTGGCGCCGGTGTTCGGTGTCATCGGCGTCCTGGCCGCGCTCGAGCAGCGGAGGCGGACCGGTCTGGGCCAACAGGTCGACGTGTCGATGCTGGGCGCCTTGACCTCGTTCGTGGCCATCGAGAACTGGCAGGCCATGGCCCTGGCCGGCATGGAGGCCCGCACGGGCCTGACGGTGCAGCGCCTCTCGCCATTCGGCGTGTTCCGCTGCTTGGATGGCTATGTCTCGATCGTCGCGGTGCATGAGGGGCTGGCGCGCGGGCTGTTCAGGGCCATGGAAAACGAGGCTCTGGGCGACGACCCCAGATTTGGCACGCGCGACCGCCGGGTAGCCAACGCCAAGGCGTTGGAGGCGTTGATCGAGGCTTGGTCCAGCCAACTGCCGACCGACGAGGTCGTGCGGCGCCTGGAAACGCAGGGCGTTCCCGCCGCGCCGGTCCGCCATCCCGCCGAAGGCCTGAAGGATCCGCGCGTCCTGGCGCGCGGCGAGACCGTTCCGATCGCCCACCCGGCCTACGACCGGCAGGACGGACTGATGACCGCCGGCGTGCCGATCCAGTTTTCGGAGGGACGCACCGGCTTCGACCCTGTGCTGCCGGTGGCGATCGGCCAGCATAACGCGACGGTCTATCATGACCTGCTGGGCTATTCGGACGAGCAGATCCGCGAATTGGCGCAGGCGGGAGCGATCTGATGCCAGGGCGCGTCCTGGCGCATGTCGGCGCCGACATCCCGCGTGAGCTTGTCGCCGCGGCGGGCTTCTTGCCGGTTCGGCTCGCCGCCGATACGCGGGCGACACCGGAAGATGGCGTCGCGGGCCAGTCGCCCCGAACGCGCGCCTTGCTGGCCCAGATCATGGGCGGCGAGGGGACTTTGGCGGGGGTCGCCATCGCCCACGGTTGCGCCGAGGACGCCCAACTGGTCTCCGTGCTGCGGGAGCTGTCGCGCGTCGGGCGCCTGGACGGTGTCGCCGTCGCCCACCTCGACGCGCTATATGGCGGCGAGCCGGCCATCCGCGCCTACAACCGCGACCGGCTCCTGGGCTTCAGGACCTGGCTGGAGGCGTCGGCCGGCCGAGCCGTCACGACCAACGTCTTGCGCGCCGAGATCGCGAGCGCCAACGCCCAGCGGCGGCGGCTGGCGCAAGTCCTGGCCCTGCGCGCCGAGCCGGTTCCGCGACTGAGCGGCGTCCAGGCGCTGGACCTGATCCGAGGCGTGAGCCAGGTCCCGTCCGCCGAAGGCGACCGGTTGATCGACGCGACGATGGCCGGCGCGACGGCCATCGCCGGACGCCGCGTGCTGGTCACCGGATCGCCGCACGAAACCTCGGCGCTCTACGCCGCCATCGAGGCCGCGGGATGCGTAATCGTCGGCGAGGATCACGACTGGGGCGAACCCTGGGCCGGATTGATGCTCGACGAGGCCCTAGATCCCCTCGAGGCCCTGGCGACGCGCTGGGAGACGCCGCCCCTGTCCGCGCCGACCGGCTCCAGCCTCGTCCGCGCCCTGGCCTTGGCGACCCGGGCGTCCGCGCTGGACGTCGAGGCGGTCATTCATATCCGGCTTCCCGGGGACGAGGCTTCGCCCTGGGACGTGGCCGAGACCCGCAAGGCGCTGAGCGCGATTGGCAAGCCACTCGCGACCTTGCGGTTGGATCCCGCCCCGGACGCGGCCGATCTGGCCGGCAAGCTCGCCGCCTTCTTCGCCGATCCGTCGCGCCCCCTGACGCCCGCGCCTCGCGCGCCGAAGTCGGAGACGGGCGCCCCGAAGCGGCCCGCCTCGAGCGCCGGGCGGCGTAGCGACAAGGCGCTGGCCTCCACCGCCGACTTCGGAGCCTGGCAGCGCGACTGGTTCGCGGATGTCCGACGCCGGGCCGCCGAGGGACCCTTCGCCGTGGTCAACGCCGACGCGCCCCAGGAAATCCTGCGGGCGATGGACATTCCCTACGTCGTCAACCAGTGGTGGGCTTCGATCGTCGCGGCCAAGCAGCGCGGGCGCGACTACGCGGCCTTGCTGAAGGCAGCCGACTATCCGGCGGACGTCGAATCCTACAGCGCTCAGGGGCTGGCTGCGGCGCTGGATACCGATGTCGACGCCGCGCCCTGGGGCGGCCTGCCCAAGCCCGACATCCTGGCCCTGACGGCCGGATCGGACGCGGGGCCGAAGTTGTTCGAGGCCTGGGCCCGCGAGACGGGGGCGGAGCTCTTCACCTACGCCCGCTCCATCGAAGGGCGCTGGGACTTGCCGACGGCCTGGTGGTCGGAGCTTCCCGAACACTGGAACGAGGCCCTGGAGGCCGAGCGGCTGGATCTCTTGACCGCCCAGCTCGAGGCCAGCATCCCCCGCTTGGAAGCGATCACGGGCCGCAGGTTCGATCCGGCGCGTTTCGTCGAGGTGATGAACCTCGTCAACGAGCAGGAGCATTATTACCGCCGCACCCGCGACCTGATCGCGACCACCCATCCGGCTCCGGCGGGCATCGTCGACACCATGCCCGCGACCATGGTGCCGCAATGGCATCGCGGCTCGACCTGGGGACGCGACGCGGCCAAGCGGTTCTACGAGGAGGTCGCCGAGCGGGTGGCGACCGGACAGGCGGCCTGTCCCGGCGAGCGGATACGGCTGATGTGGGTCGGGCGGGGCCTGTGGAGCGACATGGGCTTCTACCAGCGCTGGGAGGAGAGCCACGGCGCGGTGTTCGTGTGGTCGATGTACCTGGGCCTGGCCGCCGACGGCTATCTGCGGTCCTTCGAGGGCGAGAAGGACGCCATGAGGGCCCTGGCCGCACGGTTCGTGACCATGGGCGACGAGCTGCGCATGCCGACCTGGGCGGGCGCTTGGCACGTCAAGGAAGCCGAGACGCACGGCGTGCACGGGGCGGTGGCGATCGATGACGCCGACCCGTTCGTCCTGGCCGCCCTCGAGCGCGCTGGCGTGCCGGTTCTGCGTCTGCCGATGAGCAATATGAGCGTGGATGGCGACGCCCTGGAGGCGGCGGTGACCGCCTTCATCGAAGGGCCGGTAACCGCGAGACGCTAGGCCTCAGCCCAGCTCGGCTATGACCTCGGCGGCTTCGGTGAAGGCGGTGTTGGCGGCGGGCACGCCGGCGTAGATCGCCGTCTGCATCAGCACCTCCTTCAGCTCGTCCTGGGTGAAGCCGCCTTGCTCCAGCCCCGCGCGGACATGGAGGCGAAACTCCTCCCAGCGGGCCAGGCTGGCGCAGATGGCCAGCACCAGCAGGCGGCGGGTGCGGTGATCCAGGCCGGGGCGGCCCCAGATCTCGTTCCAGGCGTAGCGGGTGATCATCGCCTGGTAGTCGGCGGTGAACGCCGTGCGCTTGGCCAGGGACTTGTCGACCCAGGCGTCGCCCAGAACCTTGCGGCGGGTCTTCAGGCCCGCCTCGAACAAGGCTTCCTTGGCCTCGCGCACGGCCGTGCCGCCCAGCACTTCCCGGACAAAGTCGCGCACGGAGCCAGCGAGGGCCGTGGGCGCTTCCAGGCTGGGCAGGTGCGCGCCGCTGATCTCCACGTGCCGCGCGCCAGCGACGGCGGCGACAATCCGGTCGCCGTGGCCCTCGTAGGGCGTAGCCAGGTCCTTGGATCCGGTGATGACCAGGGTCGGGACGACGATGGAGGGCAGTGGGTTCAGCAGGGCCATGTCGCGGATGGCCGCGCCGCAGCCGCTATAGCCGTCGACGCTCTGGGCCAGCATGCCGGCGCTGACGGTTTCAACCACTTCGGGATGCTGGGCGCGGAACGCGTCCGAGAAGAAACGGCCCATCACCGCCCCGACGATCGCACCCATACCCTCTTGGCGGATCAGCGCCAGCCGCTGGTCCCAGACGGACGGGTCCATGGCCGGGGAGGTGCAGGCCAGGATCAGGGCCTCGACGCGCTCGGGCGCCTTGAGGGCCAGGGTCATGGCGACCATGCCGCCCAGCGAGGTGCCGCAGATACTGGCCTTCTCGGCGCCGGCTGCGTCCATCACCGCGAGCACGTCGTCGGCCAGCAGGTCCAGGCTGTAGTCGCCCGACGGGGCGTCGGAAGCGCCGTGGCCGCGCGTGTCCATGCGCAGCACGCGGAAGTCCGGCGTCAGCAGCGGCACGACCGGATCGTACAGGGAAAGGTCGGTGCCAATAGAGGTCAGCAGCACCAGCGCCGGCTTGTCGGCCGCGCCGTCCTGACGCCAGTAGAGGCGTGCGCCGTGCGAGGTGGCGAAGGGCATCAGCGGTCCTTTTCGTAGGCGGTCAGCGCCTGGTCGACCAGGGCCTGGCTCTCGCCGGTGTCGGTTCCGACTTGGGCGGCGGCGAGGTTGGCGCCCATGCGGGCCGCGTCGACTTCCAGGCCCTTGATGACGACGAGCATGGCGGTCAGGGCGCCGTGAGCCAGTTGAAACAGGTCCGCAAGCGCGGGGGCTTCGGCCTGCCAGCCGCCCAGGCCGCGCTCGTGCTGCTGCGGCAGGGCGGAAACGATGGTCGTGGCCAGATGAGGCGCGCGGATGGCGGCCGAGAGGGCGACTTGGCAGCCGGTCGGGTTGCGCTTGTGGGCCATGGCCGACGAGCCGCCGCGTCCCGCCTGACGCGGCTCGAACGCCTCGCCAACCTCGACCTGGGCCATCAGGGCCACGTCGCCAGCGATCTTGCCGACCGCGCCGGTCAGGATCGCCAGGGCGGAGGCCAGGCCCGCCAACCCTTGGCGCTCGGCATGCCAGGGAAGGGCGGGATGAAGGTCGAGACGCTCGGCCAGCCGTTCGGCCAGCGCGGCGCCTTGGCCGTCGAGGCCGGCGCGCGAACCGGTGGCCCCGCCAAGCTGCAGGCGGATGGCGGAGGTCTCGCGCTCGAACCGCTCCAGGGCGCCGACGACGCCCGACAGCCAGGTCGAGACCTTGAGGCCGAAGGTGATCGGCAGGGCGGCCTGCAGCAGGGTGCGGCCCAGCATCGGTGTCGACCTGTGCTCGCGCGCCAGGACGGCGAGAGCGTCCGCAAGTCGCGCGGCGTCGCGCCGTATCAGCGCCGCGCCCTCGCGGGCCTGCAGCATCAGGGCGGTGTCGGCGAGGTCCTGGCTGGTCGCGCCCTTGTGGACCCGCGCGGCGGCCTCGGAGGGCGCCATCCGCGCCCGCAGGCGTTCGACTAGCGGGATCGCCAGCGTGCCCGCGTGGGCGGCGGCCTCGGCCAGCTCCGTGACATCGAACGATTGCGCGCAGGCAGCGGCGATCGCTTCGGCGTCAGCCGGCGGGATCAAGCCCAACTCGCCCTGGGCCAGGGCCAGTTGGGCCTCGAACGTCAGGGCGGCCTTGAGCAGCGCCTCGTCGCCGAACACGGCCAGCATCTCCGGCGTCGAGGCCGGTCGGTCGCGCAGCAGGGAAGGCAAGGGCGGGCGACTCCGTTCAGCGTCAGATGTCGAAGAAGACCGTTTCGCTCGCGCCTTGCAAGACGATGTCGAAACGCCAGACGGCGGCTCCGTCCTCGTTCCCGACCTTGCGAGCGATTACCGTGTCGCGCCGCTCGGTTGGAACGAGCGCCAGGATCGGGTCGCCAGCATTGGCCTGGTCGCCTTCGAAATAGGCTCGAGTGACGAGGCGCTTCAGCAGACCGCGGCCGAAGACGCCGACCGCGATATGCGGGGCATGGCCATCACCGATCGAGCCTGGACGGACGGTTCTGAAGCGGTAGACGCCTTCTTCGCTGGTCGAGGACCGGCCAAAGCCGACGAAGCCCGTATTGCCCTCGGCATAGCGGCCAGAGGCGTCGGCCTGCCAGATTTCGACCATGGCGTCGGGAATGACCTGACCGTCGGCGTCCAGCACGGCGCCTTCCAGGATGATCACCTCGCCGGCGACCTCGCCCTTCGGGCTGGGAGAGGCCAGGACGTAGTGTTCCGGCGGCATCAACTCGGGCCGCGCGCCCAACTCGCTGGTTCCGACCAGGTCCGCGCCGCCCTTCCAGGGCAGGCCGTAGTGGAAGAACGGCCCCACGGTCTGCCACGGGGTCTGGCCAAAGAGCGCCGGATCCTGGTTGTCATGGCGCGAGGCGGGTCTGGCTTGCTCAGGAGACATGGACTCGGGGGTCATTGGCCGTCCTCGAAAGGCGTGGCGTCGCGGCCGCGCAGGACCACGTCGAACAGATAGCCCAGGGCCCAGTTGGGCTGGGTGGTCTCGATGTCGAAGCGCGACACCATGCGCTGGCGGTAGGGCATGGGCACGGCGTTGGCGATCGGGTCGATCTCGATCAGCGGATCGTCCGGGAAGTACATCTGGGTCACCAGCCGGGTCGCGAAGGCCGGACCCAGAAGCGACAGGTGGATGTGCGACGGACGCCAGGCGTTCTTGTGGTTCTTCCAAGGATAAGCCCCGGGGCGAACGGAGACGAACTGGTAGCGACCGTCGGCGTCGGTGATCACCCGTCCGGCGCCGGTGAAGTTGGGGTCGAGCGGGGCGTCCCACTGGTCCTTCTTGTGGATATAGCGGCCGGCGGCGTTGGCCTGCCAGATCTCCACCACGGTGTTGGGGACGGGGCGGCCGTCCTCGTCGAGCACGCGGCCCGAGACGACGATCCGCTGGCCCAGCGGCATGGCCTTGTGCTGGGTGGTCAGGTCCGCCATCGACTCGCCCATCAGGCGCGCCCAGGCGTTGGCCGGACCGGTGGTTTCGGTCAGGGTGTGGGGGATCTTGACCAGGGGCTCGCGCGGCGAGCGCGAGACCGTCGAAGCGTAGGGCGGATAGAGCGAGGGCGGCTGGCCCGCGTCTTCTCGGCGATAGGAACCGGGCAGGATCAGGCTCATGTCGTTCTCCTAGACGCGCTCGAAGGCGAGGGCGGCGCCCTGGCCGACGCCGATGCATAGGGTGGCCAGGCCGCGCTTGCCGCCGGTCGCTTCCAGCTGGCGCAAGGCGGTCAGGACGAGACGCGCGCCGGACGCGCCCAGGGGGTGGCCAAGCGCGATGGCGCCGCCGTTCGCGTTCACGTGGGCGCCGTCGTCGGGAAGGCCCAGTTGGCGCAGCACCGCCAGGCCCTGGGCGGCGAAGGCTTCGTTGAGCTCGACCGTGTCGAAGTCGCCGATGGCGAGACCGGTCTTGGCCAGCAGCTTGCGGACCGCCGGGACCGGGCCGATGCCCATGACGCGCGGAGCCACGCCGGCGGTGGCGTAGCCGGTGATGCGCGCGCGGGGTGTCAGGCCGTGGCGCTTCACCGCCTCTTCCGAGGCCACGATCAAGGCGACGGCCCCGTCGTTAACGCCCGAGGCGTTGCCGGCCGTCACCGTACCGCCCTCGCGGACGATGGGCTTCAGCTTGGCCAGCGCCTCCAGCGTGGTCTCGCGCGGGTGCTCGTCGCGGTCGACCAGGGTCGGGCCGGCCTTGCCGGGGATCTCGACCGGGGTGATCTCACCGGCCAGGAAGCCGTTGGCCTGGGCGGCCGCGGCGCGCTGCTGGCTGCGCAGGGCGAAGGCGTCCTGGTCGGCGCGGTTGACGCCGTAGTCGGTCGCGACGTTCTCGGCGGTCTCGGGCATGGAGTCGACGCCATAGGCCTTGCGCATGGCGGGGTTCACGAAGCGCCAGCCAATGGTGGTGTCGTGGATTTCCGCCGAACGCGAGAAGGCGCTGTCGGCCTTGCCCATCACGAATGGCGCGCGGCTCATGCTCTCGACGCCGCCGGCGATGACGAGATCGTTCTGGCCAGACAGGATGGCGCGCGCGGCGTAGCCGACGGCTTCCAGGCCCGAGGCGCAGAGCCGGTTGACGGTGACGCCTGGGATCTCGAGCGGATAGCCCGCTAGCAAGAGGGTCATCCGGGCGACGTTGCGGTTGTCCTCGCCGGCCTGGTTGGCGCAGCCCAGCACCACCTCGTCGATGGCCGAGAGGTCCAGGCTCGGATTGCGCGCGGCCAGGGCCTTCAGCGGGATCGCGGCCAGGTCGTCGGCCCGCACCTTGGCCAGCGCGCCGCCGTAGCGGCCGATCGGCGTGCGGATCCCGTCACAGAGATAGGCGGTGGTCATGCGAAAGCTCCAGCGTCGAAATCGGCCTCGGTCTTGGCCTTGATCTCGTCGAGGGTGACCCCGGGGGCCAGCTCGAGCAACGTCAGTCCGCCACCCTTCCGGTCCAGGTCGAAGACGCAGAGATCGGTGATGACCATGTCGACGCAGGCCGCGCCGGTCAGGGGCAGGGCGCAGCGCTTGAGGACCTTGCTCTGGCCGGCCTTGTTGGCGTGGTCCATGACGACGATGACGCGCTTGACGCCGGCCACCAAGTCCATGGCCCCGCCCATGCCTTTCACCATCTTGCCGGGGATCGTCCAGTTGGCGATGTCGCCGTTCTGGGCCACCTCCATGGCGCCGAGCACGGTCAGATCGATGTGCCCGCCGCGGATCATGGCGAAGCTCTGGGCGCTGTCGAAGAAGCTGGACGTCGGCAGCTTGGTGATCGTCTGCTTGCCGGCGTTGATCAGGTCGGGATCGGCCTCGCCCTCGTAGGGGAAGGGACCCATGCCCAGCATGCCGTTCTCGCTCTGCAGGGTGACGTGGACGCCGTCGGGAATGTGGTTGGCCACCAGGGTCGGGATGCCGATGCCCAGGTTGACGTAGAAGCCATCCTTCAGTTCGCGGGCGGCGCGGGCCGCCATCTCGTCGCGGGTCCAGGCCATCAGACTTGCTCCTGAGCCGTTTCACGCGGGCGCGTGGTCAGCTTCTCGATGCGCTTTTCGTTGATCGTCGACTTGATGATGCGGTCGACGTAGATGCCCGGCGTGTGGATGCTGTTGGCGTCCAGTTCGCCGGCCTCGACGATCTCCTCGACTTCCACAATGGTGAGCTTGCCGGCCGTGGCCATCACCGGGTTGAAGTTGCGGGCCGTCATCCGGAACATCAGGTTGCCCTCCGGATCGGCCTTCCAGGCCTTGACGATGGCGAGGTCGGCGCGAAGCCAGGTCTCGCGCACGTACTGTTCGCCTTCGAAGGTCTCGACCGGCTTGCCCTCGGCCACGACCGTGCCGACGCCGGTCTTGGTGTAGAAGGCCGGGATGCCCGCGCCGCCGGCGCGGATGCGCTCGGCCAGGGTGCCTTGCGGGTTCAGCTCCAGCTCAAGCTCGCCCGACAGGTAGAGTTGCTCGAACAGCTTGTTCTCGCCGACATAGGACGAGATCATCTTCCGGATCTGGCCGTTGTTCAGCAGCATCCACAGGCCAAAGCCGTCGGCCCCGCAGTTGTTGCTGATCACCGTCAGGCCCTTGACGCCCGTATCCTTCAGGGCCGGGATCAGGGTCTCGGGATTGCCCGACAGGCCGAAGCCTCCGGACATCAGGGTCATGCCGTCGAAGGTTACGCCCTCCAAGGCCGCGGCGGCGCTTTCGTAGATCTTGCTCTTCATGGGTGCTCCGGAGCCTCCTAGACCAAGGGGAGGCCGACATAGTTTTCGGCGAGGGTGACCTGGGCGGCGCGCGAGCCGCGCATGTAAGCGAGCTCGGCGACCTGCATCTTGCGGTCGAAACCATCGCGGTCGGGGAAGCGGTGGGTCAAGCCCGTGAACCACCAGGAAAAGCGCTCGGCCTTCCACACCCGGGCCAGGGCGCGGGCGGAATAGCCGTTGACGCCCGCGTCGGATCCTTCCTGATAATGCTCGGTCAGGGCCTCGGCGAGCATGACGACGTCGGAGGCGGCCAGGTTCAGGCCCTTCGCGCCGGTGGGCGGCACGATGTGGGCCGCGTCGCCAGCCAGGAACAGCCGTCCATGCCGCATGGGCTCGCTGACGAAGCTGCGCAGCGGCGCGATCGACTTTTCGAACGAGGCGCCCCGCGTCACCCGCGCGCCGGCCTCGGGTCCCAGCCGCAGGCAGAGCTCGTCCCAGAACCGCTCGTCGCTCCAGTCCTCGATCTTCTCGTCGAGGCCGCACTGGATGTAGTAGCGGCTGCGGGTGGGCGAGCGCATCGAGGCCAGGGCGAAGCCGCGATCGTGGTTGGAATAGATCAGCTCGTGATCGCAGGGCGGCACCTCGGCCAGGACGCCCAGCCAGCCGAACGGATAGACGCGCTCGAAGGTCTTCAGGACATCGGCCGGGATCGCCGCGCGGCTGACCCCATGATAGCCGTCGCATCCGGCGATGAAGTCGCAGTCCAGCCGGTGCTCGAACCCATCCTTGCGCCAGGTGACGTGCGGCTTGGCGCTGTCGATGTCGTGCAGGGCGACGTCTTCGGCGTCGAAGATGATTTGCACGCCGCGCGGCTCGGCCGCGTCGAACAGGTCCTTCATCACCTCCTGCTGGCCATAGACCATGACCGTCGAGCCGCCGGTCAGTTCGGCCATGTCGATGCGGAACAGCTCGCCGTCGGCGGCGATATTGGTGCCAGTGTGGACCAAGCCCTCGGCGCGCATGCGCTTGCCCAGGCCCAAGTCGTTCATCAGGTCGACCGTGACCTGCTCGAGGACGCCGGCTCGCACGCGCCCTTCGACATAGTCCCGGTCGCGTCGCTCCAGCACGACGGCGTCCAGGCCGGCGCGGCGAAGCAGGTGGGCCAGAAGCAGCCCGGCCGGTCCCGCGCCGATAATGGCGACCTGTGTGCGCATCTCGTTCGATCTCCACCCTAGAGCCGCTCTCGGGCGACTTGGCGTGAGACTGCGGTTTCGACGCGGTTCTGGGGATGGACAGAGCTACCAAAAAGTTGGACTTTTCGACTTGGTGTCGTGAATGTGTGAGCGTCAACGGGGAGTACGGGGTGTGCCTGATAGCTCAACAGTTCCTAGCTTTTTCCTGTTCGGCGAGCCGCTGAAGACCGTCCAGGGCAAGTTCATTCATCTCGAAGAGTTGGACGATCGTACAAGGCCCAATAATTGGAACATACGCGCGCACGCGCACGCGGATCTCAACCATATTTTCCACATTTCGGCTGGCGGCGGGGTGATGCACGTCGACGACGAGACGATCGCCTTCGCCGCGCCGTGCCTTTTGCTGGTGCCCTCGGGGCGTGTGCATGGCTTCGCCTACGAGGTCGAAACGGCGGGCTGGGTGCTGACCATCGCCGACAGCTATCTGCGCGACCTGACCGCTCGCGAGCCAGCGTTCGCGGGTCTGTTTCGCGCGCCGCGCCAGACGCCGCTCGACGTCCATTCGCGGATCGCGTCCACGCTGACCGAGCTGTCGCGGGAGCTGGTCTGGACCGCTCCCGGCGGCGGGGCGGCGGCGGAAGCCTATCTGCTGACCATTCTCGTCGAAGCCCTGCGCCGCCAGGTTCAGCGCGAGGCCGCGGGGCCGGCCGAGCAGGGCGGCCATGTCACCCTGGTGGCCCGCTTTCGCGAGCTGGTGGAGGCGCACTATCGCGAGGGCCTGCCGATGGAGGCCTACGCCCGCAACCTGGGCGTCGCGCTGCCCCGTCTGCGGGCCGCCTGCATGAGGGCCGCGGGTGCTTCGCCGTTGCGGCTGGTGCAGGACCGCCTGATGCTGGAGGCCAAGCGGGCGCTGCTCTACTCGAACATGACGGTCGCCGAGGTTGGCTACCATCTGGGGTTCGAGGATCCCGCCTATTTCTCGAGGTTTTTCGCGAAGGCGGAGGGGATCTCGCCCAAGCGCTATCGCCTGGATCGGGCAGTCCGATCGTCCGCCCTGGCCGCCTGATCGCGGGACGGGGGATTGTGACTTGTCAGCATTGTTTGCCTGGCATACAAAGCGAGTAACGTACAAATAGTCGGCGCAGAACCATGCGCCGCGCCGTGAGGGAAGGAACGACATGAGCTCGACCCAGGCCGTCTTCGAACGCCTTGATCCGATCACCGGCGCCGTCGCCACCACCTCCATCGCCATGACCACCGACCAGGCGCGCGCCGCCGTCGACGCCGCCCAGGCGGCGCTGCCGGCCTGGAGCGCGCTGGGCCCCAACGCTCGTCGCGCGCTGCTGTACAAGGCGGCCGAAGCTCTGGAGGTCCGCGCGGACGCCTTCGTCCAGGCGATGATGGGCGAGATAGGCGCCACCGAGGGCTGGGCACGCTTCAACCTGATGCTCGCCGCCTCGATGGTGCGCGAAGCCGCGTCCTTGACCACCCAGATCAATGGCGAAGTCATTCCCTCCGATAAGCCCGGCTGCCTGGCCATGGCGGTCCGCGAGCCCGTCGGCGTCATCCTGGGCATCGCGCCCTGGAACGCCCCGATCATCCTGGGCGTGCGCGCCGTCGCCACGCCCCTGGCCTGCGGCAACACCGTCGTGCTGAAGGCCTCCGAGAGCTGCCCGCGCACCCACGCGTTGATCGCCGAGGCTTTCGAGGCGGCGGGCCTGCCCGCGGGCGCGCTGTCGATCGTCACCAACGCGCCCAAGGACGCGGCCGAGGTGGTCGGCGCCCTGATCGACCATCCGGCGGTGCGCCGGATCAACTTCACCGGCTCGACCGCCGTGGGCAAGATCATCGCCAAGCGCGCGGCCGAACATCTCAAGCCGGTCCTGCTGGAACTGGGCGGCAAGGCCCCGCTGATCGTGCTGGAGGACGCCGACCTCGACGAGGCGGTCAAGGCCGCCGCATTCGGCGCCTTCATGAACCAGGGCCAGATCTGTATGTCGACCGAGCGGATCATCGTCGTCGACGCGATCGCCGACGCCTTCGTCGCCAAGTTCGCCGCCAAGGCCGCCAGCCTCGCGGTCGGCGATCCACGCGAGGGCAAGACCCCGCTGGGCGCGGTGGTCGATCTCAAGACGGTCTCCCACGTCCAGAGCCTGGTCGCCGACGCCGTGGCGGACGGCGCCGTGCAGGTGGCGGGCGGCGAGGCCAAGGGCGTGCTGATGCCCGCCACTGTCGTCGACAAGGTCACGCCGGCCATGCGCCTGTTCCGCGAGGAGAGTTTCGGTCCGGTGGTGGGCGTCATCCGCGCCCGCGACGAGGAGCACGCCATCGCCCTGGCCAACGACACCGAATATGGCCTCTCGGCCTCGGTCTTCACCCGCGACATCGCGCGAGGCCTGAAGGTCGCTCGCCGCATCCAGTCGGGCATCTGCCACGTCAACGGCCCCACCGTTCACGACGAGGCCCAGATGCCGTTCGGCGGCGTCAAGGCCTCGGGCTACGGCCGCTTTGGCGGCAAGGCCGGCATCGACGCTTTCACGGAGCTGCGCTGGATCACCATCGAGACGCAAGCCGGCCACTTCCCGATCTGACGCTCTGCGTCGCACTCAATATTCTTCCAAGGACCAGACATGACGAACGCCGACGACACCGTCACCTTCCGCGTCGAGAACCGCATCGCGTGGGTGAAGTTCAACCGCCCCGACAAGCGCAACTGCATGAGCCCGACCCTGAACCGGCGGATGATGCAGGTGCTGGACGAGCTTGAGTTCCGTGACGACGTCGGCGTGCTGGTTCTGACCGGCGAGGGCTCGGCCTGGTCGGCTGGCATGGACCTGAAGGAATACTTCCGCGAGACCGAGGCCAAGGGCCTGGGCGCGACCCGTCAGGCCCAGCGGGAGTCCTACGGCTGGTGGCGCCGCCTGCGCTGGTACCAGAAGCCGACCATCGCCATGGTCAATGGCTGGTGCTTCGGCGGCGGCTATGGCCCGCTCTATTCTTGCGACCTGGCGATCGCCGCCGACGAGGCGCAGTTCGCCCTCTCGGAGATCAACTGGGGCATCCTGCCGGGCGGCGGCGCCACCAAGGTCGTGGTCGACCTGATGCCGATGCGCGATGCGATGTACCACGCCATGACCGGCGAGCTGATCGACGGCAAGAAGGCCGCCGCCTGGCGCCTGGTCAATGAGAGCGTGCCGCTGGAGCGGCTCGAGGCCCGCGTCCGCGAACTGGCCGAGGTGCTGCTCAAGAAGAACCCCGTGGCCCTGAAGGCGACCAAGGACGCCGTGCGTCGGGTCAAGGAAATGACCTACGATAACGCCGAGGACTTCCTGGTCCGCGCCCAGGAGGCGGCCAATTCGTTCGACAACGAGGGGCGCAAGGAAGGCATCAAGCAGTTCATTGACGACAAGACCTACAAGCCGGGTCTGGGAGCCTACGATCTCGCCAAATAGAGCGAGACGAGGCTGAGGGGGAAACGGCTAGGAAGGCTGGAGCAGATGACACCGACGGATCACGTCGCCGCCCAGGCGCGCCTGCAGCCCAGCCGGACGGCGGCTGTCGACCTGGCCAGCGGTCGCCGCTGGACCTACGCCGAACTCGACGAGACGGTCGCCCGGGCGGTGACCGTGCTTCGTCGGCGGGGCGTAGGGCAGGGCGCTCGCCTGGCGACCCTGGCCCGTAACCGGGTCCTGCTGGCCGTCCTGCATCTGGCCTGCGCCCGGTTGGGGGCGATCTTCGTCCCGTTGAACTGGCGCCTGTCGCCGGCCGAGATCTCCGCGCTGGTGGAGGACGCCGACCCGACCCTCATCGTCGGCGACGCTCTTTTGGCGGCGGCGGGGCTTCAGGGCGTCGACCTCGACGCCCTGCAGGCCGAGGTCGACGCCGCCGAGCCCGAACAGGCGGGGCCCGCCGACCGCGAGCGTCCCTCGCTGATCCTCTACACGTCCGGCACCTCGGGCCGCCCCAAGGGCGCCCTGCTGTCCGAGCGCAACCTTGACCAGACGGCGATCAACTTCGGCCGGCTGGGCAGGGTGACGCACGAGAGCGTCTTCCTGGTGGACGCGCCGATGTTCCACATCATCGGCCTGATCACCTCGATCCGTCCGGTGCTGATGCACGGTGGGACGATCCTGGTGTCCGACGGCTTCGAGCCCGCGCGCACCCTGGGCCGCCTCGGCGATCCTGGCCTGGGCGTCACCCACTATTTCTGCGTGCCGCAAATGGCCGCCATGCTGCGGAGCTTGCCGGGCTTCGACGCATCGGCGCTGCGGGGCCTGACCGCCGTCTTCACCGGCGGCGCGCCGCACCCGGCCGCCGACATCCGCGCCTGGCTGGCTCACGGGATCCCGGTGGTGGACGGCTACGGCATGAGCGAGGCGGGGACGGTCTTTGGCATGCCGGCCGATCCCGCCTTGATCGACGCGCGGGCCGGCTCGGCGGGCCTGCCCATGCCGTCGGTGTTCACCCGGATCGTCGATGACCAGGACCGTGACTGCCCGCCCGGCGTCCCCGGCGAGCTGCTGCTGAAGGGCGACAACGTCTTCCTGGGCTACTGGCGGCGTCCCGAAGACACCGCGCAGGCCTTCACGACCGACGGCTGGTTCCGCACCGGCGACATCGCCCTTGCCGACGCCGAGGGCTATCACTGGCTGGTCGACCGCAAGAAGGACATGTTCATTTCGGGCGGCGAGAACGTCTACCCGGCCGAGATCGAGGCGGCCCTTGCCGACCACCCGGCCATCGTCGAGTGCGCGGTCGTGGGCGTGCCTGATCCTCAATGGGGCGAGGTCGGCCATCTGGTCGCGACATGTCGCGACGGCGTCGCGCTCGATCTCCTGGCGGTTCTGGCGCACCTGGACAATAAGGTGGCGCGCTACAAGCTGCCCAAGGCTCTGACCCTGGTTTCGGCCCTGCCGCGGACGGGGTCTGGCAAGATCCTGAAGACGGTTTTGCGTGAACGTCTGATCGCCGCGCGGCCCTGACGTCGTTCCTGGGGCCTGCCCGATCCGGATGAGCCATCCAAACCAGGCAGGCGCAAAATCTCCTTAGAGTGGGTTTTGGCGGTCAACCGCGCGCATCTCAAGCCGATGCGCTCTAGAGATCGATCACCAGGCGCGGGCCAAGGGCGCGCGAGCAGCAGGGCGTGAACTGCTCGCCCGTCGCCTTCTCCGCGTCGGTCTGGAAGGTGTCGCGATGGTCGGGCTGGCCCTCGATCACCCGGGTCAGGCACGTGCCGCAGACGCCTTGTTCGCACGACAGCAACACGAACACGCCGGCCGCCTCCAGGGCCTGCGCCGCCGTCTGGTCGGCGGGCACCGGCACGACCTGACCGCTGCTGGCGATCAACAGTTCGAAAGGTTGGTTCTCGCCGACACTGGCCTCGGCGGCGAAGTGCTCCTTGCGAATTTGCTCGGGCGTCCAGCCGCGCGCCGCCGCGCCCTCGGTCACGAAGCGCATGAAGCCGCCGGGGCCGCAGACATACAGTCGGCGGTTGGGCGTGGGGGAGGCCAGGGCCGTGTCGAGGTCGAGGCGGGTGTCGGGTTCGTCGTCGAAAGTGAGACGCACCGCCGCCGCGAACGGCGCGGCGGCCAGCTCATCCAGGAAGGCCGCGCGGGACCGCGACCGGGCGCAATAGTGGAGGGTGAAGCGGGCCCCAAGCGCGTGCAACCGGTGCGCCATGGCCAGGATCGGCGTCACCCCGACTCCGCCCGCGAACAACAGGTGTTCGCCGCCGGTCTCGTCCAGGGCGAACAGGTTGCGCGGCGGACTGATATCCAGCACCGCGCCTTCCGTCAGGGTGTCATGCACATGAGCCGAGCCGCCGCGCGAGCTTGGCTCGCGCAGGACGGCGATCCGATACCGGTCGCGATCGGCCGGGTCATTGCACAGCGAGTATTGCCGGGTCAGGCCGTTGCCCAGGAAGAGGTCGACATGCGCCCCGGCGCTGAACGACGGCAGCTCGCCGCCTTCGGCGTGGACGAGATCCAGCCGGACGATGTCTTCGGCGACCCGGGCGCGGGACGCCACACGAACCTTGATCATCAGGCGCGGGCCGCTGCTTCTTGCGCGATCGCCTTGTCGATGGCCATGCGAGAGCGCACGCCGCCGGCGTCGATGTTCAGCTTCAGAAGCTTGCGATCGGGATAGGCCAGCAGGTTCTGCTGCTGGCGCTCCAGCATCTCCAGGTCCTCGGCGAAGATCTTGCCTTGGCCCTCGCGGATCGTGTCCGTCAGAGCGGCGTCCTCGACCGCGAAGCTGCGCGCCATGCCCCAGAAGTACCAGTGCGAAGTCTCGGTCTCGGGCGTGATGAAGTCGACGACCACGCTGGAGACCTTCTTGTCGGCGGGCGCGTCATAACCGCCGGTCCCAGCCAGGGCCACGCCCACCTCGATCATCACGTGGCTGGGCAGGGAGAAGCGGCAGATCTGCCAGCGGTCGACGATGGCGTCTTCGGGCAGGCCCGCGCCCCGCAGCGCCATGCGCCAGAATGGCGGGGCCTGGATACCCTCCATGAACCGGCTGGTCACCACCGTGTCGCCGTCGAGGCGGGTGTTGACCGGCGCCTCGTCGATCTCCTTTTGGCCGATGCTGGTGGCGTGGACGTAGGTCTCGTGGGTCAGGTCCATCAGGTTGTCGACCATCAGCCGATAGTCGCAGCCGATGTGGTAGAGCCCGCCTCCATAGGCCCAGTCGGCGCTGTCGGCCCAGAACGGCTTATGTAGCTTGGCAGGATCTGCCAGCGCCGGATCGCCCGGCCAGACCCAGATGAAGCCGTAGCGCTCCAGCACCGGAAAGGCTCGGATCGTGGGAAAGGCGGCGACGCGCTGACCTGGCATCGAAGTGGCGCGGCCGTCGCAGCCCATGGCCAAGCCGTGATAGCCGCAGACCAGTTCGCCATCGCGCACGAAGCCCAGGGACAAGGGCGCGCCGCGGTGCGGGCAGAAGTCCTCGAGGGCGACGGGCTGACCGTTCTTGCCACGATGGAAGACCATGGCCCGCCCGCAGATGCGGCGGCCCAGCGGCTTGTCGCCGATCTCGCCGGGCGTGCAGGCGACGTACCAGGCGTCGAGCGGCCAAGAGGGCAGGGTCGTGGTTTGTTCGGGGCCCATCGTCGTCTCCTCGCGTGTATCGTTGGTCTTCGCCAATTGGATCCAATTGTCACGGCTGGGGCGGCGGCGTCAAGATTGGATCCAATATGTCGCTTGTCGCTGACTTCGCGCGTCGGCTAGGGTCCAACTCATGGAGACGCCGAGGATGAAGCCGGGCCAGCGCGTGCTGATGGCCCTTCGCAAGATGATCGCCTCGGGCGAGATCAAGAGCGGCGAACGGATCGCCGAAATCCCGACGGCGGCGACCCTGGGCGTTTCCCGGATGCCGGTGCGCACCGCGCTGCGGAGCCTGGAGCAAGAGGGGCTGGTCGTGCGCCTTGGCGCGCGCGGCTACGCCGCCCGCGGCGTGTCGATCGCGCGGATCCGCGACGCCATCGAGGTGCGCGGCGTTCTCGAGGGCTTCGCCGCGCGGCGCCTGGCCGAGCGCGGCCTATCTCCCCAAACCCGCGATCGGCTCTCAGGCCTGATCGAGGCGGGGGAGGGCCTGTTCGAGAGCGGTCGATTGGAGCCCGAGGACGTCGATCGGTACGCGGACTACAATCTGGCCTTCCACGACGCGCTGATCGAAGCCGCCGGCAACGACGCGGTCGAGACCGCTCTGGCGCGCAACAACTTCGAGCCTTTCGCCGGCGCCGGCGCCCTGGCGCTGGACCTGACGGATCTGACGGCCGAGTATGATCATCTTCTCGCGGCGCACCGTCAGCACAGGTCCGTGCTCGATGCGATCGAACGCGGCGACGCGGCGGAGGCCGAGCGCATCATGCGCGACCACGCCCTGGCCGCGATCCGCAACGCCAAGGTTTTCGAAGCGGCGATGGGCGCCGGCCTGCCGCTCGGCGCGGCCCGAACCATTCGCGCGGATTGAGTTTCGAAGCGAGAGGACGCTGGAGCTATCGCTGGAAGCACTCTAAACGCGTCAGATACAGTTTCCTTGGCGTACCGTTTCCTCTTAGGGCCTTGTCGAATATGGAAGAGATCGCCGCCTTTGGCGTCCTGGGAAGTCGCCTGGGGTTGCAACTGCACTACGCCGACGTGCGCGTGATGACGGGCTTGAGCGCCCGTCTGGCGCCGTTGGGCGTGACGCCCGCGCGGGCGACGGCGATCGTCTATATCGGGCTGCATCCGGGTTGCGACCAGACCACCCTGGGGCGCGCGCTAGGCGTGAATCGGGCCAGCACGGTGAAGGCGGTGGACGAGATGGAGGCGTTGGGCGCGATCGAGCGCCGGCCCGGGCGTGATCGGCGCACCAACGCCCTGCACCTGACCGTCGCGGGCGAGGACTTGCGCGCGCGTATCGAGCATGAGACCGCCGTGCACGATCAGGACGCCTTCGCGGCCCTGACCCCCGATGAACATGTCCAGCTGAGCGCTCTGCTGGCGAAGCTCCGCTAGCGAATGCGCGCCGGTCGTCGGATCACGGCGTGCTTCGTGATCCACTCCGAGCTTTCAGTCGGCGCGCGGCATGTCCACGGTCCGCCGCGACGGGCGGGATCCAAGTCGCATCCGTCCTTGCCGAACTTTGTCATGGATCGTGCTGGTCGCCTGGGTTCTGGATAGCTAAAGGCATCCTGTCTCAACGGAAGCGAGCTTCTTGATGTTCTCCGCGCCGCGCGCCGATCTCGTTCCCAATACCGCCGCCTATGAAAACGAGCCGTTGGTCAAGGCGACGGGCTTTCGCGAGTACGACGCGCGCTGGCTGTTCGGGCCGGAGATCAACTTGCTGGGCGTGCAGGCGCTGGGGCTGGGGCTGGGGACCTACATCCACGAACTGGGCCAGTCGAAGATCGTGGTCGGCCATGACTTCCGCTCGTACTCGACCTCGATCAAGAACGCCCTGATCCTGGGCCTGATCAGCGCCGGTTGCGAGGTGCACGACATCGGTCTGGCTTTGTCGCCGACCGCCTATTTCGCGCAGTTCGACCTCGACATTCCCTGCGTGGCCATGGTCACGGCCAGCCACAACGAGAACGGCTGGACCGGCGTGAAGATGGGCGCCCAGAAGCCGCTGACCTTCGGTCCCGAGGAGATGAGCCGCCTGAAGGCCATCGTGCTGGGCGCGCAATTCGTCGAGCGCGACGGCGGCAAGCTGATCCGCGTCCAGGGCGAGGCTCAGCGCTATATCGACGACGTCGCCAAGCGCGCCAGCATCACCCGCCCGCTGAAGGTGGTCGCCGCCTGCGGCAATGGCACGGCCGGTGCCTTCGTGGTCGAGGCCCTGCGGAAGATGGGCGTGAGCGAGGTCGTGCCGATGGACACCGACCTCGACTTCAACTTCCCCAAGTACAATCCCAACCCCGAAGACGCCGAGATGCTGCACGCGATGGCCCATGCCGTCCGCGAGCACAAGGCGGACCTGGCGTTCGGCTTCGACGGCGACGGCGACCGCTGCGGCGTGGTGGACGACGAGGGCGAGGAGATCTTCGCCGACAAGATCGGCCTGATGCTGGCCCGCGATCTGGCCCCGCTGCATCCCGGCGCGACCTTCGTGGTCGACGTCAAGTCGACCGGCCTCTACGCCACCGACCCGATCTTGGCTCAGCATGGCTGCAAGGTGATCTACTGGAAAACCGGCCACAGCTACATCAAGCGCAAGAGCGCCGAGCTGGGCGCCCTGGCCGGCTTCGAGAAGAGCGGCCACTTCTTCATGAACGGCGAGCTGGGCTATGGCTACGACTGTGGCCTGACCGCCGCGGCGGCGGTCCTGGCCATGCTGGACCGCAATCCCGGCAAGAAGCTCAGCGACCTGAAG
>NZ_DATFAV010000120.1:0-18939 GCF_035254145.1 Caulobacter sp. | reverse complement strand
GCCAACTGTCGGAGCATGGCGGGGCTGCCTTCTATGGGCAGGCATGGCTGCTCACGCACTACATGCTGTCCGATCCGGAGCGGAAGAAGAGGCTCTCCGCCTACCTGGCCGCGGTCGCGCGCGGTGAGGATCCCTTGACCTCCTGGCCCAAGGCCACGGGGATATCGGTCGAGGACCTGGACCGTGTGATGCTGGTCTATCTGCGCAGCGCCATCCCGACCAAGACCCTGGTCCGCGACAAGCAGCCGGACTTTCCAATGACTGTCACCGACCTTCCCGCATCGGCGGGCGATCTGCTGCTGGAGAACCAGCAGGCCAAGCTCGGCCTGGCCAAGGACCTCGGGGAGAAACTTCTGAGGACCGTCCGCGCCGACGCGCCCAGATATCCCGACGACAGACTGGCGACCTTGTCCCTGGCCCGCGTGGAAGCCGGGTATGGTGACATGGCCGTCTCGAACAAGTTGTTGGACGACTGGTTGGTGGGTCACGCCGACGATGCCGAGGCCTTGCGCCTGGCCGGGGAGAACCGCCTGGCCCAAGCGGAGAAAGCGGGAGAGGGCGGTCGGGCGCTGACGGCCGAGGCGGCCCGGTTCTTCGGTCGAGCCAACAAGGCGGGGCCCGACACCTATCAAACGCTGTACGACTTCGCGAAGACGCGGCGCGGCGAGCCGGGCTATCCCAGCGACAACACCTTGAACGTCTTGGAGCTGGCCTCCCAGCTGGCCCCACAGGTCCAGGAAATCCGCTTCAACGCCGGTCAGGCCCTGGCCAGCCGGGGGCGGTTCGACGACGCGATCCGGTTGCTGGAGCCTGTCGCCAACAATCCGCACGGCGGCAAGCTGGCCGAAGCCGCCGCGACCTTGTTGAAGGTCGTTCGCGAGAAGGCTGGCGCCGGCAAAGGGTAGTGCGCACGGTTCGGACGAAAATCGCCATTTCAGAGAACGGTCGCGAACCCTTCATCGAACCAACACGTCACCGTCGCCGACCTGACAAGTCTGGCCGCTAACCGGCGCTGAACTGAACAGTGCAGGTTGACGATGAAGATCATGTCCACGGTCGCCTGGGGCGCTCTCGCCCTGGCCCTTTCCAGCCAAGCCCACGCCCAGCAGGCGACCCCGGTCGCCGACGCGGCGGAGGTCGATACCGTCGTCGTCACGGGCACGCGGCGGGTCGACCGCACGGCCTTCGAGTCGGTCGCGCCGATCGACGTCGTCAGCGCCGAAGCGCTGAGGAACACCGTCTCGGACGAGATCATGGACAAGCTGGCGGCCACCACGCCGTCGTTCAACGTCCAGCGCCTGCCGGCCGCGGACGGCCAGGCCTTCGTGCGCCCGGCGACCTTGCGCGGCCTGTCGCCGGACCAGACGCTCGTGCTGGTCAACGGTAAGCGCCGCCACCGCTCGGCGGTGCTGGGCGGTCGAGGCCAGCAGGGCGTCGACCTGGCCTCGCTGGGGACCAGCGGCATCGAGCGCATCGAAGTGCTGCGCGACGGCGCCTCGGCCCAGTACGGCTCGGACGCCATCGCCGGGGTGATCAACATCATCCTCAGCGACAAGACCGGTTTCGAGGGCTACGGCCAATATGGCCGCTACTACGCCGGCGACGGCGACAAGACCGAAGTCGGCGGGCGCTACGGCCTGGCGATCGGTCAGGGCGGCAGCCTGGTCGGCGCGGTCGACTACACCAAGGCCGAGGCCACCTCGCGCACCCGCCAGCGTCCGGACGCCATCGCCTTCCAGGCCGCCAATCCGAACATTAAGGTCCCCAACCCCGTCCAGCGTTGGGGCCAGCCCGACCGCGAGGTGTGGCGCGGCTCGCTGAACCTGGTCCTGCCGATCAACGACGCGGTCGAGGCCTACGCCTTCGCCACCTATAGCGACATGCACGGCGTCACCGACTTCAACTGGCGCAACCCGTCGACGGACACCTCGTATCGCACGAGCCCCGCCTTCCCCGGCTGGTCGCTGAGCCAGCTCTATCCGGCCGGCTTCTCGCCGAAGTTCGGTCAGGACGAGACCAACGCCTCGATCAACGGCGGCGTGCGCGGCGAGACCATGGGCTGGTCGTGGGACGCCTCGGCGGGCTGGGGGCGCGACAAGGTCGACTACTTCCTGAACAACAGCATCAACGCCTCGTTCGGGCCGCAGTCGCCGACCAGCTTCGACGCCGGTTCGCTGATCCAGAAGGAGGCGACCCTGAACCTGGACGCCTCGCGTCCGCTGGCCTGGTCGTTCCTGGCCAAGCCCGCCAACCTGGCCGTGGGGCTGGAAGCCCGCAAGGAGACCTACGAGATCCAGGCGGGCGACCGCTATTCGTGGGACGTCGGCCCCGGCGCGCCCGCCGGTCTGCCCAGCGGCTCGAACGGCTTCCCTGGCTACGCCCCCAGCCAGGCGGGATCCTGGGACCAGACCAGCTACGCCGGCTACGTCGACCTCGACTTGCCGATCACCGACAAGCTCGACGCCGACATCGCCGTGCGCCATGAGGACTTCTCGGAGTTCGGCCAGACCACCGACGGCAAGATCGCCGCGCGCTACGAGTTTACGCCGAACTTCGCCATCCGTGGCGCGGTCTCGACCGGCTTCCGCGCGCCGACGGCCGGGCAGATCAACAACACCCGCACCTCGCAGGGCCTGAACACGACCACCTTGCTGCTGTTCACCTCGGGCCGTCTCTCGCCAGTCAATCCGATCTCGGTGGCCCTGGGCGCGAAGCCTCTGGAGCCCGAGGAATCGAAGAACCTGTCGCTGGGCGCGGTGTTCCGTCAGGGCGGCTTCACCGCCTCGGTGGACTACTACCGCATCGAGGTCGACAACCGCTTCGCCGTGTCGCCGAACTTCACGGTGACGCCGGCCCTGCGCGCCCAACTGGTCGCGGCCGGCGTGCCTGGCGCCGACAGCCTGACGACGGTCAGCTACTTCACCAATTCGTTCGACACCCGCACCCAGGGCGTCGACGTGGTCGGCTCCTGGCGCGGCCAGTTGCTGGGCGGCCGGGCCGGCGTCACCGCCGCCTGGAACTGGAACGACACCAAGGTCACCCGCTCCAAGCTGACCGAGGTCTCGAAACTGGCCCGCATCAACCTGGAAGATGGCCTGCCGCAGAACGCCGCCAACGTCACTTTCGACTACGCCAAGGCCCGCTTCAGCGGCCTGATCCGCGCGCGATGGTCGGGAGAGTGGACCGACGCCCAGGCCAATGGCGCCGCCGATCTGATCCAGAAGTTCGCGGGCAAGACCCTGGTGGATCTCTCGGTCAGCGCCCAGCTGACCGACGCGATCAAGCTGACGGTCGGGGCCGAGAATCTGTTCGACACCTATCCGGACGAAGCGACCTTCCAGGCCTCGCGCGGCCTGATCTATTCGCGCAACGCCCCCTACGACACCGACGGCGGCCTCTGGTACGCGCGGGTGTCGGCGAAGTTCTGACCCGTGCGCAAAGCGGCGAGGGAAGGTGACAAAATGGGCCGATGGGGCTAGTCCCCGCCCATGAGCACTTCCCCCGCCGCTGAAGCCGCCCGTCGGCGCACCTTCGCCATCATCAGCCACCCCGACGCTGGCAAGACGACCCTGACCGAGAACCTGCTGCTGGCCGGCGGGGCGATCCGGGCGGCCGGGGCGGTGCGGGCGCGCGGCCAGACGCGGCGCACCCAGTCGGACTGGATGAAGATCGAGCGCGAGCGCGGCATTTCGGTCAGCGCCTCGGTGATGACGTTCGACCACGACGGCCTGATGTTCAACCTGCTGGACACCCCGGGCCACGAGGACTTCTCGGAAGACACCTACCGCACCCTGACGGCCGCCGACGCGGCGGTCATGGTGCTGGACGCCGCCAAGGGCATCGAGCCCCAAACCCTGAAGCTGTTCGAGGTCTGCCGCCTGCGCGACATCCCGATCATCACCTTCATCAACAAGATGGACCGCGAGGCCCAGGACCCGTTCGAACTGCTGGACGAGGTGTCGTCCAAGCTGGCCCTGGATCCCGCGCCGCTCTACTGGCCGGCCGGCTCCGGCGGGCGGTTCAAGGGCATGATGGACCTGCGCGGCCAGAAGTTCGTGCCCTACGCCAAGAAGAGTTCCACCGACGAGGAGGGGCATCCCGACCCGGTCGCGATGAACTCCAACGCGGTGGTCCAGTACCTGACGCCCGAAGAGCAGGCCGAGGTCGAGGAGGGCGCCATGCTGGTCCAGGAGGCCAGCAAGCCGTTCGACGTCCAGTCGTTCCTGGAAGGCCACATGACGCCGGTGTTCTTCGGCTCGGCCCTGCGCCATTTCGGCGTGTCGGAGCTGCTGGGTGGCATCGGCGCCTATGCGCCCGCGCCCAAGCCGGCCGCGGCCACCCGCAACGGCGCCGAGACCCACGTCGCTCCGGGCGACAGCGAGGTGTCGGGTTTCGTCTTCAAGGTCCAGGCGAACATGGACCCCAACCACCGCGACCGGATCGCCTTCCTGCGCCTGACCAGCGGCCGCTTCACGCGCGGCATGAAGCTGAAGGCCCAGAACACCGGCAAGGCCATGAGCGTCAACGCGCCGATCATGTTCTTCGCCAGCGATCGCGAACTGGCCGAGGACGCCTTCGCCGGTGACGTGATCGGCATCCCCAACCACGGCGTCCTGCGGGTGGGCGACAGCCTGTCCGAAAGCGGGACGCTGCGCTTCGCGGGCCTGCCCAACTTCGCTCCGGAAATCCTGCGCCGCGTCCGCGTGAAGGACCCGCTGAAGGCCAAGCACCTGAAGAAGGCGCTCGAGGGCTTGGCCGAGGAAGGGGTGACCCAGCTCTTCCGGCCCATGATCGGCAGCGACTTCATCGTCGGCGCCGTGGGTCAGCTGCAGTTCGAGGTCATGGCCGACCGGCTGGCCAACGAATACCAGCTGGAGTGCATCTTCGAAGCCAGCCCCTATGCCGAGGCCCGCTGGCTGGGCGGCGACCGGGCCGACGTCGAGGACTTCGTGAACAAGCACAAGTCGGCGATGGGCCAGGACATCGACGAGCAGCCCGTGTTCCTGGGCAAGTCGTCCTGGGAGATCGGCTACGTCGCCGAACGTTATCCGAAGGTGCGCTTCGAGCGGACCAAGGAGCGGGCGTAGGGGCTTCGCCCAACCTAGATTGTCATCCCGGCCGTAGCGTAGCGGAGAGCCGGGACCGCCACAGGCTCGGAGCTTCTGGCGGTCCCAGATCGGCGCGCTACGCGCTTGTCCGGGATGACAAGATTTATAGCATCGCGAAGTAGTCCAGCTCCGCCAGCTGCACGTGATCCTCGAAGGCCATCGGCGGGCTGTCCATAACCGCCTTGAAGGCCACCTTGAACTTGGCCATCTCCTCGGGCGTGCCGACCGAAACACGGACGGCGTTGGGCCAGATCGGCCAGGTGCGGCCGATCATGACGTTCCTGGCCTTCATCGCCGCGAACACCGCCTTGCCGTCGCGGCCGGTGTCGATCATGAAGCAGTTGGTCTGCGGATCGCCGATCACCTTGTAATTGTTGGCTTTCAGCCAGGCGATGGTCTCGCGGCGGGTGTCGCCGATCAGCTTGCGGCGCTCCGGCACGAGTTTGGCGTCCTCCAGCGAGGCGCGGGCGGCGGCCGAGCCGGTGATCGGCATGGCGTTCTGGCCGAACGGCGTCAGCTTTGCCAGCAGGTCCGGGCGGGCGACGGCGAAGCCGCAGCGGATGCCGGCCATGCCGTAGATCTTGGAGAAGGTGCGCAGGACGATCAGGTCCTTGCCGGCCGCCACCAGGTCCAGCGTGTCCTGGGCGTCGGTCAGGTGGATATAGGCCTCGTCGACCAGCAGGATCGAACCGGCCGGCTTGTTCTCCAGCGCCCAGACGATGTCCTGCTTGGTCGTCAGGGTGCCAGTCGGGTTGTTCGGATTGCAGATGTAGATGACGCCGGCCTGCGGGTCGGCCTTGACCATCGCCTTGACGTCGTGGGCGCAGTCGGCGGTCAGGGGAACCTTGACGATCTTGGCCTGGCTGGTCCTGGCGGCGAACATGCCCGCCTCGTAGGACGGATCGGCGGTGACGAAGCTGCGTGTCGGCGAGGTAAAGGCCAGCACACTGTAGTGCAGGGGCTCGGACGAGCCCGCATAGGCGGCGACGTTCTCGAGCTTGAGGCCGTTCTGGGCGGCGAAGGTCCTGGCCAGGAGGTCGGTCTCGCCGTTCAGGTCGTAGCGGCCGCCCAGCGGCGCCACGCGGGCGATCGCGTCGCAGGCCGCCTTGCTGGGACCCAGCGGGTTTTCGTTGGCGTTGATCAGGGTCATGCCCGGCGGCGGCGCGTTCGGGCTCTGGCCGTGCAGGGCCATGCCGGACGGCGGGGCCGCGGCCTGGGTCGCGCCTTGGGCGGCCGCCTGGGCCAGATGCGCCTCGGTCAGGATCGGCGCGGCCGCGGCGATGAAGGCCGCACCTCGCAGGAAGGATCGGCGTCCCAGCGCCGGTTCGGACGTCTGCGTGCTCATGCCCTGTCTCCCTGTTTTGTCGAGTGGCGACAGGACGGACCTCTTGCGGCTCGCGCGCAAGAGGCGGGGCGATCGAAAACGAACCCTGCTCAAGCCGCAGGCAGCGCGGCGCTTGCCATCGGCGCGCGGGCGCGAAATGAGTGCGACCTCCAAAGGTCCCGGAGACGCCCATGTCCGCTCCCCTCGCCATCGGCCCGCTCTCAATCGGATTGGTGGCCCACGACGACAAGAAGGCCGCCCTGGTCGACTGGGCCGTGGCCCATGCGGACTTCCTGAAGGACAAGGCGCTGTTCGCCACCGGCACCACCGGCGGGCGGATCCTGGAGGCGTTGCCTCAGCTCAATCTGGTACGGCTGAAGAGCGGGCCGCTGGGCGGCGACCAACAGCTGGGCGCGATGATCGCCGAGGGGCGGCTTGACGTGCTGGTCTTCTTCGTCGACCCGCTGTCGCCGCAGCCGCACGACGTGGACGTCAAGGCGTTGATCCGCATGGCGACCCTGGCCAACATTCCGTTCGCCTGCAACGCCGCGACGGCAGACCTGATCGTCGCCTGCCAGCCGAGCTAGCTAGCCCGGGAACTTCATCAGGTTCGGCTTGGGGATCGCGGCCTTGAAGCTGCCGCGCGACTTGCTGGTGTCCAGGCCGAACTCAGCCCAGGCGGCGAGGAAGCCGTTGGCCGCGTCGGTGGGCGAGGCGGGGATCAGCTCGAGCACTGGCCGCGCGGCGACCGCGGCGCGGGCGGCGGCCCAGGCCTCGGGTTCGGCGGCGGCGTAGTCGCCGTCCGCCGCCACGAGTTGGCCGGCGAGATCCGGATCGGAGAAGCGCAGAGTCACCGTGGTGTCGGCCGGAAGCTCCGACAGGCTCTCCAAGGCCTCGGTCAAAGCCGCCAGGCTCATTTTCGCGCCGCTGGTGCGACGCTCGCCTCCGGCCGCGCCCTTGATGGCGGCCGCGCCGGTCTCACCATCCGTCCGCCGTACATACGCCCAGCCGCCATAGCCCGGATCCGGGCGGCAGAGGCTGGCGATCCACAGAGTGACGGCGACCATGACGGGCTCCCATTCAGGCGATGCGAGATCGCCTTCTAACCTGCTTCGGCGATGTCAGGGGAGGGGTGGTCGAACGAAGGGTAAACACCCGGCGAAAACTTATGGTTAACGTCATTTTAAGTTCAATGAACAAAGTTCTAACAAAGCGGTCGAGACGAGCTCTGGCTGGTATTCGCCTAAGCAAGAAGTGTGCCAATTTGCTACTATATCAACCATTATGGTTGAAATTTGAAACAAGGTGTAAAAATTTGGAAAATATCTATGGTTAATGCGTCGTAAACACCTGTTAACCACTTGTTAAAGTCGCTGGCTCCGGTTTTGCTGATTGGGCGTTGAACCTTTGTCGGGTGTCCCGACGTGGGACGTCCCAAGTGGAGTGCGCGGGCCATGTTCGAATTCGGGCGAGATCTGAAGCGGCTGTTCGGCGTCGAGGCCGAGTTCAAGAACGCGTGGCGCGAGGGCCTGACCGGCGGCGACACATCGCTGCTCGAGCTGCTGGACGTACGCCTGCTGACGAACGAGGCGCGGTCGGCGGATGTCGTCGCGGGCCGGATCGGGACCAAGGATCGCGGGGCGCGCCTGCTGGAGGCCGCGGTGATCTGGCGCGAGCTGGCCCGGCGCAGCGGCGACGCCACGGCCCTACGCAAGGGCGCTGCCCAGGCCGAGGCCGCCGTGAAGATTTTCGAGGCAGAGCGCCGCCACGACGGCTTGGCCGCCGCGCGCTGCGAGCAGGCCGTGCTGGCCATGCTCGGCGCCGACCTCTTCGGCGACGAGGGATTGGTGGCGGCCGCGTCCGCCACGCTGGCGCGCACGCCGGCCAATCATCGGACGGCGCTCTGTGGGGCCCTGTCGGCCGGGCTGGAAGGACGAGCGGCGTTGGCCGAGGGAGACCTCGATCGCGCCCTGGCCGCCGTTCAGGCCTTCGACGCGCCGCTGGGCGCCCTGGCCGCCGCCAAGCGGACGAAGGGTGGGGCGGCCCGTCTGCAACTGGCCGACCAGCGCAGCGCGCGCATCGACCTGATCCTGACCTGCGCCGCGCGTCTGAAGGACCGCGCCCTGGCCGAGCTGGCCGCCGCCGAGGCCAAGACCGCTCTCGAAGGCGTGGACGCCGATTTCGAACCACTGGCCTGGTCGCGGTTGGAGACTCTGCGCGGCGCGGCTCTGGCGCAACTTGGCGACCTGGACGGCGAGCTTTCGCGCATCGCCGACGGCGTCCAGGCGATGAGCGCCGCCGTGGAGGTTCTGAGCGTCGACCACAGTCCGATGGACTGGGCCCGCGCCCAGGCCATGCTCGGCGCGGCCTTGCAGGCCATGGGCGAGGCGTCGACCAGCGAACGCGTCTTCGAGCAGGCCGTGTCGGCCTACGACCGCGCCACCCATGTGCTGAAGGTCCAGCCTGCGCTGGCCCTGCGCGCCCAGGTCGCCAACAACCGCGCCCTGTGCCTGGCTCGCTGCGCCGAACTGACCGCCGACCTGGCGGTGCTGGACGCCGCCGAGCTGGCGTTCAAGGCCGAGCTGGCCGAGGTGCGCGGCGGACGGGACCCGGCCAGCTGGGCCGTCGCCCAGATGAACCTGGCCCGGCTCTACGAAGCCCGTGTCGAGATCACCGGCCGCGACGATGGCCGCCTGGCTCGCGCCGGCATCGCCCTGGCCGCGGCCTTCGACATCTTTTCCGAGCTGGGCCTGCGGTCGCTGACCGACTTGGCGGCACAAGGCCTGCAACGTCTGCAGCGGGCCCCGGCCGCCTGACCCGAAACGGGACGAGGCGGGGAAGGGCCCGCCGACAGAACGATAAGTAAGGGATGAACTCGTGATTGCTTCGCTCGCCCTGGCCGCCGCTATCGCCGCCAACACTGTTCCGGCGAAGGCCGAGTCGGACATGCTCATCCCCGCGTCCCAGCCGCGCGTGGCCGTCGCCATGCTGAACTGCCTGGTCAAGAGCGACGGCCGCCTGACGGCCTGCACGGTCCAGGACGAGACGCCGGGCGACCTCGGCGTCGGCCAAGCCGCCCTGTCGATGGCCTCTCAGTTCCAGGTCGACCTGCTGGGCCCAGACGGCAAAAGCCGCGCGGGCTCTTACATCCAGGTGCCGGTGCGTATCCGGATCCGCTGAGGATTTTTCTCTCTTCCCGGCGGTTGAAGGGGGTTTTCAGGTTGCGACCCACCGTCGCGCCTGGCCGCATCCCGGCCGTCGGACGTCAACCCCTAACGCCCTGTTAACCATATTTCCCCCAAGCTGGAGCCTCGATTCCAGCGGCCTTTGCGGCCGATTCCCACGAGGCTTTGCATGACGGGCGCCGAGGTTCTTGATGTCGGCCGGGACGCGATCTGGCTGACGCTCAAACTGTGCGCGCCGGTGCTGATCGTGGGCCTGGTGGTCGGTGTCGCGATCGGCCTCTTCCAGGCGCTCACACAGATCCAGGAACAGACCCTGGTCTATGCGCCCAAGATCGTCGCCATCTTCGTGTCGCTGCTGATCTTCCTGCCGATGATGGGCGCGCTGATGAGCGCCTTCATGCGCCAGATCGCCGCTCGCATCGCTGGCATGTAGAAGAGGCGAGGGCCCGTGAACTCCTTCGCCACGGCGTTCCAGGTCTATGTCGCCGCCCTCGTGTTCTCGCGCGTGGGCGCCATGGTCATGACCATGCCGGGCATCGGCGACCAGTCGGTGCCGCCGCGCATCCGCCTGTCGTTCGCCCTGTTGATGGCCATGTTGGTGGGACCGCTGGTCGCCAACACCGTGCCGCCGATCCCGGCCACCCTGGGGGGGCTGGTCGGGGCCGTGATCCACGAGATTCTGATCGGCCTGATGGTCGGCTCGGTGCTGCGGCTGTTCTTGATCTCGCTGACCACGGCCGGCGAGATCATCTCGATGCAGACGACCCTGTCGTTCGCCCAGACCACCAACCCCGCGATGCAGGGATCGAGCACGGCGGTGGCCACCTTTCTGTCGATGATGGGCCTGACTCTGGTGATGGCCACGGGCCTGCATCACCTGTTCATCGGCGCGATCGTCAAGTCCTACACGCTGTTTCCGTTCACCCGCGCGGTGCCCGTCAACGACGCCGTCGCCCTGGCGGTACGCACCGTGGCGCAGTCGTTCTCGCTGGGCGTCCAGCTAGCCGCGCCGGTGATCGTGTTTTCCCTGGTCTTCAACCTGGCCACGGGGCTGGTGGGGCGGGTCATGCCCGCCTTTCAGATCTTCTTCGTGACCTCGCCGCTCAGCGTGATTCTAGGCCTGTCCCTGCTGGCCCTGTCGCTAGGCGGCATCGCCATGGTCTGGACCGACCGTTACCGCGAACTCCTCGAGATCTTCAGCTAGGAGGCGCGCGTGGCGGACGATACGGATCCCGAGTCGAAAACAGAAGAACCGTCAGCCAAACGGTTATCGGACGCGCGCGCCAAGGGCGACGTCGTCAAGAGCCCCGACATCCCGCAACTGGCCTCGTTGGCCGGGGCGGTGTCGGTGCTGCTGCTGGCCGGCGGCTGGCTGACGCGTGACCTGGCTTCGGCGCTTTATCCATTCATCGCCCACGCCGGCACGATCGACCTGTCGAGTGGCGGGGCCATGGTGGTGATGAGGCAGGCGACCCTGGCCGCCCTGCCGCCGCTGGTCCTGGTGATGATCGTCGCCGGCTTCGCGGGCGCGGCCGCCCACATCGCCCAGTCCGGCTTCCTGCTGACGCCGGACAAGCTGAAGCCAGACTTCAACAAGCTGGACCTGATCAAGGGCCTGGGCCGCATCTTCGGCATCGACGGCTTCATGCAGTTCGCCAAGTCGGCGGTGAAGTTCCTGGTCACCGGCCTGATCGCCTGGATGGTGATGAAGCCGCACGTCGGCGAGGTCCGGAACCTGGTGGGCATGGACCCCGCGGCGATGCTGCCGGAGGCGATGAAGCTGTCGAAGTCGCTGCTGCTGGCGGTGATCCTCTTCCTGGCCGCCACCGCGGCTGTCGACTGGTTCTGGCAGCGCCAACGGTTCATGAACCGCATGCGGATGACCCTCCAGGAGGTCAAGGACGAGTTCAAGCAGTCGGACGGCGACCCGCATATCAAGGGCAAGCGCCGCCAAATCCAGATGCAGCGCTCGCGCCAGCGGATGATGCAGGCCGTGCCCAAGGCGACCGTGGTGGTGATGAACCCGACCCACTACGCCGTGGCGCTGAAGTACGAGGCCGGCGAGACGCCCGCCCCGCTGTGCGTGGCCAAGGGCGTGGACGAACTGGCCCTGAAGATCCGCGCCGTCGCCGAGGAGCATGGCGTGCCCGTGCTGGAGGATCCGCCCCTGGCCCGGGCCCTCTACGCCAGCGTCGAGGTCGACGAGGAAATCCCCGTCGAGCACTTCGAGGCCGTTGCCAAGGTCATCAGCTTCATCCTCAACGGGAAGAAGCCCCAGTCCCGCACCCAGTCCCGCGCCCGCCCGCTCTAGTCATATTTCCGCAAAAATGACCTAGCGGCCGGGAAAGGCTATTGTTTCAACGACTACGGGTGAGTCGCAGCCTCGCCGTAAACAAGGTTCCTATGCCGCCCATGGCCGATCTTCACCTCCAGGACAGAGCTTCGACCGGCGCGCCCCGCCGGCGCTTCGATCCGTGGCTGGCGGGGGCGGCGGTGTTCTTCGTGGCCGCGGCCGGATTCTCGGCCGCGCCGGCGCTGAAGGCGGGGCCGGCGACCTTGGCGGGCCTTCTGCTCTTGCTGGGCGTGGCGGGGGTGGCCGTGCTGGGGCTGGTGGCCATACGCGGCTCGGCCTCGGGGGGATCCGACGCCGACCAGGCCGAGGGCTTCATCGACGCCCTGAGCGAGCCGGCAGGACTTGCCGCGCCTGACGGCCGCGTTCTGGCCGCCAACGCCGCCTGGCGCGCCCTGATGGGCGATCGCCGTCGCCTGCCCAAGGGCGTGGCCGGCTCCAGCCTGTTCGCGGCCCTGGTCCAGGCCCGCAATGGCGAGATGGGCGAGGGCGTGCTGCACGCCGGCGGCGTCGATCACACCGCGAGAGTTTCCCGGCTGGTCGGCGGACGCCTGCTGATCCGCCTGACGCCGGTCGTCGGGCCCGAACCGGTGGTCGCGCCGGCGGCGCCCACGCCGATGGCCGAGCGCGCCGCGCCGCCGCCTAGCACGCTGGACGCTTTCGCCGGCGCCTCGCCCTTCGGCGCGGCGCTGCTGGAAGGGCTTGAGCCCTTCAAGTCGCGCGTGCTTGAAGCCAATCCGGCCCTGACCGCCATGACCGGCGCCAAGGCCGGGATGATGTTCGGCGAGCTGATCGACGCGGCGTCGCGCGCCGAGGCCGAGACCCGCCTCGCCGAGGGGCGCGCCGGACCATACGAAGTGCGCCTGGCGCGCGACCCGACCCGCATCGCCCACCTCTATCTGTATCGCGCAGAAGGCCGCCTGGTGGCCTACATGATCGACGTGTCCGAGCAGAAGCAGATGGAGCTGCAACTGGCTCAGGCGCAGAAGATGCAGGCCATTGGCCAACTGGCCGGCGGCGTGGCGCACGACTTCAACAACCTGCTGACCGCCATCCAACTGCGCCTGGACGAGCTGCTGCATCGCCACCCGGTCGGCGATCCGTCGTACGAGGGCCTGAACGAGATCCGCCAGACGGGCGTGCGCGCCGCCGACCTGGTCCGCAAATTGCTGGCCTTCTCGCGCAAGCAGACCGTCCAGCGCGAGGTGCTGGATCTGGGCGAGCTGATCTCCGAGTTCGAGGTGCTGCTGCGCCGCCTGCTGCGCGAAGATGTCAAGCTGATCACCGACTACGGCCGCGACCTGCCGCAGGTGCGGGCCGACAAGAGCCAGCTTGAGACCGCCGTCATGAACCTGGCCGTCAACGCCCGTGACGCGGTGCGGGCGGCCAAGGGCGGCGGCGTCGTGCGCATCCGCACCGCGCGCTTGACCCGCGACGAGGCCATCGGCCTGGGCTTCCCGGCCGCCGACGGCGATTGCGCCTTCATCGAGGTCAGCGACGATGGTCCCGGCATCCCGCCCGATGTGATGGGCAAGATCTTCGATCCGTTCTTCACCACCAAGCCGGTGGGCGAGGGCACGGGCCTGGGCCTGGCCACCGTCTATGGCATCGTCAAGCAAAGCGATGGCTGGATCCACGTTCACAGCCGTCCGGGCGAAGGCGCGGCGTTCCGCATCTTCCTGCCGATCTACGACGCCCCCGCGGGCGTGGTGGCTGCCCAGGCCACGGCCGAGCCGGTCAAGCCGCGCGCCGCCCGCGACCTTTCGGGCGCCGGCCGCATCCTGTTCGTCGAGGACGAAGACGCCGTTCGCAGCGTCGCCGCCCGCCTGCTTCGGGCCCGTGGCTACGAGGTGCTGGAGGCTGCCGACGGCGAGGAGGCGTTGCTGATCGCCGAGGAGCACGCCGGCACCATCGACCTCCTGATCTCCGACGTGATCATGCCCGGCATCGACGGTCCAACCCTGCTGAAGAAGGCGCGCGGCTATCTCGGGACCGCGCCGGTGATGTTCATCTCCGGCTATGCCGAGGCCGAGTTCAGCGACCTGCTGGAAGGCGAGACGGGCGTGACCTTCCTGCCCAAGCCGATCGACATCAAGACGTTGGCCGAGCGGGTCAAGCAGCAGCTGCAGGCGGCCTGACCCTTCCAGCGACGCGTGTTTCAAACCCGCGCCGGCAGGAACCTCGGATTGCGCAGCAGCGCCGCGCTGACCAGGGCGACCAGCGCGCCGACCGGGAAGATCTCGGCGAAGGTCATCGGCATCCGGTACAGCGGGTTGGCGTAGTTGCGCTCCATCTCGGCCATCTCGGCGACCAGCTTGGCGTAGGCGGCGCCGGACAGGCCTTCGGCCTTCTTCGCGGCTAGGACGCCGGCGGTATAGTCGTCCATGAAGCGATAGTGGGTAATGGCCAGATAGCCCTCCCAGATCGCCACGTAGGCGATCCCGGCCACGACGGCGACGCCCAGGCCCAGCAGGAGGGCGGGCCAGAACTTGATCACGCCGCCCAGCGCCTTGTCGCGGTGCGACTTCACGGCCAGCAGGATGGCCGTGAGCCCTACTAGCATGATCAAGTAGCCCAGCCAGAGGCTGTGCCGCGCCGAAAGGACGATGGTGCTGATCATGCCCAGGATGATGATCGCGCCCGAGATCAGGCCGTAGGTCAGGATGGTGCGTGTCATGGATGCTCTCCTCGTGCCGACCCCTGCGGCGCGTCCCGAACCTGCCCGCTTCCCAAGGACGAACGGTATCGCCCGAACGGGTGAATTCGACGGTTTCGCCCGATCGTCCGACCGTCAAGGGATCAGCGCCAGCTCCCGCGCCTTGCCGACGGCCTGGGTGCGGCGTCCCACTTCCAGCTTGCCGTACAGATTGGCGACATGCGTCTTCACGGTGTTGGGCGACAGACCAAGGTCGCGGGCGATCTCCTTGTTGGACCGGCCGGCGGCTAGGCGTTCCAGCACCTTCACCTCCTGGCCCGTCAGGCCCAGGGCCGCGAGGGCGGCTTCGTTGCGGGCGAAGGTTTCCGGTCGCGCGTGAGCCGCCAGTCGCCAGCCGACCCACGCGCCGCCGACGGCGAAGGTCGCGCCGACCAGGCCGACATAGACCTGCCAAGGAAAGGCGCGGACCAGGAACCGGTACTCGAGCCACTGCAGGGCGAAGGCGCCCAAGGCCAGGACCAGCGCCCAGAGAAGGATGGTGCGGATCATGGGACCGAAGGTGCGCGAACCCTGGCGGGCGTCAAGCGGGACGCGTTTCAGCCCAGCCGGGCCTTGGCCTCGGGCGGGGCGATCTGGTCGAACAGGATCTTCAGGTGCTGGTCCTTGGCATGGTCGTTGTGCAGCTCCCACGACAGGGAGATCGGCAGCCGCAGGCGGCCACCGTCGGGCAGGCGCGCGACCAGCACGCGCCAGGAAAAGCCCTCGCCGGCGTCGCCTAACGGATCCTTGAATTCCAGCGGCGCCGGATCGCGAAGGCGGAAGCGACGTTCGGCGTTGGCCTCGAACCAGGCGCGGTCGTCCTCGGCGGCCGGGTCGGGAGCCTTACTGATGATCGTCTTCTTGAGCATCGGGCGGGTTTAGACCGAAAACCGGGACTTGCCAAAATTCCCGTCGGCGGCCCGACCAGGTTCAGGTGTTGAGGCCGAAGGCGTTCAGCAAGCGATCCGCGGCGGCGGAGGCCGGAACCTCGCCGGCGCGCACGGCTGCTTCGAGGGAGGGGACCAGCGCCGCCACGGCCGGCGCGGTCCTGAAGGCCTCCTGCAGACGGTCCTGGACCATGGCCCACATCCAGCGCGCGTCCTGGTCGGCGCGGCGGGCGGCGCGTTCGCCGTTGGCGGTCATGATCTCGCGGTGACGCTGGATCTGGGTCCAGAGGACGTCCAGCCCCATTCCGGTCAGGCCGGACGCTGTCAGCACCGGCGGCGTCCAGTCGGGACTGGCCGGCGTCAGGATATGCAGGGCGTTGCGATAGTCGCGCGCCGAACGCTCGGCCTTGGCCGGATCGGCGTCGGCCTTGTTGATGACCAGGAGGTCGGCCAGTTCGATCAGGCCCTTCTTGATGCCCTGCAGCTCGTCGCCACCGCCGGGGATCAGCACGGCCAGGAAGATGTCGACCATGTCGGCGACGACGGTCTCGGACTGGCCCACGCCTACGGTCTCGACAATGACCACGTCGAAGCCGGCCGCTTCGCACAGCAGCATGGCCTCGCGGGTCTTGCGCGCTACCCCGCCCAAGGCTCCGCCTGACGGAGAGGGGCGGATATAGGCGTTGGGCTGGACGCTGAGCCGCTCCATCCGGGTCTTGTCGCCCAGGATCGAACCGCCGTGGCGGCCCGAGGAGGGATCCACCGCCAGCACCGCGACCTTGTAGCCGGCCTCGATCAGGTCGCAGCCGAACCGCTCGATGGTCGTCGACTTGCCGGCGCCGGGAACGCCGGTGATCCCGATCCGTTGAGCGCGTCCGGTCAGGGGCATCAGGCGCGACAACAAGGTCCGCGCGGCCAGCTGATGGTCCGGCCGCCGGCTCTCGACCAGGGTGATGGCGCGCGCAAGGGCGGCGCGGTCGCCGGCGACCAACCGCTGTTCGAGGACGTCGATGTCAGGACCGGAACTCACGAGACCTCGCTTAAAGGACGGACGCCTTTCGGGAAATCAAAACGGTCAAGAGCGGCGCGCGAAAGTCGATGGGCTTGAAGCGAACGCGGGGCCCCACGATCTGAGGGCGACGCAACGGCGGACGCCACGGGACGTTCTGCAATCATGACCGACGACCTCTCGATGGCTTCCGCCTATGCCGATCCGCAAGCTGGTCCCTTGGACGACCAGCGGTTCAAAGCCCATCGCGCCTGGCGGGCGGCCGAAACGATTAAGCGCCTGTCCGACCGGCTCATCGGAGTCGGTCCCCTCGGGATCGGCCTCGACGGCGTGCTGGCTTGGGTCCCGGGCGTCGGTCTCGCCTACGGCCTGGGCGCTGGCGGCCTGCTGCTGTTCCACGCGGTCCAGGCCAAGGCCACGCCTTCGACCCTGGGCCGCATGACCGCCTATCTGGCCGCCGACAACCTCTCCGACACCGTGCCCGTGCTGGGCTGGGCCGTCGACACCCTGTTCCCCGGCCACCTGATGGCGGCCAAGGCTCTGCAGAAGGACATCGAGGCCCGCCACGGCCTGCCCGAAGAGGTGGCCCTCGAACGCGGCCAGAAGAAGCGTGGCCTGTTCCGGCGCAAGCCGGCCTAAGCCGCTTCCTGCGTGTAGCCCAGCTGGCGGTTCAGCTTGTCCAGCAGCTCGATGGCCGCCTCGGCGATCACGGTGCCCGGCGGGAAGATCGCCGCGGCGCCGGCGTCGCGCAGGGCCTGGAAGTCCTGGGGCGGGATGACGCCGCCCACCACCATCAGGATGTCGTCGCGGCCCTGCTTGGCCAGTTCCGCCTTCAACTCCGGCGCCAGGGTCAGGTGGCCGGCCGCCAGTGAGCTCGCGCCCACCACGTGGACGTCATTCTCGACCGCCTGGCGGGCGGCCTCGGCCGGGGTCTGGAACAGCGGGCCGATGTCGACGTCGAAGCCGAGGTCGGCGAAGGCCGTGGCGATCACCTTCTGGCCGCGGTCGTGGCCATCCTGGCCCATCTTGGCGATCAGGATGCGCGGGCGGCGACCGTCGGCGTGTTCGAACGCCTCGACCATGGCCTTGGCGCGGGCGGTGGTCGGATCGTCGCCGGCCTCCTTCATGTAGACCCCCTGGATCGACTTGATCTCGGCGCGGTGGCGGCCGAACACCTTCTCCAGCGCGTAGCTGATCTCGCCGACCGTGGCCTTGGCGCGAGCGGCGTCGACGGCCAAGGCCAAGAGGTTGCCGGTTCCGCGCGCGCCGTCCTCCAGCGCCTTCAGCGCCGCTTCGGTCGCAGCCGGATCGCGCTCGGCCTTCAGGCGGGCCAGTTTTTCCAGCTGGGCGGCGCGCACGGCGCTGTTGTCGACCTTCAGCACCGGAATATCGTCGGCGACCTCGGGCTTGTAGCGGTTGACGCCGACGACGCTCTGCTTGCCGCTGTCGATGCGGGCCTGGGTGCGGGCCGCGGCCTCTTCGATGCGCAGCTTGGGCAGACCCTGCTCGATGGCCTTGGCCATGCCGCCCAGCGCCTCGACCTCCTCGATGTGTTCAAGAGCCTTCTGGGCCAGTTCGTAGGTCAGGCGCTCGACGTAGTAGCTGCCGCCCCAGGGGTCGGCGACGCGGGTCGTGCCGCTCTCCATCTGCAGGAACAGCTGGGTGTTGCGGCTGATCCGGGCCGAGAAGTCGGTCGGCAGGGCCAGGGCCTCGTCCAGGCTGTTGGTGTGCAGGCTCTGGGTCTGGCCGTTCACGGCCGCCATGGCCTCGACGCAGGTGCGGGCGACGTTGTTGAACACGTCCTGCGCCGCCAGCGACCAGCCCGAGGTCTGGCTGTGGGTGCGAAGGGACAGCGAGCGGTCGTCCTTGGGCTCGAACTCACGCTTCATCAGGCGGGCCCAGAGCAGGCGCGCGGCCCGCATCTTCGCCACTTCCATGAAGTAGTTCATGCCAATCGCCCAGAAGAACGACAGGCGAGGGGCGAAGGCGTCGATGCTCATGCCCGCCGCCACGCCGGCGCGGGCGTATTCGACGCCGTCGGCCAGGGTGTAGGCCAGCTCCAGGTCGGCCGTCGCGCCGGCTTCCTGCATGTGGTAGCCGCTGATCGAGATCGAGTTGAACTTGGGCATGTTCGCCGACGTGAAGGCGAAGATGTCCGAGATGATCCGCATCGAGGGCGCGGGCGGATAGATGTAGGTGTTCCGCACCATGAACTCTTTGAGGATGTCGTTCTGGATCGTCCCCGAGAGCTTGTCGGGGCTGACGCCCTGCTCCTCGGCCGCGACGATGTAGAGCGCCAGGATCGGCAGCACCGCGCCGTTCATGGTCATCGACACGCTCATCTTGTCGAGCGGGATGCCCGAGAACAGCGTGCGCATGTC
>NZ_DATFAV010000119.1:0-6274 GCF_035254145.1 Caulobacter sp. | reverse complement strand
CGGGGGCACCGCGCCGATCAGCACGACCTTGGCCACGCGGCCGGGCTTGGCGCGGGCGGCGTAGTGGATCGCCTCGCCGCCGCCGGTCGAGTGGCCGACGTGGATGGCGTTCTTCAGGTCCAGATGGTCGGCCAGGGCGATCAGATCGGCGGCGTAGGTGTCCATCTCGTTGCCGGTGTCGGTCTGGCTCGAGCGACCATGGCCACGGCGGTCGTGAGCAATGACCCGATACCCCTTACCCAGGAAGAACAGCATCTGATTGTCCCAGTCGTCGGCCGACAGGGGCCACCCATGGTGGAAGACGATCGGCTGGGCGCGCTTGGGACCCCAGTCCTTGTAGAAGATCTGGACGCCGTCCTTCGTCGTGACGAAACCGCTGCTCATGTGCGCAACTCCTGTGGATTGGGGATTGGCTGGGGTTTTGGCGGCGCCTTGGGCGGCGCCTCGGGCGGGTCTCTGGGCGAGCGCCAGGGAGGGGGCGGCCGAAAGGGCGGCGAGGCTCAGGCCCACGGTCAGAACGCCGCGCCGCGAGACATCTTCATGCTGCTGGTCGTCTTTCATCGGTCGCCCCTTCCGGCCTGTCCGCTCTGGCGCCATTAGCGACCCGAACGGCGACCCTGGCTTGAACGAGCAAGGCGCCTTTTGAAGGATGCGATCCAAAACCCGACGCGACGGGACCGACCCGCGGGGAGAGCTCGCGCCTTCCCCACGGGCCGCCAACTAGAGCATTTCACGACCTGACCGCGTCAGGCCGTGAGCTCCAGTCTTTGGTTCTGATGCATTTTTCTTCACGCGAACCGGGACCGCTTCGCTCGAAAAATGCTCTAGAAGCCGATCCGGGCGCCCAGCCGGAGGGTTCCGCCGGCCCTGCCGCCGCCGTTCTCGCCGGTGGCCTCCAGGAAGGTCGACGCCGCGGCGACGCGGTAGCTGAGACCCACCGTGACCTGGCCGAAGGTGCGGCCGCCGTCCTTCGACAGGTGCTCGACCTGGTCGCCGCCGATCAGGTCCAGGCCGTTCTTGACCGTGAAGTCGTGCACGACGAACGCCGCGCCGTAGGTCCCGAACACGCCGCCCAGGGCCTGGCTGTTCAGCACGCCGCGGACGCCGGCCTTGGCGACGAAGCCGCTGGCGTTGTCGAAGTCGAGCCGCTGGGCGAAGACGGCCGTGTCGTCCAGGCGCGTGCTGACGTAGCTCACGGCCAGCAGCTTCTCGTAGATCAGGCCGTCGGCCTCGGATCGCCCGCCCGCCTCGACCTGCGCGCCATAACTGGTTCCGTCGAAATCCAGGTCGATGGCGTCGGGCCCGTTGCGCACCTTGATCGACTGGTGGTCGACCTTGGCCAGGGCGTTGACGAAGTAGCCGCCGTGGGTCAGCGCCATGTAGCCGCCGACATTGGCCACGCGCAGCTTGGCCTCCTGTCCGGCGACGCCGCTGAAGCGCATCTCCGAATCCGCGTAGCCGCCGGTCAGGCCCAGCAGCAGGCGGCCATCGTCCAGGCCGGCGTTGATCAGGTCGGCCCCGAACTGGCCGCCATAGGTCGTCTGCCGATAGTCCACCTCCACGGCCTGGGCGCTGGCCCCGACCTTGTCGTCACGATCGGTCCGCCCGCCGAAGGCCTGGCCCCAGACGCCCAGGCCATTGGCGTCGCCGTCGGCGTCGCGCAAGTTGGCCACGTGCGCGCTCCAGGCGTCGGCCGACTGGCGCCAGACCCCGCCCGCCCCTTCGGAGACCTTGAGCATCTCGTAGGCCCGCTGGCCCGCCACGCCCTTCAGGCGGTAGCGGGTCGTCGCGGAATCGAACTCGAGCTCATAGCGAACGAAGCCGATCTCGGCGTTCTCGACGAAGAAGGCGTTGGCGGTCGAGTCCTTGCCGGCCTCGATCAGCACCGGCCCCTTGTCGCCGGTCAGCTTGGCCGTCTTGGCGGTGAGCCCGCCCAGGACGACGCCGGTGCGGCCATTGGCGATCTCGCCGACGACGAGGCGGTCGGCGCCCCCGTCGGGCCCGACGTCGAGCCCCAGCAGCGCCTTGGCGCCCGAACCGCCATAGTCGCCCGACACGCGCAGGACGTCGCCGGCATGGCCGTTGCGCAGGTCGATCAAACCGGTGTTCTTCAGGGCGTCCAGGGACAGCAGCGAGACGTCGACCGGCGCGGCCGCGCCGGCCCCGATCGTGATCGTTCCATTGTTGACGAGCGTGTCTTCGCCGCCGCCGAAATCAACGCTGTCAGCCAGGTCGACGGTCTTGTCGTTGGTGACCGAGTCGGCCCCGTCGGTGAGGGTGGTGTCGCCGAAGGTTCGGCGAGGCTCCGGCGCTCCGTCCGCGGCGTGGACCGGCGCGGCGGAGAGCAGAAACAGAGCCAAAGGGGAGAGGATGGCGGCCCGCGCCAGGCGGGGCGGCCCAAAACGACCCGCGGCCGGCGAACGCGCGCCGGGGCGGTGAACAGGACTAAACACTTACTGACTCCGTAAGCGATCGCGCCCCCGCGATGACGCCGCCTCTATAGGGTCAAGCTCGCGCGGGCAAGACTCGGCTGGGAGCGCAGGGCCAGCCTGGCCGCGCGAGGCCGGCGCCTTCTCGCCTGGATTGCAAAATCGCCGATTACACGCCATCCTTTGGAAAATTCGGGGGGAGAGGCCAGTGCAACTGCTCAGCAGCGCCGATTTCGCTAGCCAGGCCAACACCAGCTACGAGCTTTGGCTGGGTGACGGCGCGATGAATCTCACCCTGGTGGACATACGTCCCTTGCCCGCCGCGGCCCATGCCGGATCGATGCGCCAGCCGTTTTCGCTGATCTTTCGCAGCAGCGTCCGCCATGTGCTTCCGCAGCGCACCTATCAGCTGAAGAACGCCGCCAGCGGCGTGCAGGAGGTCTTCCTGGTGCCCGTGGGGCGCGACGCCGCCGGCGTCCTCTACGAGGCGATCTTCAACTAGAATGCCTTGGATCAAGTGTGAGCGGTTAAATCGCTCGAATGCGCTCTAGGTGTAAGACCGAGACGTGGACCACTCCATGCGCCAATGGACGCCCTCTAGGGCTACGCGCCGAAAACCAAGCCGGCGGTAGAGCGCTTCGGCGCGAGGATTGGCCTCCAGGACGTGAAGCCAGACCTTGGGCGTCCCCGCGCGCTTGGCCTCACCCTGGACATGCTCGAGGAGTTCGCGCCCGAGACCACGTCCGCGCGCCCCAGAGACCAGGCCGATATCCATCACCAGAAAGCCGTCGACGGCCCGGTCGATATAGAGCCTGCCGATGGGGCGCTGGCGATGCTGGACGATCAGGAAGTCCGCCGACGGAAAGCTGGCGCGGAAATATCGGTCCTGGAGATCGAACTGGCTGTCCGTGAAGGCGCGCTTTTGCGGCGGCGGCCAGCCGGTCGGGGCCAGTTCCTCGCTGCGAAAGTCGAAATAGAGATCGCGAAGGAAGGGTTCGTCGGCCGGCGCGGCGTGACGCAGCCCAAGCCCCCGCTCGGGCCAGCTTGCGGGCGGCGCTAACGCGCCGTCCGCCGCGCCGAGGGAGCGTTCAATTGAACTGGGGAAATTCGCCATACAAAGCGATGCTGTAGTTCAGGGCGAGAACCGGCTGGCGATTTTCGTGCGGCTGACTGCCCCCGATCGGATTGACGACGGCCGGAAAGAGGGCGGTGTTGGGAGAGGCCGCGGCCGAGTAGAGACGCGCCGATCTTGGCCCGCCCAGCCCCGCGCCGGCCTTCGGCCCCGGATCGGTGGCCGGTTGCGGATAGGCCTGCAGATTGTGGGTGTGATACGGCATCTCGTCCCAGATCAGGCCGACGGTGTTCTCGCCCACGGTGTCGCCCAGGGCGCGGTCGGTCAGGCCGGGTCCCTGACCCTGGCTGACCCCCACGCGCCCGGTGAAGTTCGGCAACCGGAAAGTCACCCGGCCATCGCCGCCATAGTTGACGCCCAGTAGCGCGAACAGGCTCGTATTCTGAGTGATGCGCAGCAGTTCGCCATTCGCGAACGCCCATTGGACGGGGGCGAAATTGAAGCCGAAAATCTGAATTTCACCGATGAAGGGTGTCGTCATCTGTTCGCCCCGCTTAGTTCTGGCTCGGGAAAATCCCGGCCCATGCGATGCAGTAGGACACCGTCAGCGTCGGCATCATGTTGTCGTGCGAAGCCCCGCCGCCGGCGGCCCCCACGGACTGCGGGTCCAGGATGCTGGGCGTCAGCCCCGAGACGTCCGAGAGGTAGAGATTGTCGTTCTCGACCGTGGCCGTGACCAATTCCGGACCCGGCGCGACGACCGTCGCGGGCGCGGTGGAGGCCTGCAGGACGTGCCCGTGGGCGGGCGTCTGGGCTTGGGTAAGCGTCACCCCCTCCGAGCCGCCGCGATCGCCGATGATCCGCGTCGTCAGGTTCGTCCCCGTTCCCTGATGGATCGGCGCGGCGCCCCGAAGATCCGGCACTCCGAAGGTCGTCGAGCCATCGCCGCCGTAGGTGGTCCCCAGGATGGTGTACAGGACCTCGTAGTCCCCAATCGGCACGGCCGAGCCGTCGCAGGCCAGCCAGCCCACCGGGATGCGGCCGAAGCCGAACATGCGGATCTCTCCGACAAAAGGCGCTGTCACGGATCCCCTCCTGACGGTTCTGGCGGCCTGGGTTGTTGGCGGCCTGGATTATTGGCGGCTTGGGAAGACGCCCGCCAAGGCGATCTGGAAGTTGATCACCGTGAAAGGCTGCATGTTGGCGTGCGCCCCTCCGCCGCCGCTTGAGGCGATAGTGGTGTCCGCCAGGGGTTGCAGGGCGGTCGCCCCTCCATAGGCGGGTTCGGTGGACACGGAACTGGCGCTCAGCATCGCGCTTGGCACCGGACGCAGCGTCCCCGCCGTCGTGCTGGCGTTCAGCTGGTGATTGTGCAGCGGCAGCTGGTCCAGCGTCAGCGTCACGGTTTCAGATCCTAGGGGCGTGCCTTGCACATACGGCTCCGGCGACCAGTCAGGATCTGCGGAGAGACCAGCCCCCGTCGCCGCCCTGCCTTGCAGGTTGGGGAGCTGGAAAGTCGCTCGCCCATCGCCGCCGTACTGGGTTCCCAGAAGAGAAAACAGCGCCTGGTTCTGACTGATCGGCATGAGCTGGCCGTTGGCCAGGGCGAAGCCTTTGGCCGCGAACGGGTATCCGGTCATCATGACCTGGCCCACGAAATATATCGCCATGCCACCTCCCCGAGCCCCATTTCAACGATGGGCGCCATCCACATAACAGCGATATATGAACTTCGTCGAAATTCAACTATAAAGTGAACGGTCGCTTTCCTATTTCGAGCCAAGGGCCGCTGATCCGGCGTTTCCGCCAAAAAATCGCAACCCTTGCGGGTCAATTTTCACGCGCAAGCCAGAAACACCACTGACGCGTGCTAAAAAATACCTTAATGAAATATTGATACGACATCTCTCGAAGAAAATAGCAACCTTAAGGCGAATTTCGAGCTGGATGGAGTGCGGCGGACCAGGGGGGCGTTGGTGCTTATGCAAACGTTCGAGGGCGCGTACAGGCCAGATTTCCATGAGCGTTCGGCCAAAAGAGGCTGGGCCAGGGCCGGCCGCTCAGGCCTGAAGGCGTGGGCTCGTCGGGAACGTGCGCCCCTGGGTGGACGCCTTCGCGGAATGGTGAAAGCGGCGGCCACGCTGCTGACGGCCGTTCTGCTGACCCTCGTGGCGGCGAGCATGGCTCATGCGGCCTGCACGATTTCGTTCACCGTCAACGCCAACAGCAGCAACAATAAGTACGGTTTCACCAGCACCGACTACGTCAATTGCGACCCGTACAACAGTGGGATTTACGACGACAATCTGGTCGCCAACAATGGCACCCCCACGACGACTGCGCACGGCGGCACGCTGTTTGTTCGGAATAACTTCACAGATGGCATCAGGTACAATAACCAACCTACGGACAATGGCTTTTTCTATACGCCACCCGGAGGTTTTACAGGCACTGATACTGCGACCTTCAAAGGTGTCGACAGCAACTTCTTAGATATTACGGGCACGGTGACGATCACCGTTGTCTCGGCTTCTCCCACGGCCAGCAGCTTCACCTACGGCTCGACCGTGGCCTACAACTCGGGCGGCGCCTCGGCGACGACGTTCAGCGTCACCGGCAACGTGACCAACAGCCCCACCAGCTACGCCGTCGGCTCGGCCACCACCACCGGCGGCGGCTCGGTCAGCATCAACAGCTCGGGCACGGTGTCCTACACGCCCCTGGCCGGCTTCCGGGGCAATGACACCTTCACCTTCACCGCCACCAACGGCTC
>NZ_DATFAV010000118.1:0-5915 GCF_035254145.1 Caulobacter sp. | reverse complement strand
GTGCCGACCACGGCGTAGGCGGCCATGCCCAGGGCGTCGAGCCACAGCAGGGCCCGGAACCGCCAGCCGCGCTTGCCCAGCAGCCAGACCACGGTGGCGGCGGCCAGGCACGCCAGAATGTAGCCCGGCCGCTGCACCCAGAAGACCGGCGCCCCGATCAGCAGGTCGCGCAGCGTGCCGCCGCCCACGCCGGTGATCGCGGCGAAGAATCCGAAGGTGATGATGTCATGCTTGCGACGGGCCGCCGCGAGGGCGCCGGTTGCCCCGAAAACGGCCGCGGCGGCGTAGTCGAGCCAGAAAAGCGCGGTCCCCAGCGGGTCAAGTTGCACGTCCATGCCCTTTACATGCCACGCGGCGGGGGGCGGCGCTAACCACCCGCGGTTAAATCCCGATTTACACTTTCGCCGGTTCGACTAAACGGGCGCGGATGAGCGACAAGCCCGAGCAGAAAAAAGGCTGGTTCCAGCGCCTGACGTCCGGCCTGACCCGGTCCTCCCAGGCGATGACCGAGCAGGTCACCGGGGTCTTCACCAAGAAGCCCGTGGACCAGGATCAGCTGGACGCCCTGGAAGAGATGCTGATCGAGGCCGACCTGGGCCCCGAGATCGCCGCCCGTATCACCGAGGCCTTCGGCAAGGCGCGCTTTGGCAAGTCGTCGACCGACGACGAGGTCAAGGAGGCCCTGGCCGAGCTGATCGCCGCCGAGCTGGCCGACCGCCAGGGCCAGTTCGACCCGCTGTCCGGGCCGCGTCCTTATGTGGTGCTGTTCATCGGCGTCAACGGCTCGGGCAAGACCACGACGCTGGGCAAGATCGCCGCCGACCTGACCGAGAAGGGCGCGCGCGTGCTGATCGCCGCCGGCGACACCTTCCGCGCCGCCGCCGTCGAGCAGCTGAAGGTCTGGGCCGACCGGGCGGGCGCCGACTTCATGTCCAAGCCCACGGGCTCGGACGCCGCCGCCCTGGCCTACGAGGCCGTCGAGCGGGCCAAGGCCGAGCACTATGACGTCGTGCTGATCGACACCGCCGGTCGCCTGCAGAACAAGCAGGGCCTGATGGACGAGCTGCTCAAGGTCATCCGTGTCGTGAAGAAGGTCGATCCGGACTATCCGCACGAGACCCTGCTGGTGCTGGACGCCACCGTCGGCCGCAACGCCCTGGCCCAAGAGAAGATCTTCGGCAACCAGGTCGGGGTCTCCGGGATTGTCATGACCAAGCTGGACGGCACCGCGCGCGGCGGGGTGCTGGTGCCGGTGGCCCGCGCCTCCGACAGCCCGATCAAGCTGATCGGGGTGGGCGAGGGGGTCGAGGACCTGCAACCGTTCGACGCCCGCGCCTTCTCGCGCTCCCTCGTCGGCCTGAAGGACTGATCCGTGAGCGAAGCGCCCATCGAGGCTACGAAAAAGAACAACGGCTGGGTGCGGACGGTCGTCGACTACGGCGCGGCCATCGCCTTCGGCGCGGCCTATTTCATCACCAAGGATTTCCAGAAGGCGACCTGGGTGCTGGTGGCCGCCTCGGCCGCGGCCCTGGCGATCGGCTTCGCGGTCGAGCGACGCCTGGCCCTGCTGCCGCTGTTCTTCGGCGGCATGGCGCTGGTGTTCGGGACCCTGGGCCTGGTTTTCCACTCCGACGTGTTCGTGAAGATCAAGGTCACGGTGATCAACCTGTCCCTGGCCGCCTTCCTGTTTGGCGGAATCCTCACGGGCCGCCAGCCGCTGAAGCTGATCATGGGCGAGGCCCTGCACCTGCCCGAGGCGGCCTGGCGGACCCTGACCCTGCGCTATGGCGGCTATTTCGCGGTCGTCGCGGTGCTGAACGAGATCGTCCGTAACACCCAGGGCACCGACACCTGGGTGAAGTTCCGCCTGGGCCTCTTGCCGCTGGCCCTGGTGTTCGTGGCCACCCAGATCCCGTTCATGATGAAGCACATGGCCAAGGGTGACGAACCGGCGGCGGCCGAACCTCCGGACGCGGGCTTCTAGCGCCGCCCGCTTTCCACCGTCCACGGACCGTTGTCGTCAAATCGACGCGTAATGGTGGTAGCGTTCGTTCGTCGGCTGGGAAGGCCGTGCGAACGAGGGGCGCGAGATGGCGAAGAGCAAGGGCGAAAAGGCGGTTGGGGGCCTTCTGGAGCGCTCGCCCAGCCATCTGTTGCATCGGGTCCTGCAACTGGCGCTCGACATCTACGCCGAGGAATGCGGCGAGGCGGGCGTCACCCAGCGCCAGTTCGCGGTCCTGGCGGCCGTGGCCGAGAACGAGGGCGTCACCCAGACGGCGCTGGTCCGGGCCACCGGCATCGACCGCTCGACCCTGGCCGACATGGTCGCCCGCATGATCACCAAGGGCCATCTGGAGCGCCAGCGCTCCAGCGAGGACGCCCGCGCCAACAGTGTGCGCCTGACCGCCGCCGGCCGCGAGACGCTGGAGGCCGTCCGCCCGATGGTCGCCATGGCCGACGCGCGCATCCTGGCCCTGCTCAAGCCCAGCAAGCGCGAAGGTTTCCTCGATCTTCTGGCCGACGTCGCCGGCGCTGAGCTCCATCCGGCCGAACCGGTCGCCAAGGCCAAGAAAGCCAAGGCCGACAAGCCGAAGAAAGACAAGAAGGTGAAGAAGGACAAGACCGCCAAGAAGGCGGCCTGATTCCCTTCTCCCCTTGTGGGAGAAGGTGGCCCGAAAGGGCCGGATGAGGGGTCGATAGGCGGTTGGGGTCGACGCGACCCCTCACCCGACCCACTGCGTGGGCCACCCTCTCCCGCAAGGGGAGAGGGGACCTAAACCAAAATATTCAGGAGTGAGCCGGGCCGCAGGATCTTCTGCGGCTGGGCGTCGGGCTGCACGAACGGCTTCTGCGGCGCCGCGCGCTGCTGGGGCTGAGCCTGGGTCTGCAACTGCACCGTCGAGGGCGCGATCGCCGGACGCGTGGGCGCCGCATCCGTCAGGGCCGCCTGGAAGAAGGCCGCGCGCGTCGGGGCGCTCGTCGTCGCGGGGACGGACGCGGGTTTCGACGGAACGACGGGCCAGCCGGCGGGACGGATGTTGCTCATGACTCGGAGACTAGCATGGTTAACGAAAGGTCCGCGAGTATGGTCAACGCGACGTTAACGCGACTTCCCGCCGCATGCGGTCTCCCGGGAAGATCGGAGCCTATCTGGCCTTCTTGAGCAGGTCTTCGGCCGCGTCGGGCGTCAGCGGGCCGGTGTGCTTGGCGATGATCACGCCGTCGGAGCCCACCAGATAGGTCTCCGGCACGCCGGTGACGCCGAACTCCAGCCCCGCGCGGCCGTCACGGTCGACGAGTTTCAGGGCGAAGGGATCGCCCAGGCGGGTCAGGAAGGCCTGGGTGTTGGCCGGAGCGTCCTTGTAGGCGATCCCGACCACCTTCACGCCCTGGGCCTTCAGGGCCATCAGCTGCGGGTGCTCGACCTCGCACGGGGCGCACCAGGAGGCGAAGAAGTTGACCAGGACCGGTCCCTCGCCCTGAACGCGGATCGGCGTGGGCGTTCCGCTTGTCAGCTCGGGCAGTTGCAGGGCCGGGGCGGGCTTGCCGACCAGGGCGTGGGGCTGCACGCGCGGATCGCGCTTGAGGGCGTAGCCCGCGAACAAGCCAGCCATGGCCAGCAAGACCACGAGCGGAACGAAGGCCAGCCAGCGCCTCATGCCCGCGTCTCCTCGAGCTCGGCCTGAAGGCGCTCGACCTCGCGCCGCCAGCGGCGGGCCATCAGCAGGCTGTCGGCGATCATCCAGGCGAAGGCGACGACGGAAACGGCGAAGGCCGGCCAAAGATAGACCGCGTACTTGCCGGCGTCGAAATCGAAGCTCATCGCGGGCCCTCCGCCAGCTTCATGGCCAGGGCGCGGGCCTTGCGCCGCCAGACCAGGGCGCGGATGCGCACCAGCCACAGCGCGCCGAACGCGCCGAGATACGACAGGCCCATCAGCGCCGCCGGCCAGGCGTAGATCGCTGGCAGGCCGTCGCCCTCCTTGGCGAACATGGTCGAGGAGCCCTGGTGCAGGGTGTTCCACCACTCCACCGAGAACTTGACGATCGGCAGGTTGATCAGCCCGACCAGGGCCAGGATCGCCGCCGCGCGCGCGGCCTTTTGCTCGTCCTCGAGCGCCCCGCGCAGGGCCATGTAGCCGAGATAGAACAGCAGAAGGACCAGCACCGAGGTCAGGCGCGCGTCCCATACCCACCAGGCGCCCCACATCGGCTTGCCCCACAAGGCGCCGGTGACCAGGGCCAGGGCGGTGTAGATCGCGCCGATCGGCGCGCAGGCCTGGGCGGCGAGGTCGGCGAGGGCCTGGCGGAACACCAGGGCCAGGAAGCTGGCCACGCCCAGGCAGACATAGATGAACAGCGAGATCGAGGCGGCCGGGATGTGGATGAACATCATCCGGACGGTGTCGCCCTGCTGGTAATCCTCCGGAACGAGGAAGGTCAGCACCAGGCCCGCGATCCCGGCGATCGCGGACAGCACGCCAAGCAACGGCGCCGCCCACCGCGAGAAGGCCATGAACCGCTCGGGGTTGGTCAGGAAATCGAACGTGTGGCGGGCGTCCATGCTGGCTGCTTAGAGCGCGGCAGGCGCGCGGGCAATGGTCGTATCGCTACGGAAGCAGAAGGAGCGACGCGTGCAGGCGCGTCGCTCCTTCACGCATGGTCGGGGTTCAGCCGACCTTGCGTTGGATGATCACCCGGCGCTCGCCGCCCTTGAACGCGGCCGGGCCGTGGGTCTCGAAGCGGCGGATGAACATGTGGTCGCCGCCGCCTTCCAGGCCGAGCGCGTCGAAAGCCTTCTGCTGGCTGGGCGAGAGGGCGGTGTAGAAGGCGCGGGTGGCGGCGACGCGCTTCTGCAGGGCCTCGGCCGTCTTGCTCATCCGGTCCAGGCGCTCCAGCGTGGTCGGCGGCTTGCGCTCGACAGAGCGGTCGACGGGGCGCTCGGACTTGTCGCCGTCTTTCCGGTCGTCCTCATCCCTGACGATGATCTTCGGCGAGGTGGCGTCGACATAGGCCTTGAGGGCGGCGTCCTGGTCGGGGCGCAGCTGCAGGACGTCGCGCAGGCGCTGGGCGCGGCTTTCCGGATCGGTGGCGCGGCCGTGGTGCATGAACATCATGCCCGGCCCCATGGCCATCATGTCGTCCATCGGCGGGGCCGGCGGAGTCGGCGGGACGGGCGGCGCCGGGATCTGGGCCATGGCGGCGCCGGTGGCCAGGACAGTGACGGCGGCGCCCGCAAGCGCCAGCCGGGTTAGGGTTTTACGCATGGTCGTGAGCTCCCTGTTGCGTGGCGGAGGAGAGCTTGGCCACGCGGATATGGCGCGAAAATGTCAAAATAGATGAACAATATTACAGACTTGCCGCGCACCCGGACGGACGGCTTTGCCTCGCGGCCCAGCGGCGCTATCACAGCTGACACTTGCGGGATACATCGGTCCTAGAAAACGCGGCGGGCCGCCGCGCGGGGCGGTCCCGAACCCAGTCCGGCGCGGAGTCCGCCTTGCCCATGAAGTCGTTCGCGTTTGTCGCCCTGGCCTTGGCGGGCGTCTGCTGGGGCCTGGGCTTTCCCACCGGCAAGCTGATCCTCACCGAGACCGACGCGGCCCACATGGTGCTGCTGCGGTTCCTGGTGGCCGCCCTGGCCGCCGCGCCGTTCGCCCTGCGGCGGCGGGAGGCGCGGGCCCTGTTCGCCTCGCCCGTCGTGCTGCTGTCGGGGGTGCTGTACGGCGTGGCCTTCCTGGTGCAGTTCGAGGGCCTGGCCCATGTCAGCGTCACGGTGGCGGCCCTGCTGGTCGGGGCCATGCCGGCCCTGATCGCGGTCAGCGCCCGCGTGTTGGGCGAGCAGGTCTCCAAGGCCTCGTGGGCCGGGGTCGCGGCCGCCACCCTGGGCGCGGCCCTGATCGCCGGCAAGCCCGA
>NZ_DATFAV010000117.1:0-5471 GCF_035254145.1 Caulobacter sp. | reverse complement strand
CGGTGCTTCTTCTGGTACGAACCGAAGACCCACAGGCGATCCTTGATGATCGGGCCGCCCAGGGTGAAGGCGGTGTCGTAGGTCTTGAAGCCGCCCGACGACTGGTGCTTGTCCTTGGCGACCAGGCTGTCGTTCTGCAGGTAGTAGTTCAGCGAGCCGTGCCACTGGTTGGAGCCCGACTTGGTCACGACGCGCGAGACCAGGCCCGAACCACCGGCGTATTCAGCCGGCAGACCGCCGACCAGGACTTGCTGTTCCTGGATGATTTCCGAGTTGAAGTTGGCGCCGAAAGTGCCGGTCGTCGGGTCGGTTACGTCGACGCCGTCGAGGAAGTACAGGTTGTCGGACGACGAACCGGTGGCGCCGTCGACGTCGGCGTAGTTGACGCCCGAACGCGACGAGGGGTTGCCGCCCGAGGACGGCTTCACGCCCGGAATCAGCTGCAGGTAGGTCTGGTAGCTGCGGCCCGTGGGGAGCGATTCCACGGTCTCCAGGGTCAGCGTCGTGCCGACCATGGCCGAGGTGACGTCGACGGCCGCGAGCGAACGGCCGGTGATGACGACTTCCTCGACGGTGTTGCCGGTGGCGGCCAGCGCATAACCGACGCTGAGGTCCTTGCCGCTGACGACGGCGACGTTGCTGGTGCTGAAGTCGGTGTAGCCGGGCGAGGCCACGCTCACCGTGTAGTTGGTGGCCGGGTCAAGGCCGCTGACGCGGACGCGACCTTCGGCGTCGGTGACGCCCGTACGGGTCACCAGGCTGTCGGGCGAGCGGATCGTCACCGTGGCGCCGGCGACAGGGGCGCCGTTCGCGCCGTTGACGGTGACGCGCAGGGCGCCGGTTTGCGACTGAGCCAGGGCGGCCCCCGCCACAACCATGCCGAGGGCGATGCCGAGCGCGGCGCGGCTCACCCCTTTGGACAGGTCCTTGAAGCGCTTTTGATTGGGCGTCAAAGCCTGGCGCGCCGACATGGCGCTGTCTTCGATGGAATTCATGCTGATCAGCATCCCCTCTGTACGTGGCGCGGGCGGCAAGCCGGACAGAACCCCTCTAGAAACTTTGTCCGGCCTGGAGCGGAAAACCGCCTAACGGCGCCACCAGATCACTAGTGTCCCGGAAACAATTTCCCCGGTTAAGGGGACGTTAGGAGTGGCCGCCGCCGAGGGTCAATTGTCATTGCGAAATTGTAATCGACATGGCGCGCGTCTGTCGCAAAAACGCCACAGCATCGCCTCTTTTCCGGCAATCAGCGTCCGCCGTTCATGTCGGCGGTTATTAAGGTTGAGCAATATATTCCCGATGATATTGTTTTAGCTGGTCTATTTTGATCACAAATAACGAGGTTCTTGAAATCGAAGTTTTGCTTAGGCGACAGATACAAAATTGCTTGCCCCGCTTGACTTGCAACAAACCATGCCTGTTTGGACGGCTCAAAGATGAAATTAGTTTAACTTTCGGACGGTGCGGCGGCGGAACTCAACCGCCACGCGCCTCGTAATCGCGCATCGCCCGGAGCTTTCCTGACCATTGCCTAGGCGACCGTCCCTCGCAAAGATGGGGCGGCGGCGGATCGCGTCGCGAGAATTTTTTGCACCGGCGGATCCATGAGTGATTTTCGACGCGTCACCGACTCTCTCTCGGTGAGCCCCCAGGTCTCCGAAGCCGACATGGCCAAGGCCGCGGCGGAGGGATTCGTGCTGGTGATCAACAATCGGCCGGACGGCGAGGATCCCAGCCAGCCGTCGAGCGCGACGATCGAGGCGGCGGCGCGGGCCGCGGGGCTCGACTATCTCTACGTGCCCGTACGCGGCGGCCCGACGCCGGAGCAGGTCGAGGCGGTTCGCGCGGCGGTCGACGCCGCCCAGGGCCCGGTGCTGGCCTTCTGTCGCTCGGGCACGCGTTCGATCGTGACCTGGTCGGTCGGCCAGGCGCTGGCGGGCGCCGATCGCCAGACCCTGGTCGATCAGGGGCTCCAGGCCGGTTACGACCTGTCGGGCGTCCTGCCGAACTAAGCCGCTAGAAGGAGACCGCCTGGCGCGCCGCCATTGGCGTCGGTTCGGCCTGGCAGCTGGCCAGGACGAATTGCGCCAGCATGATACACAGGACGGCGAAGGCCGCGCGCTGGAGCCGTTTTGAAACAAAAATCGCCGCGTCCGCCGCCATGGCCAGGGTCTCCGGGTTACTTGGGGCCGTCCAGCGCAAGAGCGGCGCCGCCATCAGGCTGAAACCGGGAGCCTCCGCATGATTCCCTTCGTCCGCGAGTTGGCGTTCGAATATGGCCGCTGCGACCAGGTCTCGCCGCTGATCCGGCGGGTGATCGCCCGCAATCCGGGCCCGTTCACCTATACCGGCACCGGCGTCTACATCGTGGGCCGGGACGAGGTGGCGGTGATCGATCCCGGCCCCGACCTTCCCGAGCATTTCGAGGCGCTGAAGGCGGCCCTGGCCGGCGAGCGCGTGACCCACGTGCTGGTCACCCACCATCACCTCGACCACAGCCCCCTCGCCCGTCCCCTGGCCGAGGCGTTCGGCGCCAAGGTGTACGGTCGGCCCGCCCCGCCGGACCATGGCGAGGCCACGGCTCCGGGTCTGGAGGAAGGCGCCGATGGCCGTTTCCGGCCGGACGTCGAACTCGCCGACGGCGACGTGCTGAGCGGGCCTGGCTGGACGCTCGAGGCGCTGACCACGCCGGGTCACACCTCCAACCATGTCTGCTTTACGCTGCGCGAGGAGAACGCCCTGTTCTCCGGCGACCACATCATGGGCTGGTCGACGACGGTGATCACCCCGCCGGACGGCGACATGGGCGACTATTTCGAAAGCCTGGCCAAGGTGCGGGCCCAGAACTTCGACACCCTGTGGCCGACGCACGGCGCCCCGGTGCGCGAGGTCGGCCCGTTCGTCGACGCTTATGTCGCCCACCGCCGGGCCCGCGAGGCTCAGATCCTCGAGGCGCTGAACGCGGGCTTCACGTCAATCCCGGCCATGGTCCCGAGCCTCTACGCCGCCGTCGATCCCCGCCTGCACCCGGCGGCCGCCCTCTCGGTCCTGGCCCACATGATCCTGCTGGTGAAGGAAGGCCGAGTCGTCGCCGAAGGCGCGGGACTGGAAGGGAAGTACCGGCTGGCGTGACGGGGGACAGACTCCATCGCGTCTGAAGGCCGCCAGTCCTTCGAGGATCCCTCGTCATCCCGGAAGCCTCGCAGAGGCTATCCGGGACCCAGGGGTCGGCTCCACAGTCCGCTTCGCGGTCTTCCGGCCGGGATGACGAGAGCCAGGCGTTGGGGGAGGCCCTAACCCGGCAGCGCGTACCCCTCGTCGGTCAAGTGCTTGCGGATCAGCTTCTTGTCGATCTTGCCGGTCGCGCCCAGCGGAATGTCCTCGACGAACAATACGTCGTCAGGCGTCCACCACTTGGCGATCTTGCCCTGCAGGAAGTCGAGGAACTCCAGCCGCGTCGCCGTCTCGCCGGGCTTGAGTTTGATCAGCAACACCGGACGCTCGTCCCACTTCGGATGGGGCACGCCGACCACGGCGGCCAGGGCCGCCTTGGGATGGCCCACGGCGATGTTCTCGATCTCGATCGTGCTGATCCACTCGCCGCCCGACTTGACCACGTCCTTGGCCCGGTCGGTGATCTGCATGAAGCCTTCCGGGTCGATCGTGGCGACGTCCCCGGTGTCGAAATAGCCCTCCTCGTCGAGGATATCGCCGCCCGCGCCCTTGAAATATTCGGCCGCGATGATCGGGCCGCGGATCTTCAGGTGGCCGAACGCCTTGCCGTCGTGGGGCAGGCGCTTGTCGTCGTCGTCCTTCAGGCAGATGTCGACGCCCAGCGGCGGGCGCCCCTGCTTCAGGCGCCACGGCATCTGCTGATCATAGGGCAGCTTGGCCAGGTCCTCGGTCATCACCGACAGGGTTCCGACCGGCGAGGTCTCGGTCATGCCCCAGGCGTGGACCACCTCGACGCCGTAGTTGTCGTGGAAGGCGCGGATGATGCTCTCGGGGCAAGCCGCCCCGCCGATCACCACCTTCTTCAGGGTAGTGATCTTGCCGTTGGTGCTCTCCAGATGATGCAGCAGCATCTGCCAGACGGTCGGCACGGCGGCCGAGAAGGTCACCCCTTCCGTCTCCAGCAGCTCGTGGATCGAGGCCCCGTCCATCTTGGCCCCCGGCATCACCATCTTGGCCCCGGTCCCCGGCCCCGAGAAGGCCACGCCCCAGGCGTTGGCGTGGAACATCGGAACCACCGGCAGCACGACATCCTTCTGCGACAGCCCCATCACGTCCGGCTGCAGGGTGATGAAGGTGTGCAGGAAGTTGGAGCGGTGCGAGTACAGCACCCCCTTGGGGTCGCCCGTCGTGCCCGAGGTGTAGCAGAGCCCCGCCGCCGTCTCCTCGGGGAAGCCGCCCCAGGCGCAGTCGGCCGAGTGCTGCTCGACCAAGTCCTCATAGGCCAGCAGACCCTTGAAGTGCGGCGCGTCCCCCGAGAGGGCGAAGTCGGCCGGCATGTGGTCGCGGTCGGTGAACACCACCACGTGCTCGACGCTGGGGATGCGCGGGACGATCTGCTTGATGATCGGCAGGAAGGTCAGGTCGGTGAAGATCACCCGATCCCCGGCGTGGTCGCCGATCCAGGCGATCTGCTCGGGGAACAGGCGCGGGTTCAGGGTGTGGCAGATCATGCCCAGCCCCATGATCCCGTACCAGGCCTCCATGTGACGGCCGGTGTTCCAGGCCAGGGTGCCGATCCGGTCGCCGGGCTTCAGTCCCAGGCCCAACAGCGCGTTCGACACGCGCTTGGCGCGATCGCGCATCTGGCCGTAGGTCGTGCGCACGATAGGCCCCTCGACCGACCGGCTGACCACCTCGCGATCGGCATGCCAGCGCGCCGCGTGATCGATGATCTTGTCGAGGGTCAGCGCCCCATGCTGCATCAGCCCGTACATCGGCTTGTTTCTCTCCCGGTTGATTATCGTTGTTCAGGAGAAGCTAGAGGGGCGCGCGCCGTTGTGCAATGCAGCACGCCCATAGGTCGAGCGGTGGAGCGCGTGATGCGAACAAGCGCGAAGGCTCGCCGCCAAATGACCACTCACGCTCGTCATACCGGTCGAGGCTTCCGGGATGACGAGGGGCGAGCCGGACTATGCCGCGCGAGACTCGCCCTTATGGCGCCGTCCGCCCCCTACCCCATCGCCTCGGCCAGGGCGCGAGCCTCGTCCTCGAAGGCGCTGACCGTGTCGACCTTGCGCCAGGCGATCTCGCCCGGGTCACGGGCCAGCTGGGACTCGAGCACCGCCACGTCGGCGTCGGAAGCGTCGTTGACCCGCGCGGCGACGCGGGCGCGCAGCACCTCGGGCGGGGCTTCCAGCCAGACGCCCTGGAAGGCGACGTCGCAGGTCTTGGCGAGAACCTCGGCGCGGGCGCGTTCCTCGGGCTTGAGGAACACCGCGTCGACCACCACCGAGCGG
>NZ_DATFAV010000116.1:0-17669 GCF_035254145.1 Caulobacter sp. | reverse complement strand
GGGATCGCGCTGCAGCTCCTCGATGGTCGGCGGCGTCTCGCCAGCGCTCGCGGCCATGGCGGTTCCGGCCACGGACGCGGCGGCCGCCGCCGCGGCGAGTTCTCTACGCGTCAGCAAAACGGAAAATCCCCCAGCGACCTCTCCGATGATCTAGGCGAGGTCGAAGGTCGTCGCAATCTCCGGTAGCCGTCGCCCTACAGCATCGACGGGATCACGCGGTCCGGCGGCCGGTGGCCGTCCATGAAGGTCTTCACGTTGACGATGACCTTTTCGCCCATGTCGATCCGGCCCTCGACCGTGGCCGAGCCCATGTGGGGCAGCAGGACGACGTTGGGCAGCTTCAGCAGCTTGGGATTGATCGACGGCTCGTGCTCGTAGACGTCAAGGCCAGCGCCGGCGATCTCGCCCTTGGCCAGCATGTTGGCCAGGGCCCCTTCGTCGATCACCTCGCCACGGGCGGTGTTGACCAGCACCGCGTGCGGCCGCAGCAGCTTCAGGCGGCGGGCCGACAGCAGGTGGTAGGTGGCCGGGGTGTGCGGGCAGTTGACCGAGACGAAGTCCATCCGGGCCAGCATCTGGTCGAGGCTTTCCCAGTAGGTGCAGCCCAGCTCCTCGGCGATGCGCGGGCTGACGGGCTTGCGGTTGTGATAGTGCACCTGCATGCCGAAGGCCTTGGCGCGACGCGCCACGGCCTGGCCGATGCGGCCCATGCCGATGATGCCCAGACGCTTGCCCCACAGGCGTCGGCCCAGCATCCAGGTCGGCGACCAGCCGTGGAAGCCGCCGGCCTTGACCACCTCGGCGCCTTCGACGATCCGACGCGAGGCGGCCATGATCAGGGTCATGGTCAGGTCGGCGGTGTCCTCGGTCAGCACGCCTGGGGTGTTGGTGACGATGATGCCCCGCGCATTGGCCGTGGCCACGTCGATATTGTCGACCCCGGCCCCGAAATTGGCGATCAGCTTGAGCCGATCGCCGGATCGCGACAGAAGGCGCGAGTCGATGCGGTCGGTGATGGTCGGCACCAGCACGTCGGCCCGGCTCATGGCGTCGACGAGCTCGTCGGCCGTCATCGGCGCGTCGGAGACGTTCAGTTCGGTGTCGAACAGCTCGCACATCCGCGTCTCCACCGGATCGGGGAGTTTGCGGGTGACGATGACTTTGAGCTTGCGGGAGGGCATGGGCGGAATGAAAAGCTCTCTCTGACGGGCGTTTGAAAGCTGTAGCAAAGGGGCCCGAAGGGGCCAAGCAACATGCCGTCGAAAACAGAACAAGGTTTGTCTCGAATGCGTTTCACGCGGCTTTTCGCGGGAATCGTGGCGCTCGCGGCCGGACCGGCCGCCGCCGAGGGGCCGAAGATCACGCCCTCGGGGCTGGAGGTGCCGCGCTACGTCTCGCTGAAATACGCCGAGGTCAACGCGCGCAAGGGGCCTGACGAGGCCCACCAGCTGCTGTGGATCTACCACGCCAAGGGCCTGCCGGTGCAGGTGGTGGCCGAGACGCGCGAGTGGCGCCGGATCTGCGATCCCGAGGGCGGGGTGGCCTGGGTGCACAAGCGCACCACCGACGGGCGGCGCTCGGCCATGCGGGTCCAGCCGACCAATCTGCCGCTGCTCGGCGCGCCCAAGGCCGGGGCCAAGGTCACCGCCTATCTGAAGGCGCGCTCGGTCGCCGGCCTCGACAAGTGCGAGAAGGGCTGGTGCCGCCTGCGCGCCGACGGCGCGTCCGGCTGGGCGCGCGAGGCCGAGATCTGGGGCGCCGACCCCGCCGTCCAGTGCCGCAAGGGCTGAGCGGGACCGGAACGCGGCCCGACAGGGAAACGTTGAGGCCTGACCCGCCGCCGTGCTAGGGCGTCCCCATGCAGAAGAACGCCTATACCTTCGAAGAACTCCTGGCCTGCGGTCGGGGCGAACTTTTCGGCCCGGGCAACGCCCAGCTGCCGGCCCCGCCGATGCTGATGTTCGATCGGATCGTTCGGATCGAGTCGGAAGGCGGCAAGTACGGCAAGGGTTATGTCGAGGCCGAATTCGATATCAATCCGGACCTGTGGTTCTTCGGCTGCCACTTCATCGGCGACCCCGTCATGCCCGGTTGCCTGGGCCTGGACGCCATGTGGCAGCTGGTCGGCTTCTTCCTGGGCTGGTCTGGAGCCCCCGGCAGGGGGAGGGCCCTGGGCGTCGGCGAGGTGAAGTTCACCGGCCAGGTCACCCCGGACGTCAAGAAAGTCGTCTATAAGATCGACCTGAAGCGAGTCATCATGCGCAAGCTGGTCATGGGAATTGGCGAAGGCGTGTTGGAAGCCGACGGCAAGGTGATCTACGAAACCAAGGACCTCAAGGTCGGCCTGTTCACGGCCGAGCAGATGGCCTGAGCCGTTCAGACAACAGATCCATTGGATGAGACCGGCCGCTAGAGAGCCGGGCCCCCGGTGGATTGGGGGAGAAGAGGATTAGAGACATGCGTCGCGTCGTCGTCACCGGACTGGGAATCGTCTCGTCCATCGGCAACAACGCCAATGAAGTCCTGGCGTCGCTGCGCGAGGCGAAGTCTGGCGTGGTGGCCGCTCCGGAATATGCCGAGCTGGGCTTCCGCTGCCAGGTCCACGCCGCGCCCCAGATCGAGTGGGAGCCGCTGGTCGATCGCCGCGCGGCCCGCTTCCTGGCGCCCGGCACGGCCTACGCCCACATCGCCATGGAGCAGGCGATCGCCGACTCCGGCCTTGGGGAGAGCGACATCTCCAACGAGCGCACCGGCCTGATCGTCGGGTCGGGCGGCCCGTCCACCCGCGTCATCGTCGAGGCGGCGGCCACCACCCGGGAAAAGGGCCCCAAGCGCATCGGCCCGTTCGCGGTGCCCAAGGCGATGAGCTCGGGCCCGTCGGCGGTGCTGTCGACCTGGTTCAAGATCCGCGGGATCAACTATTCGATCAGCTCGGCCTGCGCGACCAGCGCCCACTGCATCGGCGCGGGCGCCGAGCAGATCCAGATGGGCAAGCAGGACATCATCTTCGCCGGCGGCTGCGAGGAGCTGGACTGGACCCTGTCGAACCTGTTCGACGCCATGGGCGCCATGAGCAGCAACTTCAACGACCGTCCGGCCGTGGCCAGCCGCGCCTATGACAAGGATCGCGACGGCTTCGTGATCGCCGGCGGCGCCGGCGTCGTGGTTCTCGAGGAATACGAGCACGCCAAGGCGCGCGGGGCCAAGATCTATGGCGAACTGGTGGGCTACGCGGCCAATTCCGACGGCTACGACATGGTCGCCCCGTCGGGCGAGGGCGCGGCGCGCTGCATGAAGCTGGCCATGGCGCAGGCCGGGAACCGGACCATTGACTACCTGAACCCGCACGGCACCTCGACGCCCGTCGGCGACAGCAAGGAGATGGGCGCGGTGCGCGAGGTGTTCGGCGACAAGCCGCCGATGATCTCGTCGACCAAGTCCCTGACCGGTCACAGCCTGGGCGCGGCCGGCGCCCAGGAGGCCATCTACTCGATCCTGATGCTCAACAACGGCTTCGCCGCCGAGAGCGCCAATATCGAGACGCTGGACCCCGAGTTCGCCGACCTGCCGATCCTGCGCCAGCGTGTGGACAAGCCGCTGAACACGGTGATGTCCAACAGCTTCGGCTTTGGCGGCACCAACGGCGCGCTGATCTTCAGCAAGGTCTAGGACCGAGCGGCAGGGTTCCGCCCGGGGGCGAGCCCTGCTAACTCAGCGGGCAACGATTTGCCAAAGAGGGCCCGACACATGGCCGACGATTACGCGTTCCCCAAGGGCGAGCTGATGCGGGGCAAGAAGGGCCTCGTCATGGGCGTGGCCAACCACAACTCGATCGCCTGGGGGATCGCCAGCCAGCTGGCCGCCCAGGGCGCCGAGATGGCCTTCACCTACCAGGGCGAAGAGCTCGAGCGCCGGGTGCGCCCGCTGGCCGAGAGCATCGGCGTCAAGACGATGATCCCCTGCGACGTCACCGACGACGCCTCGATGGACGCGGCCTTCGCTCAGATCGAGAAGGAATTCGGGACCCTGGACTTCGTCGTCCACTCGGTGGCCTTCGCCAACAAGAACGAGCTGAAGGGCTCGTTCGTGGACAACACCACGCGGGAAGGCTTCCTGCTGGCCATGAACATCTCGGCCTTCAGCTTCGTGGACGTGGCCAAGCGCGCGTCGAAGATCATGCCCAACGGCGGCTCGCTGATCACCATGACCTATCTGGGGTCGGAGCGGACCATTCCGAACTACAACACCATGGGCGTCGCCAAGGCCGCTCTGGAAGCCTCGACCCGCTACATCGCCCGCGACCTGGGCCCCAAGGGCATCCGCGCCAACGCCATCTCGGCCGGCGCCATGCGCACCCTGGCCCTGGCCGGCATCGCCGGCGGCCGCGGCATGATCGCCCAGGGCCGCGCGTTCTCGGCGATGAAGGAAGACACCTCGATGGAAGGGGTCGCCGGCTGCGCCCTGTGGCTGGCCTCGGACCTCGGCAAGTCGACCACCGGCGAGGTCGTCCACGTCGACGCCGGCTTCCACATGATGGGCATGCCGGATCAGGAAGAGGCGTAAGCCTCTCCTACGGCGCGTAGGCTCGCATGAAACGTTCGGCCGCTTCCCGCGCGAAGCGGCCGAATTCCTCCGGCGTCTTGTCCGACGGCAGGCGCAGCAGCGAGCGCATCTGGCTCTGGCCCATGATCATGCCGGAGAAGAACTCGGCGGCCTGGTCGCAATTCTCGACCTTCATCCGGCCAAGCTCGGTCTCGGTCTTGAGGAAGGCGGCCAGTTGGCGGCGGGCGCCCAGGGGCCCCGCCTCGTAGACCTCCTGGGCCACGTCGGGCATCTCGCCGGCGCCCAGCATCACCACCCGCATCATCGAGTAGCTCTTGTTGGTGATCACCGTCTCCAGCAGCGAGCGAGCGTAGGCCTCCAGCGTCGCGGTCGGGTTGTCGACGGCGTCGGGATCGCGCAGGGGCGCGGTGATGGACTCCACCCGCCGCTGCATCAGGGCCCGCATCAGGTCGGCCTTCGAGCCGTAGTGGTTGTAGACGGTCTGCTTGGACACCCCCGCGCGCCGGGCGATCGCCTCCATCGGCGCCGCCAGGCCGCGTTCGCCGATCACCTCGACGGCGGCGTCGAGAATGGCCTCGGTCTTGGCGACGTCGATCTGTCCGGGAATGCGCGGCATCAGTGGACGTCCGAGGGCGGCGGCGGAGCGTTCTTGGCCGGGCTGGCCAGCAGCGAGACGCCCGCGGCCAGGAAACACCCGATGGCCAGCAGGGTGAAGCTGTCGCCGAACGCCATCACCGTGGCCTGCTGCTGCAGCATGCCGCCGACGGCCTTGCGGGCCGCGCCGGCGGGGTCGGCGACGCCCAGCTGCATCATGCGCTCGGTCAGGCCCGCCATCATGTTGGCCGTCGCGCCGCCCTGGGTGACCTTCGAGGTCATGTCGTCGTAATAGAGCGCCGTCTGCTGGGTGATCGAGGTCGCCAGCAGCGCCAGGCCGATGGCGCCGCCGGTGTTGCGCGACAGGTTCACCAGGCCCGAGGCGTTCTTGACCATGTGCGGGGGCAGGGTGCTCATGGTGATCTGCTGGGTGGCGATCATGGCGATCATCACGCCCACGCCCCGGCAGGCCTGGACGCCGGCGAACTCCCAGAAGCCCCAGTCCTTGGTCACGGCGTGGGCCATGTACATGCCCCAGCCCGCCAGCAGGAAGCCGACGAACATCGGCACCCGCGGATCGGTCTTGCGCACCAGACGGCCCGCCAGGGGGCCGGTCAGGAACATCGACAGGCCCGACACGACCATGGTCGTGCCGACTTCGGACGCCGAATAGTGCCGCACCCGGCCCAGGAACTGCGGCAACAGGAAGGTGCCGCCGAACAGGCTGGCGCCCGAGACGGCGGTCATCGCCACCCCGACGGTGAAATTGCGATTGGCGAAGGCGCGCAACTCGACGATCGGATTGCTGTAGGTCAGCTGCCGCCAGATGAACGTGGCGCCGCCCACGACCGCCACGACCGTCAGCCACAGGATGGCGGTGTCGTCGAACCAGTCGTCCTTGGCGCCTTCCTCCAGCACGTACTGCATGCTCATCAGGAAGACGGCCATGACGGCTAGGCCGAACCAGTCGAAACCCTTGGCCAGGCTGGGGTCGCCCTTGTCGAAATCGCCCCAGCGGGCGACGCCGAACAGCACCAGAAGGCCGGTCGGGACGTTGATGAAGAACAGCCAGCGCCAGGACAGCGCCTCGGTCAGGTGCCCGCCCAGGGTGGGGCCGACGGTCGGGGCCAGGGTGACGATCAGGCCCATGATCACGCTGGCGGTGACGCGCCGCTCCGGCGGGAAGGCCGTGAAGGCCACGGCGAACACCGTCGGGATCATCGCCCCGCCGATGAAGCCCTGCAGGGCGCGCGTCAGGATCATCATGTCGATCGACGAGGAAAGTCCCGTCAGCACGCTCATGACGATGAAGCCCGTGCACGAAATCAGGTAGAGGCGCTGGGTGCCCCATAGCCGCGAGAGATATCCCGACAGCGGGATCATCACGACCTCGGGGATCAGGTATGCGGTCTGGATCCAGCTGATCTGGTCGGTGCTGGCCCCGACGCCAGCCTGGATCTGCGGCAGCGAGGCCGCGACGATCTGGATGTCGAGGATGGCCATGAACTGGCCAATGACCATGGCGCCGAAGCCGAGGAACAGCTTTCCCCAATCGACATGAGGCGTCGCGCCAGGGGGCGTCGCGCCGGGGGACGTGGGCTGCTTCGGCGCTCGCGAAGCGGGGAGGGCGGCGTCGGTCATGACGCGATCGCCCTTTAGCGGTCCACGCCCTGTCGGGCGACTTGGGCGTTGGTCGGCTTGACGTCCGTGTGGGCGGCCTCGGCGAACGAGGGACCCGAGCGGTCGCGGACGTCGACCTTGATTTCGACCGACAGGCCCGGACGCAAGGCCGCGCCTAGCTGGCTGCGGTCGACGACGATCTTCACCGGCAGGCGCTGGGTGATCTTGGTGAAGTTGCCGACCGCGTTCTCGACCGGGATCAACGCGAACTCCTGGCCGGTGGCGGGGGCGAAGCTGTCGACCTTGCCGACGATCTTCTGCTTGCCGAAGGCGTCGGCCTTGATCTCGACCGGCTGGCCGACCCGGATGCGGGCGACCTGGGTCTCCTTGAAATTGGCGACGATATAGGCCTGGCCGAGCGGCACGACCGACATCAGGGCCACGCCCGGCTGGACCAGTTGGCCGGGACGGACCGAGCGGGCCCCGACGACCCCGGCGACGGGCGCGCGGATCACGGTGCGTTCCAGATCCAGCTTGGCCTGCTCCACGGCGGCGTGGGCGGCGGCGGCCTGGGCGATGGTCTGGGCCTTGGCCGAGCCCAGCGACTGGGCCGAGCGGCGTTCGGCCTCCAGCGCGGCCTGGGCGCTGGTGACGCCGGCGGCGGTCTGGGTGGCGGCCGCGCGCTCGGTCTGCACCTTCTGCTGGGAAACCCAGCCCTGGTTGGCCAGGGCGTTATAGCGGTCGAGATCGGCCTTGGCGCGGCTGGCGTCGGCCTGGGCGCTGGTCACGCCGGCGGCCCGCTGGGCGATCATAGCCTGTTCCAGGCTCGACTTGTCGTCGATGGCGCGGATGGCGGCGTCGGCCGCGCCGGCGTTGGCGATGGCCTGGTCGAGCTTGGCCTGGAAGGTCGACGGATCGATCCTGGCCAGCACCTGGCCGGCGTCGACGCGCTGGTTGTCGGTCACCAGCACCTCAACCACATAGCCGGAGACCTGCGGGCTGACCTGCACGGTGTCGGCCTGGACGAAGGCGTTGTCGGTGCTCTCGAAGCGTTGCTTGTCGAGGAACCACAGCGTCCCGCCCACGACCACCGCGGCCAGGACGACCCCGCCGGCGATCATTGGGAACAGCTTTTTGTTTTGCGGCGACGCCATGATCGGACCTTACCCAGAAAGCATGAGCGCGCCCGATAGGGAGATCGGCGTCGCGCGGCAAGCGATAAATGGACGCAGTCGTCCATAAATCAACGCGCCTAAGAATAAGTTTCTGCGACGGGTTGCCCACGCGCCACGCCCAACGCGAAAAGCCGAGGAAGGCTCCTGGGCTGGCGGACTTTCCTGAACCCCCGCCTAAACTCCGGTCGAGCCGAAACCGCCGGCCCCGCGATCGGTGGCCTCCAGGTCCTCGACCTCGATCAGCGGCCACTGCGGGGCCGCCGCGATGATCCCCTGGGCGATGCGGTCGCCGCGGCGGATGGTGAAATCCTCTTCGCCGAGGTTGATCAGCAGCACGCAGACTTGGCCGCGATAGTCGCTGTCGACGGTGCCGGGCGCGTTGACCACGGTGACGCCGTTCTTGGCGGCCAGGCCCGAGCGCGGCCGGACCTGCATCTCGTAGCCGTCGGGGATGGCCACCGAAAACCCGGTCGGGGCCATGCAACGCGAGCCGGGCTTCAGCACGATCGGCTCGTGCTCGGGCACGGCCGCCCGCAGGTCGAAACCGGCCGCCCCGGCCGTGGCGTAGGTCGGGACCGGAAGGTCTTGATTGCCTTCCCAGCGCTTGAAGCGGATGGCGAGGCCGGCGGGGATGGCGGACATGCGAGCGGATCCTGGATCTGGGAAGTCGCCCCGGCTGTAGCTGATTTGCGGGGAGGTGGGCCAGAGGGAGCGCGGCCAGAGGGGCGGGCTCAGGCGAGGCCGCTACTTCTCCGCCCGCCGCGAGAACGTGAAGCGCTGGCCGTCCGCTTCGGCCGCGCCATGGTCGGCGTCGTCGAAGGTCAGCACGATGTTCTGCTCGGTGATGAAGAACGACTGCTCGGAAGAAGGGACCAGCTTGAAGGCCTGACCCTTGCGGAGTTCGAGCAGCATGGCGTCGCCGGCCTCGCGGATCTCGAAGGTTCCCAGGCCCTTGATCTCGAACGTCCCGGCGAACGGGCGCTGAGCCGCGAGGGCCAAGGGCGCGGCCTCGCGGACGATCGGCCGATTGTCGCTCCAGCCATAAGCGACCGCGACGCCGCGCAGGATTTCCTGGCCCAACTGGTAGCCCTGATCGCCATTGGTCAGGATCACCGCGCCGTCGCCCGTCTCGGGATGGCCGATCAGGGTGGCCTTGTAGCCAGCGTTCGAGCCGTCGTGGAAAAAGGAAAGAGCCTCGCCCTGGCCCGTGACCTTGAAGCCCAGGCCCCAACCGCCGGGCTGCGGCGTCAACATCTCGCGCGCCGTCTCCCGTGACAGCACCTTGCCCCGCCCGTGGGACGCGTTCTGAACCTCGATGACGAAGCGCGCGAGCTCGGTCGCGCTGGTCCAGAGGCCCGCCGCCGCCATTTCGGGATAGACATGAAAGCCGCCGGGGATCGGCTGGCCGGCCTCGTCATGGGCCAAGGCGACGTTCGGCGTTCCGGCGGCCAGGGGCTGGTCGAAGGTGCTGCGGGCCATGCCCAGCGGCGCGAGGAGCTTGGCGCGCGCGATGGCGGGGAAGGGCTTGCGCGCGGCGTCGGTCACGGCCAGCTGGACGATCGTGTAGCCGCCGCCGGAATAGCGATAGCCGACCCCCACCGGCTGGTCGACCACCACGGGCGGGGTGTTGGCTGGCGCCGCGCCGTCCAGAATCTGCGGGACCGTCGGAATGGTGGCGCCGACCGCGTAACCCGGAAAGCCGTGAACTGTTGCGCCGGCGGCGTGCGACAGCAGTCGGCGCAGGGTGACCGGAGACGCTCGGGTGAAGGCGTTCTCCGGCAGGGTCCAGCTCTTCAGAGCGGCGTTGATCGGAGCGTCCAGCGACAGGACGCCGTCCTGAACCAGGGCCAGGGCCGTGACGGCGGCGACCGGCTTGCTGACCGAGCCGGCCTGGAACAGGGTGTCGGCGTCCACGGGTTCGCCGCCGGGGCCGACGACGCCATAGCCCCTAGCCCAGTCCAGCTTGCCGTTCCGCACAACGGCTATGGCGACGCCGGGCGTCTTGAGGGCTCGCATCCGGTCTTCCAGGCGACGGCCGTCCGCGCTCGCGCCCTCGATGACCACGGCGGAGCGCAAGCCGGTCTCGACGGCGTGGCGGCGGTCGGCGGCGGTGTCGGCTTGCGCTAGTCCAGGCAGGGTCAGCAACGCGCCCAGGGCCAGGATCGAGAGCTTCATGTGGCGCTTCCCCAACGACGACAGCGCAGCTTCGCCGCCTCGCCATGGTCGACGCAACATAAGGATATGTAACCTCCGGGCAGTCGCCCGGCCCTTACCCCAGCGCCCTGGCGATCCGGTCCGCGATCTGGGCGGCCACCTGGTCCTTCGCCGCGCGGTCCCAGCGCTCGGTCTTGTCCTTGGTGACCAGCAGCACGGCGTTCTCGCCGCCGCCCATCACGCCGGGCTGGGTGACGTCGTTGGCGATGATCCAGTCGCAGCCCTTGCGGGCCAGCTTGGCGCGGGCGTGCTCCTCGACGTGGTCGGTCTCGGCCGCGAAGCCGACGACCAGTCGCGGCCGGTTCGGGCCGGTGGCCGACAGGGTGGCCAGGATGTCGGGGTTCTCGACGAAGGTCAGGGCCGGCGGGCCGCCCTTCTCCTTCTTCAGCTTGGCGCCAAACGCCTCGTCGACGCGCCAGTCGGCGACGGCGGCCACGAAGACGCCGACATCGGCGGGCAGGGCCGCCTGGCTGGCGGCCAGCATCTGCCGCGCGGTCTCGACGTCCACGCGCTTGACGCCGGGCGGGGTGGGGAGGAAGACCGGGCCGGCGATCAGGGTGACCTCGGCGCCAAGTTTGGCCAGGGCTTCGGCGATGGCGAAGCCCTGCTTGCCGCTGGAGCGGTTGGTGATCCCGCGCACCGGGTCGATCGGCTCGAACGTGGGGCCGGCCGTGACCAGGGCGCGCTTCCCGGCCAGCGGCCGGACAGCCTTTCCTTCAAGAAGCGCGACGATGGCCGCGAAGATCTCCTCCGGCTCGGCCAGGCGGCCCGGTCCGAACTCGCCGCAGGCCATGGCGCCCTCGTCGGGGCCGACGAAGGACACGCCATCGGCCTTCAGGGTCTCGACGTTGCGCTGGACGGCCGGGTGCAACCACATGCGCACGTTCATGGCCGGGGCCATCAGCACCGGCTTGTCGGTGGCCAGCAGGGTGGTGGAGGCCAGATCCCCGGCCAGGCCGTTCGCGGCCTTGGCGATCAGGTCGGCCGTCGCCGGGGCCACGACCACCAGATCGGCCGAGCGCGACAGCTCGATATGGCCCATCTCCGCCTCGTCGGTCAGCGAGAACAGATCGTCATAGACCTTGTCCTCGGCCAGCGCGGCCAGGGACAGGGGCGTGACGAACTCCGCGCCCGCCTTGGTCAGGATCGGCCGCACGGCGATCCCGGCCTTGCGCAGCAGGCGCACCAGCAGCAGCGCCTTGTAGGCCGCCACGCCGCCGCCGACGATCAGAAGAACCCGCTTAGCCTTCAAGTTCTGGCCGCTCACGTCGCGCTCCGCTCCTACGTCCGTCCCGTCCCTTGCACATGCCCACCCTCGGGCCAAAGCGCCAGAGACAATCCTATGGTGAAGATAGGGACTCGACTCGTGTTCCGCTTTCGTTCAATAAACGTAAAAGTAGAGAAACGAGGCGATGCTATCATGAAGATTGTGCGACAAGTCTCTCCAGGGCTGCTTCGGGGCGCCTTCGCGATCCTGTTGCTGGCCGGTCTTTCAGCCTGCGACAGCGGCGCTTCGGCGGTCAAGGCGCCCAAGGCGGGCGACCGGGCCAGCGTCGATGTCGCCTCGCCCTCGGGCGGATCGGAGGACGGCGCGAACGGCGGCGGCCGGCGGAGCGATCCGCGCGACGCGCCGGTCAGGCTGGTGGCGGGCAAGCCGTACTGGGCCGCCAACCGCACCCGCACCGCCGAGGAGAACGCCCAGCGCTCGTTCGAGCGCAACGGCGAGACGTTCGGGGCCAAGAGCGCGGAGGACTACGTCGCCAAGGTCCACGCCTTCGTCAGCGACCCGCCCAAGGGCGCGCAGACTCTGAAGCGTCCGAACGGCGACCTCCTGATCTACGATCCCAAGGACAACGTCTTCGCGGTGGTCTCGCGCGAGGGCGCGCCGCGCACGATGTTCAAGCCCGACGAGGGCGCGTCCTATTGGGACGAACAGAAGACCCGCGAGGCGCGCCGGGCCTCGGCGGCTAAGAAGCGGGACCAGGCGGAAGGCTAGGCCTCCCCTGGTGCGCTAGAGGGGGTGCGGCGCCAGGAGCAGACCGGTGACGAAGGCCGCGCCCGCCGTCGCGGCCCCGACCAGGAACCACAGCAGTGGCCAGGTATGCTCGCGCTCGACCTTTACGACGGTCGTCGCCGGCGGCGCCTCGGCCAAGCGGGCCAGGGCCCTGATCGCGCGAAGGGCTTCCTCGGCGAAGTCGCGGACCTTGGCGGCGGGCGACAGCTCGCGGGCGATCCAGCGGCGCACCACCGGGTCGGCGGCGGCCCACAGGTCGTGGGTGGGGTCGATGCGGCGGGCGACGCCCTCGACCGTGACCATGGTCTTCTGCAGCAACACGAGCTCGGGCCGCAGGGCCATGTCGAACAGGGCGGTGATCTCGAACAGCTGGGCCAGCAGTCGGCCCATCGAGACCTCGCGGGCGTTGCGGCCGAACACAGGCTCGCCGACCGCGCGCAGGGCCTGGGCGAAGGCGTGGATGTCCTGGTGAGCGGGCACGTAGCCGGCGTCGAAATGCACCTTGGCCACGCGGGCGTAGTCGCGGTTCAGGAAGCCGTAGAGGATCTCGGCCAGATAGCGGCGCTCGCCAGGGCCCAGGCGTCCGATGATGCCATAGTCCACCGCCGTCACCGTCGAGGGGGCGGCCACGAACAGGTTGCCCTCGTGCAGGTCGGCGTGGAACAGGCCGTGGTCCAGGGCCTGGGCCAGGAAGCCGCGGGTGATGTTCTCGGCCAGAGCCTTGCGATCCAGGCCCGGCAGCGTCAGCGCCTCCGGATCGGACAGGGCGACCCCTTCGGCCCAGGTCAGGGTCAGGACCCGCTTGCCCACGCCCTCCCAGCAGACGGCCGGCGCGCGCATATAGGCGTCCTTGGCCATGGCCTCGCCCAGCTCGGCGCAGCCGGCGGCCTCGAAGCGCAGGTCCATTTCCAGCTCGAGCGCGCGGATCACCACCTCGACGAATTGGGTGGGCCGCAGCCGGCGCGAGGCGGGCGCCAGGGTTTCGGCCAGGCGGGCGGCCAGGCGCAGCACGGCGGTGTCCTGGACCACCTGGCGTTCGACGCCGGGACGCAGCACCTTCACCGCCGCCTTGCGGCCGTCGACCAGGGTGGCCGGATGGGCCTGGGCCAGGGAGGCGGCGGCGACGGACTCGCCGATTTCGGCGTAGATCTCGCCCAGCGGCTTGCCGAGGTTGCGCTGGATCTCGGCCTCGGCGACCGCCAGCGGGAAGGGGGCCAGTCGATCCTTTAAATGGGCCAGGTCCTCGGCGAAGGCGGTCCCGAAGATGTCGGCCCGCGTCGACAGGAACTGGCCCATCTTGATCGCGGCCGGGCCCTGGCGCTCCAAGACCTTGGCCAGGCGCTCACCGGGCCGGCCACGCCGGGCGGCCGGGCCGGCGAACAGGCGTAGCAGCCGCCCGACCAGCTTGGCCGAGGGCGGCAGCAGCGGCTCGACCTCGCGCGGGACCAGGGCGTCGGCCCGCACCAGGGCCCAGCCCGCCCCGGTCAGGCGCCAGAAGGCGGAAAAGCCAGCCACGACCCTAAAGCGCCCAGCCCTGGTGCAGGGCCGCGACGCCGCCGGTGAAGTTGGTGTAGCTGACCCGCTTGAAGCCAGCGTTCTCGATCATGCCGGCGAAGGTCCGCTGGTCGGGGAAGCGGCGGATGCTCTCGACCAGGTACTGATAGGCGTCGCGGTCCTTGGCGACCCACTCGCCGACCTGCGGAATGACCTTGAAGCTGTAAGCGTCGTAGGCCTTGGCCAGGGCCTCGGTCACCGGACGCGAGAACTCCAGGCACAGGAAGCGGCCGCCCGGCTTGAGCACCCGGCGGGCCTCGCGCAGGGCCGCGTCGATGTCGGTGACGTTACGGATGCCGAAGCTGATCACATAGGCGTTGGCGTAGTTATCGGGCAGCGGCAGGCGTTGGGCGTCGCCGACCGTCCAGGTGATCTCCGGTTCGCCGCCGCGCTCGATGCCGGCCATGATCATCTCGGCGTTGTAGTCGATGATGTTGATGGTCGCGTCGGGACCGCCGCGCCGCTGCTGGGCGTTGCGAGCCATCTTGGCGAAGCGGCGGGCCATGTCGCCGGTGCCGCCGGCGCAGTCGATGATCACCTCGCCCGGCTGCGGGTTCAGGCGCGCGGCCACGGCGTCCTTCCACAGGCGATGCACCCCGCCGCTCATCAGGTCGTTCATGATGTCGTAGTTCTTGGCCACGCGGTCGAACACCCCGCGCACCAGGCCCGCCTTCAGCGAGGCGTCGACATCCTTGAAACCGAAGCTGGCGGAGGTGTTGCTCATGACGTCTGGGCCGGATCCACTATATGAACGTCCGCTATTAGCCCGCGCGCCGCGTCGCGTCATCGCCTTAAGGGTCTAAGCTTGCCCGAATTGCCCGAAGTGGAGACCGTCCGGCGCGGTCTGGAGCCGGTGCTGTCCGGCGCGCGCCTGACCCGGGTCCGCGCCAATCGGCCCGATCTGCGCTTTCCCCTGCCCGAGGGTTTCGTCCAGCGGCTGACCGGCGCGACGATCCTGCGCCTGGACCGGCGGGCCAAGTACATCCTGGCCCCCCTCGATCGCGGCGACACCCTGGTCATGCACCTAGGGATGACCGGCCGCTTCGAGATCGCGGCGCCCGAGGGAACGGTCAGGCCTGGCGATTTCGCCCGCGCCGTCACGCCCGATGACAAGCACGCCCACGTCGTCCTCGAGACCGAAGAGGGCGCGACCGTCACCTATTACGACCCGCGCCGCTTCGGCTTCATGGACCTGATCCCGACCGACCGCGTCAGCCATCACCCCTGGTTCGCGACCATGGGTCCCGAGCCGTTGGGCGAGGGTTTCGACGCCGCGACGCTGGAAAAGGCCTTCGCCGGCCGCAAGCAGGGGCCCAAGACCCTGCTGCTGGACCAGCGCACGGTGGCGGGCCTGGGCAATATCTATGTGTGCGAGGCCCTGCACCGAGCGCGCATCTCGCCGTTCAAGCCGTCGGGCGGCGTCGCCAGGAAGCGGCTGGGTCCGTTGACCACGGCGATCAAGGACGTGCTGGCCGAGGCCGTCGCGGTCGGCGGCTCCACCTTGAAGGACTTCGCCGCCGCCGATGGGGCGCTGGGCTATTTCCAGCATCGCTTCCGCGTCTACGACCGCGAGGGCGAGCCGTGCCCGACCCCCGGCTGCAAGGGCGTCATCGCCCGCGAGGTCCAGGCGGGGCGGTCGACGTTCTTCTGCCCGGTTTGTCAGGTCTGAACGGGCGAGGCGCGCAATCTTGACGTCCGCCTCGCCAGCCTCGCAACCTGCGTGATGTCGAGGCGACGCGGCGCGCACCGCCCGCGCGACCTTCGAGGGGGGATCCGACTTGGCCAATCCGCACGACCACCACGTCCCGAAGGACCACTACACCAAGGCGGACCTGATCCAGTCCGGCCTTGGCGGCTATTTCGGCCCCGGCAACGCGCAGCTGCCCGCGCCGCCGATGCTGATGATGGACCGGATCACCGAGATCAGCCTGGACGGAGGCGACTTCGGCAAGGGCCATGTGATCGCCGAGTTGGACATCACGCCGGACCTCTGGTTCTTCGCCTGCCACTTCATTGGCGATCCGGTCATGCCGGGATGCCTGGGCCTGGACGCCATGTGGCAGGTGATCGGCTATTGGCTGGGCTGGTCGGGTTCGCCGGGCAAGGGGCGGGCCCTGGGTGTCGGCGAGGTCAAGTTCCGCGGCGACGTCACGCCCGCCAATCGCCTCGTCCGTTATGAGATCAGCCTGAGACAGGTTCGTCGCGGCAAGCTGGCCCTGGGCCTCGGGAACGGGCGGATGTTCGCCGACGGGGAATGCATCTACACGGCCAGCGACCTCAAGGTCGGCATGATCGAACAGAGATAGCGGGGCTCCCCAAGCGCGCCGCCCCCTCTATAACTGCGTCGCTCAAGCAGGAGACCGCCCCGATGGCGCAAGACAAGGCCGACTACCAGACCCTGATCGTCGAGACGCCCGAGCGGGCGCCCGGCGTGACCCTGATCCGCCTGAATCGGCCCGAGGCGCTGAACGCCCTCAACAGCCAGTTGCTTGGCGAGCTGGGCCAGGCCCTGGCGGCGGCGGAGGCGGATGACGCCGTGGGCTGCATCGTGCTGACCGGCTCGACCAAGGCCTTCGCGGCCGGCGCCGATATCAAGGAGATGTCGGACAAGACCTATGCGCAGATGTTCAAGGCCGACTTCTTCACCGCCGGGGCGCGGGCCATCGAACAGTGCCGCAAGCCGATCATCGCCGCCGTCTCCGGCTACGCCCTGGGCGGTGGCTGCGAGCTGGCCATGATGTGCGACTTCATCCTGGCCGCCGACACCGCCAAGTTCGGCCAACCCGAGATCAATCTGGGCGTCGCCCCCGGCATCGGCGGCACCCAGCGCCTGACCCGCTTCGTGGGCAAGTCCAAGGCCATGGACATGATCCTGACCGGGCGGATGATGGACGCGGCCGAGGCCGAGCGCTCGGGCCTGGTGTCGCGGATCTTCCCGGCCGACGCCCTGATCGACGAGACCCTGGCCGTCGCGGCCAAGATCGCGGGGCAGTCGCCCCTGGCCGTCGCCATGAACAAGGAACTGGTCGAGGCGGCCTATGAGACGACCCTGACGACGGGTGTCGCGCTGGAGCGCAGGCTGTTCCACTCGCTGTTCGCCTTCGAAGACCAGAAAGAAGGCATGGCGGCCTTCGTCGAGAAGCGCAAACCGGCGTTCAGGGGAAAGTGATCGTCCGTTAAACGATTGCGTCAAACCGGCCCGCAGGAATCCGCCTGTGGACCGTTGACCCCGGCCAGCGCTTCCCGTATATCCGCGCGCTCTATTTTCCCTGCTTCGCGGCCGCCCGCGCGGCTGTCCGTTTGAAGGTCCGATCCATGGCCAATAATCCCGGCGCCAAGAAAGCGATCCGCAAGATCGCTCGCCGCACCGAAGTCAACACCGCCCGCCGCTCGCGCGTGCGCACCTTCCTGCGCAAGTTCGAAGACGCGATCGCCAAGGGCGACGTGGCTGTCGCCAAGGCCGCGTTCGTCGAGGCTCAATCCGAGCTGATGCGCGCCGTTTCCAAGGGCGTCGTCCATCCCAATACGGGCTCGCGCAAAGTCTCGCGCCTGGCTGCCCGTCTGAAGAAGCTGGATAAGGCCGCCGCCTAGTCCAGATTCTGGACGAACGCTGTTCGACCAACGAATTCAAGTATTTACGAAAGCCGGTCAGGTTCTCCTGGCCGGCTTTTGCTTTGAATCCGGCGTTCTTTTTCAGCCGTTGCAATCTGTGATCTGAGTAGGCTTTCGCGCTATTCCCTTGCCAGGCGAGGCCCTCTCGCGAGTCAACAGAAATATCCGCGACCGGACGCAAGTTTTCCGTTTGACCGGCCCGGGCCGCTAGCTAGTTTAAGCGTCTCAACGCTTCTCCAGTCTTGGAAAAAACAAGGCGGCGGCGGACCGATCGTGTTCGCCGAGTAAGAACCTGTGTGCGTTGAAAAAAGAACCGGTCGCGC
>NZ_DATFAV010000115.1:0-13443 GCF_035254145.1 Caulobacter sp. | reverse complement strand
AACCCCTATGAAGCGGGCTTGGCCTTCAATCGCACCCTGGCCCAGCGCCAACGGGAGGCGGCGCTGGGTTGGTCGGCCAGCGTGGACACGCCCGGGCGCAAGTCGGTCGTCGTCAAGATCGCCGATCGGGATGGCAAACCGCTGGATGGTCTTTCGCTGACGGGCGTCCTGGAGCGTCCGGCCACCGAAACGGGACGCCAGACCCTGAACTTCCGCTCGCTGGGCGGTGGCCGCTACGAGGCGGCCGCGAAGTTGGAAGGCGCTTGGGACCTGCGGGCCGTCGCGCGCAACGCCAAGGACCTGTTCGAGGTCGAAACCCGCTTGGTGGAGCCGGTTCGATGAGCCAGAGCCTGACCCTCAATCGTGATCTGGAGGCGTTCGTCCGCCGGGACGAGGAGGGGCGGGGGCGTCTGGAGCTGCTGGTCACCGGCGCGCGATGCGCCGGCTGCATCAACAAGATCGAGAAGGCCGTGCGCGAGCTTCCCGGCGTGGACACGGTTCGGCTGAATCTGACCACCGGCAAGCTGGCCGTCCAGCTGGAAGGCCGCCAGGCCAATCCCGAAGCGGTCGTCGAGACCGTCGAGGGACTGGGTTATGGGGCCTGCCTGTTCGACCCCGGCGAAGCCGCCGCGGCCCAGGACAAGGAAGGGCGGGAGCTGGCCCTCGCCCTCGGCGTCGCCGGCTTTGGGGCCGGCAACGTCATGATGTTCACCGTGCCCGCCTGGGCCGGCCTGTTCGGGCAGGAGTTGAACAGCTCCACCCTGACCCTGATGTACTGGATGGCGGCGATCGTCGCCACGCCCTGCGCGCTGTTCGCCGGCCGGCCGTTCTTCCGTTCGGCCTGGGCCTCGCTGAAACGCGGCAAGGCCAACATGGATGTTCCGATTTCGATCGGCGTCATCCTGACCCTGATCGTCAGCTTCTCGGAGACGATCCTGGGCGGCAAGCACGCCTATTTCGACGCGGCGGTGACGCTGCTGTTCCTGCTGCTGATCGGTCGTTATCTGGATCACCGCCTGCGCGCCAACGCCCGCTCGGCCGCGCGCGACCTGCTGGCCCTGCAGACCCCGGTGGCCACGCGCCTCGTCGACGGCGTCGAGCACGGCGTTCCTGTCGCCGAGGTCAAGGTCGGCGATTATCTCATCGTCGCGCCGGGGGACCGCGTGCCGGTCGACGGCACGGTGGTGAACGGCCAATCCGAGCTCGACAACGCCCTGATCACCGGCGAGACCGCCCTGGCGCCGGTCGGCGTGGGCGCGCGTCTCCATGCGGGCGCGCTGAATCTGTCGGGTCGCCTGGTCATGAGCGCCACGGCGCGAAGCGAGGATTCCACCCTGGCCGCGATCGCCCGGCTCATGGAGGCCGGCGCCCAGACGCGCTCGGCCTATGTGCGGCTGGCGGACAAGGCCGCGGCGCTGTACGTGCCGGTCGTGCACAGCGCCGCGGCGCTGACCTTCGTCGGCGGCTGGGCCCTAGGCCTGGGCCCGCGCGAGGCCCTGCTACGCGCCGCCGCGGTCCTGATCGTCACCTGTCCCTGCGCCCTGGGCCTCGCCGTTCCGGCCGTCCAGATCGCCGCCAGCAGCCGACTGTTCCGCAAGGGCGTTCTCCTGAAGTCCGGGGCCGCCCTTGAGCGCCTGGCCGAGGTCGATCACGTGGTGTTCGACAAGACCGGCGTCCTCACCGAGGGCCGGCCGCGCCTGATCGACGCGCCGGCGCATCTGGTGGCGCTGGCCGCGCCGCTGGCGCGCGCCTCGCGCCACCCCCTGGCCAAGTCCATGGCCGCTGAAGCTGGCGTGGGCCCGGTGGCGGAGGACTGCGTCGAAACGCCTGGGCAAGGCGTCGAAGGAATGATCGACGGGCGCCGCGCGCGGCTGGGCCGCGCCGGCTTCGTTGGCGTGACGGGCGGCGACGCGCGCGAGACCGAACTATGGTTCGGCTTCGAGAACGACGTGAAGATTCGTTTCACCTTCGAGGACCAGCCTCGGGCTGACGCGGCACAGACCATCGCCCGGCTGCGTCGCCTGGGTCTGTCCGTCGAGATCCTGTCCGGCGATCTGGCCGGACCCGTCGGTGAAATCGCGCGCGCCGTGGACGTTCCCCAATGGCGGGCCGGCCTGACGCCGTTCGACAAGGCCGCCACCATCGACCAGTTCAAGGCCGAGGGCCGCAAGGTCCTGATGGTCGGCGACGGCCTCAACGACGCGGCGGCCCTGGCCAAGGCTCACGCCTCCATGGCGCCGGGCGCCGCCGTCGACGCCGCCCAGAACGCCGCGGACCTCGTCTTTACGGGCGAGGGCCTGGACGCGGTCGTCGAAGCGATCGAGACGGCTCGCGAGGCTCGTCGTCGGGCGCTTGAAAACTTCGGATTTTCGGCGCTCTACAATGTCATCGCCACCCCCGCGGCGATGGCTGGTCTCATCAATCCCTTCATCGCGGCCCTGGCGATGTCAGGCTCCTCGATGGTCGTGCTGCTGAACGCCGCCCGTCCTCGCGTTTCCTGGAGACGTCGATGAACATCGTCCTTTTCCTCGCGCCCGCCTCGATCGGCCTGGGCGCGATCGGGCTGCTCGCCTTCTTCTGGACCATGCGGTCGGGTCAGTACGACGATCCCAAGGGCGACGCCGCCCGCATTCTCTACGATCACCTCGACGACAAGCCGCCCGCCGACCGGGATTGATCCAAATCACGGCGGAGGCGGCTAGGGCGGACCAGTTTGGCGCGTGAGGAGAGACGCATGACCGCCGCCACCGCCAAGATTTCCGCCGAAGACCGCCACCAGCTGCTGGCGCGCTATGACAGCCGCGCGCCGCGCTATACCAGCTATCCCACGGCGCTGCAGTTCTCCAACGAAGTCGACTCCGAGGTCTATGGCGATTGGCTGGCGGCTCTGGACCCGCGCGAGCCCGTCTCGCTCTACGCCCATATCCCTTTCTGTGATCGCCTGTGCTGGTACTGCGGTTGCAACACCCGGGTGGTGAAGAAGCAGGCGCTGATCAGCGAATATATCGAGCGGCTGGTCGACGAACTCGCCTTGGTCGAGGCCCGTTTGCCCGGCCGCATCAAGGCCGGCGCCGTGCATCTGGGCGGCGGCACGCCGAACATGCTCTCGCGCGATGACCTCGTCCGGCTGTTTGGCGCCCTGCGCCATGTGTTTCCGTTCGCGCCGGGCGTCGAAATCTCCGCCGAGCTCGACCCGGCCGTCCTGACCGAAGAATGGGTCAAGGCCGCGGCCTTCCACGGCCTGACGCGCGCCAGCCTGGGCGTGCAGGATCTGGCCCCTCACGTTCAGGAGGCGGTGAACCGCGTCGAACCGTTCGAGGTGGTCGCCCGCGCCACGCACTGGCTGCGTCAGGCCGGCGTCGCCTCCATCAATCTCGACCTGATGTATGGCCTGCCCAAGCAGACCACCGCCGACGTCGTCGCCACCCTGGACAAGGTCCTGACCCTGCGGCCCGAGCGCATCGCCTTGTTCGGCTACGCCCACGTGCCGTGGGCCCGCTCGCACCAGAAGCTGATCCGCGAAGAGGACCTGGCGGACGCCAACGGTCGCTTCGAGCAGAGCCAGGCCGCCGCCGAGCGCCTGGTGAAGGCGGGCTATGTCGCGATCGGCCTCGACCATTTCGCCCTGCCGAACGACGACCTGGCCTTGGGCGTCGCGACCGGGACATTGCGCCGGAACTTCCAGGGCTACACGACCGACCAGCATCCGACGCTGATCGGCCTGGGCGCTTCGTCGATCGGTCGTCTGCCGGGGGGGTATGTCCAGAACCTGCCCAGCGAAATGGCCTGGCGAAACGCCATCGTCGAGGGGCGGCTGCCCGTTGCGCGCGGCGTCAAGCTGACCGACGACGACCGGCTGCGCGCCGACGTGATCGAACGGCTGATGTGCGATTTCCGCGTGGACTATGTCGCGATCGCCGCACGGCACGGCGTGCCGCCATCTGTGTTCGACGAGGACCTGCCCAAGCTGGCGGAACTGCGCGCCGATGGCCTGGTCGAGGTCGAGGGCGGCATGGTGCGGGTCACCGAGGCGGGCCGGCCCTTCATGCGTCTGGCCGCCCAGGTCTTCGATCACCGCTCAGATACGCGGGAAGGGTTTTCACGCGCGATCTAGTTTTAGGAAACTGATCGAGGTCAAGGCCGAGTGCTTCGAAATCCCGCAAATGAACATCGCGACGAAAATTAGAGAGTCGCCACTTCTGGGGATAGATGATGAAAACGCTTATTCTTTCGGCCGTCGCGGCGACGGCTCTGGTCGGCGGCGTCGCGCATGCTGATGACTTCTCGCCCAACGCCAAGGGCGATTTCATCGTCCACGCGCGCATCACCCAAGTCGCGCCGGACAAGGATGCGGCCATCCTGACCGCCGCCGGCGCCGCCACCGGCCTGAAGGCTCACGTCAAGGACGACGTGAAGCCGACGCTGGGCTTCACCTACTTCCTGACCGACAAGGTCGCCGTGGAAGCTATCCTGGGCACGACGGAACATGACATCCGCGCCCAAGGCGGCGCCACCGACGTCCTGGTCCACAAGACCTGGGTTCTGCCGCCGGTCGTGACCCTGCAGTATCACCCGCTGCCGGCCGCTCGCGTCAGCCCCTATGTCGGCGCTGGCATCAACTACATGCTGTTCTACAGCGGCAAGGACAAGAACGGCTTCACCGTGAAGGTCGACGACGGCTTCGGCTACGCCCTGCAAGCCGGCGTCAACGTCAAGCTCAAGGGCGACTGGTTGCTGAACGCCGACATCAAGAAGGTCTATTTCAGCACCGACGCCAAGATCAACGGCGGCGCTCTGAAGGCCAAGGTCGACCTCGACCCGCTGGTGTCGTCGATCGGCTTCAGCCGCAAGTTCTAGCCACGTCAGCCGTCACGCCGCCGACCGCTGTCGGCGGCGTGATGTCGACCGTTCTCCACAGCGCCCGCCGTTAGCCGGCTGGGCGCTTGGACGCGTTTGAGCCCTCGTGGTTCGCGCTGAAGCAAGTTTCCTGATCACGGGACGGCATTTTTCGGGTCTTGGCGGCCCAACATCCATGCGGGCGCGACATTTTCCGTGAAATGTCAGCTGTGACCCCGCCCCCTTCGACCAAGACGGACCAATGATCCTCTCGAGGCGTCGCCCTTGGGGATAACCGCCGCAGGCGGTGGGCGCGACGGCCTCGCATGAGGACCGCATGTCGAACCATCGACGATTGATGGCGGGGTGTTCCGCCTTCGTCCTACTAGCGCTCACGCAAGCCGCGTGGGCCGACGAGAATACGCCGCCGACCGACACGGTCGACGAGGTCGTGGTCAAGGCGCGCGACAAGGCAGGTCTGCTGGAAAAGCAGCCTAGCAACACTGTCTTCGGCATCGACAAGCCGCTGCTGGAGACGCCGCGCTCGGCCAGCTTCGTCAGTGACGTAACCCTGCAGCGCTATGGCATCGAGACGATCGACGGCCTGACGGCGGTTTCACCGGGGACTTACACCGCCAGCTTCTACGGCGTGCCCGGCGCGCTGAACATCCGCGGCACCCTGGCCGAGAACTACTTCCGCGGCTTCAAGCGCATCGAGAACCGCGGCACCTATTCGACGCCGATCGGCGCGGCCGAGCAGATCCAGGTCGTGCGCGGCCCGCCCACGCCGATCTACGGCTCGGGCAAGGTGGGCGGCATGCTCAACTTCATCCCGAAGTCCGGCCGGAATGAAGGCGGCTACCTGACCGAGCCCACGAGCGAAGTGACGCTGACCTACGGCTCGTACAACAAGAAGAACGCGACCGCCCAGCTGGGCATGCCGGCCAACTTTGGCGACGTCACCGGTGGGGTCTACCTCTATGGCGAGGTCGAGGATTCCCATAGCTACTACAAGGGGATCTATCCGCGCCGGCAGACCGGCGAGATCTCGGCGGACTTCGACCTGGGCAACGGCTGGAGCACGGCCTTTGGCGGCATGCTCTACCACTCGAAGGGCGACGTTCAGACGCCGGGCTGGAACCGCCTGACGCAGAACCTGATCGACAACCAGACTTACATCACTGGCCGTGACACCACGCTGAAGGACACCGACGGCAACGGCCGCCTGACGCCCGGCGAGATCGGCTTCTATCCGTACGGCGTCGCGACCTATCTGGCGTACTACGGCTACCCGTCGACCAACGACCTGCACACGCTGGACGTCGGCGTCGGCACGACCAAGCTCAGCCCGCGTCAGGTCTATATCAGCGGGGCGGACTTCTCGAAGACCCGCACCAACACCTTCTATTACGACCTGGCCAAGGAACTGACGCCCGACAGCGCGATCAAGGCGCAGCTTTTCTACGACGATCAGGAGAACAAGCGCTTTGTCAGCTACGGCTATCCGGCCTGGTTCGACAGTTCGGTCTGGGAAGCGCGGGTCACCTACAACTTCGCCTACGACCTCGGGCTCATCACGTCGAAATCCTTCATTGGCGCTTCCTACCGCAGCTTCGACGGTCGTCGTCGCGAGAGCTACAACAGCGGCCTGATCGCGCTGGATCGCCGCGACATCGCCTACGGCGCGACGGCTACCGACATCATCGGCAGCCCGTTCAACGCGAGCGACGGCGTGAAGTGGGAGAACGACAACCGAAGCAAGTGGCAGCAGAAGGGCGTCTTCTTCACCACCGACGTCATGGTCGGCGAGCGCCTGAACCTGATGCTGGGCGGTCGCTATGACGACTACGACGTCAAGTCGAACGACACGGGTTTCCTCAGCTACACGGTCACGGGCGAGCGCAAGGCGGGCAAGGGGCAGGGGACCTATACGGCCAGCCTGACCTACAAAACGCCGGTCGGCGTCATGCCGTACATCAGCTACGCCAAGGCCTCGGCTCTGGAAATGAGCCAGGCGGGCGACATCTCGCCGGGGCTGGTCGCCAGCGGGGCTTGGCTGTCGGACAGCGACCTGGCTGAGGCCGGCGTCAAGTTCCAACTGCTGAAAGGCACGCTGGTCGGCTCGTTGGCGGGCTACCGGCAGAACCGCACCCAGCTGGTCAACGGTCCGCCGATCAGCATCCAGGGCACGCGCGCCAAGGGCGTGGAGCTGGAAGTCCGCTGGCTGGCCAGCGAGCACCTCAGCTTCACCTTCTCGGGCAACACCCAGCACACGACGGTGAAGGGCCCGGACACCTCGTTCCAGTACATTCCCGCCTATACCGCTGGCGTGGCCGGGGCTCAGGCCTATGGCGGCACCTATGTCGTCTGGGCGTTCAACAGCCTGCCTGGTCGCACCGGCGACTACGACTACACCCTGATCCCGAAGTCGGTGGTCAGCCTCTACGGGGCCTACACCAGCGACGACCACGACTGGGGCAAGGTCGGCGCGACTCTCGGCGTCACTCACGTGACCAAGACCTCGGGCACCGTGCAGAACGCCGTGACCTATCCCGCCTACGCGGTCGCCAGTGGCAGCGTCTATTACGAATTGGGTCCGTACACGGCGACGCTCAACGTCGATAACCTGTTCGACAAGCTCTACTTCACGCCCGACGCCGACAGCTACGCCAACCTTGGCGCGCTGCCCAGCAAGGGCCGCGAGTGGCGCGTGACCCTGTCTCGGAAGTTCTAGTTCCCCGCGCGGCGCGCCCCGCGAGGGACGCGTCGCGAGCTTGCATGGAGGCTCGATGGCGATGTCGACGATCCAATGGCGTTCCTGGACCCTTCTGGGCGCGCTCTCTCTGTTGTTGTTCCTGATCACCGCCTCGACGTTCTCGTCGCTGGGCGTGGTCCTGCCGGCCATGATCAAGGACCAGCACTGGAGCTTCGCTTCGGCGTTCCTGGGCTTCACCTTGCTGGGCGCCTTCTGCGGCGGCTCGTCCTGGCTGCCGGCCTTGCTGATCCGCAAGGTCGGCGTGAGGGCGACGATCATCGTCGGGTCGGCGGTGATGATCGCCGGTTTCGCCTGCCTGGCGCTGGCCCATGGGCTGGCGGTCTATCTGACCGGCACGGCGCTGCTCGGCGTCGGCTATCAGATGATGGCGCTGATCCCCGGCACCCACCTGCTGTCCATGCTGTTCAAGAAGCGCGCCTTGCCGTTCGGAATCTATTTCACGATCGGCTCCCTGGGCGGCGTCGCGGGGCCCTGGATGGCTCTGGCCGGGATGGAGATCGCCGGCGGCGCCTGGCGGCCGTACTGGATCTGGCAGGCGATCGCCTCGGCGGTGGTCGGCGTGCTCGCCGCCGTGCTCGTCGGCGGCAAGGCGTGGCTCGAGCGCGCGGCGGTCGAGACCGACAAGGCCGTGGCCGAAGAGGCCGCCTCCCAGCCCGCCAATGCTCGCGTCTATCGCACCCAGGTCGACTGGACCGTGAAAGAGGCGATCCGCACGCCGCAGTTCTACGTGATCGTTGCCGCCTATTTCGCGCACCTGCTGGGCGGGGTGACCGCCGTCAGTCTGGCGCCCAGCCACTTTGGCGAGATGGGCGTGGCGTCCACCGTCGCGGTGGCGGCCTTAAGTCTGGAGTCGCTGATGCAGGTCGTGGCCCGGATGAGCGGCGGGCTGCTGGGCGACCGCATCGACCCGCGCTGGCTGTTGGCCGGCGCCCAGGGCATGATGGCGGTCGGGCTCCTGGTTCTCGCCAACGCGACGACTTGGCCGATGATGGTCATCTTCGCGCTTGGCGTCGGCGTAGGCTTTGGCATGACCGTGCTCGCCGTCAGCATCCTGCTGCTGAACTACTATGGCCGGAAGAACAATCTGGAGCTCTTCTCGATGGTCTGTCTGGTCGGCGCGGTCTCGGCTCTGGGCCCCTTCATTGGAGGCTTCATGCGTGATCGGCTGGGCGGCTTCGCCCCGACTTTCCAGGCGTTCGCCGCCGTGATCGGCGTGATTTTCGTGGCCGCGTTGTTCATGCGCCCGCCGCGTAAGATCGTTGAAGAGACCACCGTCGCGCCCGTTCCGTCCCCCGCGCCCGTCCTGCTGCGCGACGCCGCCTAGTATTCCAGGGTCCAGGAGAGAAGCTCATGTTCCACCGTCCTTCCCAGCACAAGCACTTCGGGGTTTTCCTGCCGGTCGCCAACGGCGGCTGGATCATCTCCAAGACCACGCCGACCCTGGATGGCCTCTACGCCCAAAACCGCGCGGCCGCGGTCAAGGCCGACGAGGTCGGCATGGATTTCGTGATGTCGATGGGCAAGTTCCGCGGTTTCGGCGGCGAGACCGACCACTGGGGCACGGCCCTGGAGTCGGTGACCATGATGGCCGGCATCGCCGAGGCCACCAAGAACGTGAAGATCTGGGCCACCATCCATCCGCTGCTGCAGAACCCGGCGGTGGCGGCCAAGATGATCGCCACCCTGGACCACATCAGCGGCGGCCGCGCGGGCCTCAACATCGTGGCTGGCGCCTACAAGGGCGAATTCGACCAGATGGGCGCGTGGGACGACGCCCTGAGCCATGACGACCGCTACGCCCTGACCGAGGAATGGACCACGATCGTCAAGCGCCTGTGGTCGGAGGACAGCGTCGACTTCCAAGGCAAGTACTTCACGATGAAGGACTGCCAGTCCAAGCCCAAGCCGCTGTCAAAGCCGCGTCCGGACCTCGTCTGCGCGGGGATGTCCGACCGGGGCTTCCAGTTCTCGGTGCGGGAAGCCGACGTCTGCTTCATTGGCGGCCGCACGCCCGACGAGCGCCGCGACGCCTCGCTGCGCGCCAAGAAGGCGGCCGAGGGCATGGGCAAGAGCATCAAGACCTTCGCCATGTGCACCGTGATCCACGGCGACACCGACGCCGACGCCGAGGCCAAGGTCGAGCATTACAAAAGCGGCGCCGACATGGGGGCGATCCTGGCCATGCTGGAGAGCTGGGGCGTGCCGGCCGAGAAGCTCTCGACCGTGGCTGCGGCCCAGGGCGCGTTCATGACCCACACCGTGGTGGGTTCGCCCAAGACTTGCGGCGACCAGATCGAGGAGTTCCTACGCTACTGCGAGCTGGACGGGCTGATGATGATCTTCCCCGACTACGTCGAGGGGCTGACCATGTTTGGCTCCGAGATCCTGCCGGGGCTGCGGGCGGTGTTCTCGTGAACGCCATGACGACGAGTTCGGGCGTCGTCGAAGGACTGGCCGACTGGATCGCGCCATCGCGAACCGCCGTACTGATCATCGACATCCAGGTCGACTTCGCCGCCCCGGACGGGGCGTTGGCCCCGTACGTCGACATGGCCGCGGTCCAACCGGCGGTCGCCGCCGCCGAGCGCCTGGTCGACGCGGCTCGCACCGCCGGAACGCCCGTGGTCTTCGTGGGCCTGTTCACCACGCCTGAGACCGACTCCACGACGTGGAAGGAACGGATGCGGCGGCGTGGTGGCGACCCGGACAACGAAAGCGCGCTCTGCCGCGCCGGCTGGCCAGGCTCGGCGTTCTATGGTCCGCAACCTCTAGAGGGCGAACGGGTGGTCCGGAAGACGCGCTACAGCGGCTTCGTCGGCACGGATCTAGACGCGCGTCTGAAGGCCTTGGGCGTCGACACCCTGGTGGTGGCGGGACTGACCACCGAGTGCTGCGTCGACAGCACCGTCCGTGACGCCTTCAACCTTGACTACCACGTGTTCGTCGCCGCCGACGCCTGCGCCGCCTACGAGGCCGACATCCACGCCGCCTCGCTGAAGGTGATGGAATTGAACAGCGCGATCCTGACCGACACGGCCAAGATCGCGGCCGCCTGGAGCGCCTGACATGGCTGACGGATTTCCCAATCTGGACGCGGCCGCGCCCTATGCCGTGACCGAAGCGGATCGCGCGGCGATCGCCGCGGCTATCGACGAGAACGAGATCGTCGAGCTGGCCCTGACTCTCGGCAACATCCCGGCGCCCTCCGGCAAGGAGCTGGAGGTGGCCACCTACGTCTACGACTGGATGGCGCGCGAGGGCTTCTCGCCGCGCAAGGTCGGAGCCACGCCCGAGCGGCCGAACATCATCGGCACGCACGGCGGCAAGGGTGTCGGCAAGAACCTGCTGTTCACCGCTCACCTCGACACCGAGGCGCCGACCTGGAACCCCGATCTCGACGCCTACAAGTACAGCCCCGAGACCCTGGCCAATCCCGAGTGGGAGAAGTGCTGGCTGGAGGACGGCAAGCTCTACGGCTACCCGATCGCCAACGACCGCGGGCCGATGAGCTGCTTTCTGATCGCCGCCAAGGCGCTGAAGAAGGCCGGCTACGAGCTGGCCGGCAAGATGTACCTGACCGCCTGTCCCGGCGAGATCGGTCCCGAACCGATCGAGGAGCACCGGGGCGTGGCCTACATGGGCAAGGATATCGGCGCCCATTACCTGTTCCACCATGGCGGCGTCGCGCCCGACTACGCCATCGCGGCCGAGGGCTGCGATTTCGGCCTGACCTGGGTGGGATGCGGCTATGCCGTGTTCCGGTTCCAGGTCTGGGGGGAGGGCGTCTTCACGCCGCTGCTGGAGCATCCGGCGAGTTCGGCCCAGCATCCCAACCCGATCTACAAGCTAGGCCGGTTGACCGACGCCATCCACGCCTGGAGCGGCGCGTACGAGAAGAAGAGCCGCTACGACAGCCCCGGCGGGGTCGCCCAACCCAAGTCGCAGATCGCGTCGGTGCGCGGCGGGATTCCCTATGCGTTCGGCGCGGGGACCGAACTGGTGAACCTCTATCTAGAGGTGGGCCTGAATCCGAAGCAGCGGGTGGCCGACATCCAGCACTCGCTGGAGGCCATGGTCCGCGAAGCGGGCCTCGGCCGCATCGACATCGAGCCGGTCGTGGTGCGTCATGGCTTCGAGGCCGACGCGGCGGAGGTAGCCCCCTTGGTCAGCGCGGTGGACAAGGCGACCCAGCTGGGTCTGGGCCATCCCGTCGCCCTGGCCAATCCGGTCTATTCCAGCATGTGGCGTGACCACAACGTCTTCAACATGCAGCGAATTCCGGCGATCACCACCGGCTTCCGCCGTTGGCGACCGACGCCGAAGGACCTGGTGGACAGCGCCCTGATCTACGCGTTGACCGCCCTGGCCGTCTGTGGGCGCGCGACCGACGGAGAAAGCGCCGGTCGTCCCGCTTCGGCGGTCTATCCCGACAACCCGTTCGGAAACGAATGATGAGCGTGGCGTCTCGATCCCACGCGCCCGAGCTGGCGGATTTCCGCAAGGCCATGGGCAGCTTCGCCGCTGGAGTTACGGTCGTCACCGCCTGTCATGAAGGCCGCCTGGTCGGCACGACGGTCAGCGCCTTCAGCTCGGTCTCGATGGACCCGCCTCTGGTCATGGTGTGCCTCAAGCGCGACAGCCGGACGCTGGCGACGCTGAGCCAGGCCGGAACCTTCTGCGTCAACATCCTGGCGCGGGAGCAGGGCGACCTGGCCTACCGCTTCGCCAAGAGCGGGGCCGACGACCGCTTCGCCCTGACGGCCGTGGAGGCGGGCGTGTGCGGCGCGCCCTTGCTCGCCGGATGTGTCGCCTCGGTCGAGTGCGATCTGCACGCCGCCCACGATGGCGGCGACCACGAGATCCTGCTCGGCCGTGTCCTGCGGGTCGTGACCGACGAAGCCAAGACGCCGCTCGTCTATGTGCGCGGCGGCTTCCTCAATACCTAATGGAGTTTCGCATGGCCTACGACGTGCTCGACGTGAAGCCCATGACCCGCCGGATCGGCGCGGAGATCTTCGGAGTCGACCTGGGCAAGCCCCTGAGCAACCGACAGTTCGAGGAGGTGCATCAGGCGCTGCTGCAGCACCAGGTGATCTTCTTCCGCGACCAGGACATGTCGCATGAGGCGCACAAGGAATTGGGCCGCAAGTTCGGAAGCTTGGCCATACATTCCGGCGTGCCGGGACTGCCCGATCACCCCGAGATCGTGGCCATCCACGCCGACGCCAATTCCAAGTTCGTGGCCGGGGAGAACTGGCACTCCGACCTGACCTGCGATCCCGAACCGCCGCTGGGCAGCATCCTCTACATGAAGGTCCTGCCCGACGATGGCGGGGACACCTGCTTCGCCAGCATGTACTGGGCCTATGAGACGCTGTCCGACAAGATGAAGGCGTATCTGGAAGGCCTTGTCGCCGTCCACGACGCCAATCCGGTCTACAAGGCGATCTTCCCGGACATCGACCGGAAGTACAATTGCTCGACCCACCCGATCGTTCGCACCCACCCGGTCACCGGGCGCAAGAGCCTGTTCGTCAACCCGTCCTACACGACCCACATCGAGGGCGTGTCGAAGGCCGAGAGCGCGGCGATCCTGGGCTATCTCTACCAGCACGCCAGCAATCCTGACTTCCAGGTGCGCTTCCGCTGGCGTCCGGACTCGGTCGCCTTCTGGGACAACCGTTGCACCTGGCATCAGGCGATCTGGGACTATTTTCCCGACACGCGCACCGGCTATCGGGTGACGGTCGCCGGCGACAAGCCGTTCTGAGCAGGGCGCTGTCCGAGCGCCGGGTCCTGTTGCTCGGCGCGGCCGGCGGCATCGGCTCGGC
>NZ_DATFAV010000114.1:0-4303 GCF_035254145.1 Caulobacter sp. | reverse complement strand
CAGCCGTTCTGGGCGGCGGCCTTGATCATCGCGTATTCGCCCGACACCTGGAAGGCGTAGGTCGGCATGCGGAATTCGTCGACCAGCCGGCGCAGGATGTCGAGATAGGGCATCCCCGGCTTGACCATGACCATGTCCGCGCCCTCGGCGATGTCGAGCGCGACCTCGCGGATGGCTTCTTCGGTGTTGGCCGGATCCATCTGGTAGGTCTTTTTGTCGCCCTGGCCCGCCGAAAGCTTCGCGGAGCCGATGGCGTCGCGGTACGGGCCGTAGAAGGCCGAGGCGTACTTGGCCGCGTAGGACATGATCATCACGTCCTGGAAGTTCGCGCCCTCCAGGGCCGCGCGCAGCTTGCCGATGCGACCGTCCATCATGTCGGACGGCGCCAGGATGTCGGCGCCGGCCTCGGCTTGCATCAGGCCCTGTTCGATCAGGCGCTCGATGGTCGGATCGTTGAGGATCTTGCCGCCTTCGACCACGCCGTCGTGGCCATGGTCGGTGAAGGGGTCCAGCGCCACGTCGCACATGATCCCGACCTCGGGAGCGGCGTCCTTCATGGCCTTGACGGCGCGCGGGATCACCCCGTTCGGGTCGGCGGCGATCGAGCCGGTGGCGTCCTTTCGGCTCCCGTCGATGTGCGGGAAGATGGCGATGGCTGGGATGCCGAGGTCGCGCGCCCGGACGGCGGCCTTGGCGGCCTCCTTGACCGACAGGCGGTCGACGCCCGGCATCGAGGCCACGGGAATGGTTCCGTCGCCCTCGTGCACCACCATCGACCAGATCAGGTCGGACGGTCGGACCTCGGTCTCGCGAACGAGGCGGCGGACCCAGTCGGCCTGGCGCACGCGGCGCAGGCGAGTGTACGGATAGGGGGCGAGGGGCGGCGTGGTCATGGCGCTGATGTGGACCGCGCCGCCGGTCGAGGCAAGTCGGGCGGTCCCTTAAGACCGCCCTTTAAGCCTGCGCGCCGATCACGAATAGCGGAACGCCGCATCGTCCAGGTCGATGGTCGGGAAGAGTTCCTTCTCGGTCCAATAGTCCTGGGTGTGCCGCCACTCGGGCTTGTCCCCGGCCTTGGGCAGCAAGTGCATGTTGCGCATCAGATAGCCCGGGTTGAAGTCCTCGGGATCGATCCAATTGCCGATCTTCATGTCCTTGTCCTCGGGGCGCAGGGCGACCTCCACCTGCTTCTTGCCCTTCTTTTCCATGTGAGCCAGCAGGCGGCAGACGAAATCGCCGATCATGTCGGCTCGCAGGGTCCAGCTGGCCCGGAAATAGCCGAACACCCAGACGAGATTGGGCAGGCCGGTGAACATCATGCCGCGGTAGGTGACCGTCTTGGAGAAGTCGAGCGGCTTGCCGTCGACCTCGAAGGCGATGTCGCCCAGCACGCTGAGATCGAAACCGGTGGCGGTGACGATGATGTCCGCTTCCAGGGTCTGGCCCGACTTCAGCAGGATGCCCTTCTCGGTGAAGCGCTCGATCTCCTCGGTGACCACCGAGGCCTTGCCCGAGGCGATGCCCTGGAACAGGTCGCCGTCCGGCACGAAGGCGATCCGCTGGCGCCAGGGGCGATAGCGCGGGGTGAAGTGCTTCGCGATGTCGAAGTCTGGACCGAGGAAGGCCTTCACGCCCTCGAGCAGCTCGGCCTTCACCGCCTCGGGCTCCTCGACGGAGCGTCGGGTGAATTCGTTCTGGTCGAACAGCACCTTGCGGCGAACGATCTCGTGGATCCAGGTCTCGTCGATCTGCAACTGGCGCAGCATGTCGGCCAGCTCGTTCTCGTTGCGCCCGGGCACGAAGTAGGTGGGCGAGCGCTGCAGCACGGTGACGTGGGCGCATTCGCCGGCGATGTTCGGCGCCAGGGTCGCGGCCGTGGCGCCGGAGCCGATGACCACGACCTTCTTGTCCTTCAGGTCGATATCCTTGGGCCAGGTCTGCGGATGGACGATCCGGCCCTTGAAGTCCGCCATGCCCGGCCATTCCGGGGTGTAGCCCACCGAATGACGGTAGTAGCCCTGGCACATCCACAGGAAGTTGGTCGTGTAGGTCTCGACGCCGTCGGGACCGGTGACGGTCAGGGTCCACAGCTTGTCCTGGCTCGACCAGGTGGCGTTGCTGATCCGGCGACGATAGCGGATGTGGCGGCCCAGGTCGTTCTCGTCGATCACCTCGCCCATGTAGCTGAGGATCTCGGCGGCCGTGGCGATCGGCGGACCGACCCAGGGCTTGAAGCGATAGCCGAAGGTGTAGAGGTCGCTGTCCGACCGGATCCCCGGATAGGTGTGGGTCAGCCAGGTGCCGCCGAAACTTTCCAGCGCCTCCAGCACGACGAAGCGCGTACCTGGCCGCTGTTGCGTCAGGTGGTAGGCGCCGCCCACGCCGGAAATCCCGGCGCCGACGATAATGACGTCAAAATGCTCGACAGCCGCGTCGCGCGCGGTCCTTGGAAGCGTCGCCGCTTCTACCATGCTCTTTCCTCCCGTGCTGACCGTCGTGCGGCCTGAGTCGCTCGGCGCCTCTGCGGGCGCTTAAGTGATCACTGTACACTTAGAGGGTCGCGCGCCTTTTGCGATGAATCAAGCGCGGATGGAAAGATGAGGTCAGGGAGCGGCGCGCGAGGCCAGCATCGAGGGTGCGTCGATGCGGGTCCACAGCTGCGACTTGCACAGGAAGTTGCCGATCACGCAGCCCTTGGCGCGCATGGTCTTGGCGTCGACGATGTCGGCGGTGCCGACCAGGGTGACCTTCAGGGTCGGAACCCAGACGCGGCCCTTTAGCGTGCCGTTGTTCTGGCTTTCGAAGTCACGCAGCAGCTGCTTGCCGACCAGGGTGTCGGTGCCGGACTTGCGCGCGTCGGCTTCGGCCTTGGGGCTGGCCCACACGACCACGCCGCAGGTGCTGGGCCCGCAGTCCTTGATCTCCAGGTGCACGCTGTTCTTCGGGTTGCGCCAGACGCCATAGCTGCGCGAGATGTCGCCGACGTCGGCCGCGTGGGCCGAAGCGGTGATGACAGTCATTCCCAGGGCCGCCGCCAGGGCGACTTTCACGAACTTCACGAAACGCATGGTGGTTGATGCAATTTTTTATGTTGAGAACGGTCAGACTCGAAGAACGCCATTTGGGCTGAATGCGTATCGTTATCAAGGGGTGTGGCCTTCTTGCCGATTCAAGTCGTGTAACGGAGGATTTCAGGCCACACCTTCGGAAGCGGCCGGAAATGGAACGGCGCGGCCGCAAATAGCGCGATACAAGGCCCGTCCGCGTTGACAGTCGTCGGACGTCACGGCACTTCAAGCGCCAAGAAGTGAGGGCCATTCTGCCCCGAACGGGAGGAGTCGCGCATGGATTTCGCGCTGAATGAGGATCAGGTCGCAATCCAGGATGCGGCGCGCGCGTTCGCCGAAGGACAGCTTGCCCCGCGATCGGCCGAGTGGGACGAGAAGAAGCACTTCCCCGTCGACGTCCTGCGACAGGCGGCCGAGCTGGGTTTCGCCGGCATCTATGTAAACGAGGACGTCGGCGGCAGCGGTCTTACGCGCCTGGACGCCTCGATCATTTTCGAAGCGCTGAGCTACGGTGACGTGCCCGTCGCCGCCTATCTGACCATCCACAACATGGCGTCGTGGATGATCGACCGCTTCGGCTCGGAGGATCTGCGCAAGCGCTACCTGCCGCGCCTGACGACCATGGAGCTGATCGCCAGCTACTGCCTGACCGAGCCCGGCTCGGGCTCGGACGCGGCCAACATGCGCACCACGGCGCGCCTCGACGGCGACCACTACGTCCTGAACGGCGGCAAGGCCTTCATCTCGGGCGGCGGCGTGTCCGACGTCTATGTGGTCATGGCGCGTACGGGCGGCGAGGGCGCCAAGGGCGTCTCGGCCTTCGTGGTGGAGAAAGGCGCGCCGGGCCTCAGCTTCGGCGCCAACGAGCGCAAGATGGGTTGGAACGCCCAGCCGACCGCCCAGGTGAACTTCGATGAGTGCCGCGTGCCGGTGGCCAACCGCATCGGCCAGGAAGGCGAGGGCTTCCGGTTCGCCATGATGGGGCTGGACGGCGGGCGGCTGAACATCGCTTCCTGTTCGCTGGGCGGGGCGCAGTTCGCGCTCGACACGGCCAAGGCCTATCTGGAGACCCGCAATCAGTTCGGCCGGCCGCTGAAGGACTTCCAGGCGCTGCAGTTCAAGCTGGCCGACATGGCCACCGAGCTGGAGGCCGCTCGTCTGATGGTGCGCCGCGCCGCTCACGCCCTGGACAACCGCCATCCCGAGGCGACCAAGCTGTGCGCCATGGCCAAGCG
>NZ_DATFAV010000113.1:0-14944 GCF_035254145.1 Caulobacter sp. | reverse complement strand
TCGGACTCCAAGGGCGGCCAGCGCACCGTCACCCTGTCGCTGCTGAAGGGCCCCGGTCCGAACCAGTGGTACGCCGAACTGCGCGCCAAGCCGGGCGATCTGGCCAACAACGCCAACGGCCAGATCAGCACGGGCATCGTGACCTTCACCACCGACGGCAAGCTGCAGAGCACCGGCACCCTGTTCGGTGGCACTAACCCGACCTCGATCTCGATCCAGGCCTCGGGCACCACCCCGGCCGTTCCTCCGGCGGTTCAGCTGCCGACCTGGGCGGACGCCCTCGGCATCGACACCCAGGACGTCCAGATCGACCTGGCCAGCGCCGCCGGTGGCCTGACCCAGTACAACAGCCAGTCGGTCGTCCAGTCGGTCAACACCAACGGCACCGCCTTCGGCAACCTGACCAACATCGAGGTCGACGAGGACGGCTACGTCTCGGCCATCTTCGACAACGGCGTCACACGCCGGATCGCCCAGGTCGCGGTCGCCACCTTCTCGAACCCGAACGGCCTGAAGGGGGTTAACGGCAACGCCTACCGCGTCACCAACGAGAGCGGCACCTACAGCCTGAAGCCTCCGGGCCAGGGCGGCGCCGGTTCGCTGGCGCCCTCGACGCTGGAAGCTTCGACTGTCGACTTGTCGACGGAGTTCACGGGGCTAATCACCACGCAACGCGCCTACTCGGCGTCTTCGAAAATCATCACGACCGCCGACCAAATGCTTGAGGAGCTGCTGAACATTAAGCGCTAATCACGGGATTTAACGTTCTTTAATTCTTGTGTCTCACGTTGAGACATTAAGGACTGCTAAGGAGCCATCTTGTTTAGGCCTTTCTTTACTATTGGAATTAAGCCGCTGTTATTGGGCGGCGCCTATAGTGGCCTCCAACAGTGATGGTTGTGGGAAAGGCGTAAAGCCATGTTGCAGCAGCAGCGCACAAACAGCCGGGGTGAGAAGTACGTGATCGGTCCGACCGGCGCGCCCCTGACTCTCTCCGACTTGCCGCCGCCGGAAACCCAGCGTTGGGTCATCCGTCGCAAGGCCGAGGTCGTGGCCGCCGTTCGCGGGGGTCTGCTCTCGCTCGACGAGGCTTGCGATCGCTACAAGCTGACCAACGAGGAATTCCTCGCCTGGCAGCAGTCGATCGATCGGCACGGCCTGGCGGGTCTGCGCACCACGCGGATCCAGCAGTACCGTTAGGATCGGGCAGGGGTGCGTCGCCTTGACCGTCCCCCGACGGCAGAAAACCCCCGCGGGCGTTGAACCGCAAGGGTTTGAAGACGTTCCGCGGCCGCGCCCGAAAGGGCGCGGCCGCGACGTTTTGGCGCCTCGGGAAGGCGTTTGCGGCCCCAAATATAAACGCCTCGTTTACCTTGTACTGGGTAAATCCTGCCTACCGGCAAGCGCTTCGTTCGCGTTGGCCGGGCGTCCCCGTCGGGGTCGTTGATCAGGGGATGGGGCTTCGTGGAAAGCTTTCTGGCTTCAATTCAGAGGTTTGGCGTCGGGCGTCTCGCCGCGATGCTGGGCGTCGGCGCGGGCGTCGTGGCCGTGCTGGTGGCCCTGATCATGTTCATGGGCAAGGAGCCCAGCGAACTGCTCTATTCCAACCTGGATCTCAAGGAAGCCTCGGAAGTCACCCAGGCCCTCGACCAGGCGGGCATCAAATATGAAACCAAGGGCGACGGCTCGACGATCATGGTGCCGCGCGACAAGGTCGCCAGCGCGCGCCTGATGGTCGCCGGCAAGGGTCTCGTGAGCTCGGGCTCGATCGGCTACGAGATCTTCGACGGCGGCAACGCCCTGGGCCAGACCGACTTCGTCCAGCAACTGAACCGCCAGCGCGCCCTGCAGGGCGAGCTGGAGCGCACGATCAAGGCGATGCAGGGCGTCAACAGCGTCCGCGTCCACCTTGTCCTGCCCAAGCGCCAGCTGTTCGAGGAAGACGCCGAGCAGCCGTCGGCCGCCGTCACCATCGGCGTGGGCTCTCGCGAGCCGTCGTCGGACATGGTCCGCGCGATTCAGAACCTGGTGTCCTCGTCGGTCCCGAACATGAAGGCCGAGAAGGTCGCGGTCATCGATCAGCACGGCAAGACCCTCTCGGCGCCCAGCGACGAGAGCCTGGCCGGCAAGGAGGCTCAGGACCGCAAGACCGAGGTCGAGCAGCGCATCGCCAAGACGGTCAAGGACATGATCGAAGGCGTGCTGGGTCCGGGCAAGGCTCGCGTCAACGTCACCGCCGACCTGGATCTCAACCGCGTCACCACCCAGGAGGAGCGGTTCGATCCCGACGGCCAGGTGGTGCGTTCGGAAAGCACCAACGAGTCCAACAGCCAGGAAAACAAGAACGAGGACAATTCGGGCACGACGGCGACGGCCAACGTTCCCGGCCAGGCCGCCAACAACGGCTTCCAGCAGCTGGGGTCGCGCGCCGGCGCCAACGAAAGCGTCACCAACTACGAGATCTCCAAGTCCGTGAAGACCACGGTCCAGGAGCCGGGCACGATCCGCAAGGTCGCCGTCGCCGTCGCCATCGATGGCGTAACCGCCCCCATGGGCAAGGACGGCAAGCCGGGCGCCTATACCCCGCGATCGGCCCAGGAGATCCAGCAGATCGAGGACCTGGTGAAGACCGCCGTCGGCTTCGACGCCACGCGTGGCGACCAGGTGAAGGTCACCAACATCAAGTTCCCGAGCCCCGAGGACCAAGGCCTGGAGAAGCAGGGCCTGCTGTCGGGCTTCGACAAGAACGACATCATGCGCTTCGCCGAACTGGGCGTGCTGGGCGTCGTGGCCCTGTTGATCCTGCTGTTCGCGGTCCGGCCGTTCATCAAGAACCTGTCGGAGCCCGTGGCGGTGGCGGCCCTGTCGGGACCCGGCCAGCCGGTGACGCGCCTGGTCACCCTGTCGGACGGCACCCAGCAGCACGTGGTCGTGGACGAGACCGGCGAGCCGATGGCCATCGCCGGCCCCGTCAGCGACATCGACCAGCGCATCGACATCGCCAAGATCGAGGGCCAGGTGAAGGCCTCGTCCATCAAGCGCGTGTCGGAATTCGTCGAGAAGCACCCCGAAGAGTCGGTCGCGATCCTGCGCAACTGGCTGCATGAGTCGAGCTGACGGCCATGAAAGTCGCGGTCAACGACGTCAAGAAGCTCTCCGGGCCCGAAAAGGCGGCCATCGTCCTGCTGGCGCTGGGCGAGGAGCACACCCGGATCTGGGAAGCCCTCGACGACGAGGAAATCAAGGAAGTCTCCCAGGCCATGGCGGGCCTGGGCACTGTCTCGGCGTCGGTGGTCGAAGACCTGCTGGTCGAATTCGTGTCGGGCATGAGCTCGACCGGCGCGATCATGGGCTCGTACGAACAGACCCAGCGCCTGCTGGCCTCGTTCATGCCCCAGGACAAGGTCGACGCCCTGATGGAGGAGATCCGCGGTCCGGCGGGTCGAACCATGTGGGACAAGCTCGGCAACGTGAACGAGGCCGTGCTCGCCAACTATCTGAAGAACGAATATCCGCAGACGGTCGCGGTGGTGCTGTCGAAGGTCAAGAGCGACCACGCCGCGCGCGTGCTGGCCTGCCTGCCGGAAGACTTCGCCCTGGAATGCGTCACCCGCATGCTGCGGATGGAGCCGGTGCAGCGCGAGATCCTCGACAAGATCGAGATGACCCTGCGCACCGAATTCATGTCGAACCTGGCGCGCACGTCCAAGCGCGACAGCCACGAGATGATGGCCGAGATCTTCAACAACTTCGATCGCCAGACCGAGGCCCGCTTCATCGCGGCCCTGGAAGAGCGCAACCGCGAGGCGGCCGAGCGCATCCGGGCCCTGATGTTCGTGTTCGAGGACCTCTCGAAGCTGGACCCGGGCGGCATCCAGACCCTGCTGCGCGGCACGCCGAAGGAACAGCTGGCCCTGGCCCTGAAGGGCGCCTCGGACCGGCTGCGCGACCTGTTCTTCTCCAACATGTCCGAACGCGCGGCCAAGATCATGCGCGAAGACATGGAGAGCATGGGCCCCGTGCGCCTGAAGGACGTCGACGCCGCCCAGGTGGGCATGGTCCAGGTCGCCAAGGACCTGGCCGCCAAGGGCGAAATCATGCTGGCCGGTTCGGGCAGCGACGACGAGCTGATCTACTGAGGCGGATGGCATGATCGACACCCCCCCTCGCAAATTCGGCTTCGACACGGTCTTCGACGACCGCGGTCGCGTGGCCTACGAGCCGCCCAAGGTGAAGAAGAACTTCACCCCCGAGGAGCTCGAGGCGGCCAAGGCCCAGGCCTATGCCGAGGGCGAGCGCTCGGCCGTGGCGCGCGCCGAGCAGGAGGCTGCTCACGCCCTGGCCGAAGTGGCCGGCGCGGTGGGCGAGGCGCTTGGGTCGCTGACCCAGGTGGCCCACCAACACCGCGAAGCCGCGGCCATGCTGGCCCTGGCCTGCGCCCGCAAGATCGCCGACGCCGCCCTGGCGCACTTCCCCGAGGCGCCGGTGACGGCCGCTCTTGAAGCCCTGGCCCGCGAGGTCGAGGCCCAGCCGCGCATCTTCGTCCGCGTTTCGCCGGAGCTGGAGGAGCGCACCCAGCAGGCGCTGGAGAACGTGGCGGCGCAGATCGGCTACCAGGGCCAGATCGTCGCCCGCGCCGACGGGGCCATGGCCCCGGCGGCCTTTACTTTCGACTGGGGCGATGGCCGCGCGGCCTTCGATCCAGAAGGCGCCGCCCAGCGCGTCGCCGAAGCGCTGGAGGCGGCCATCGCCGCCGAAGGTCTCCACGCCGAACCCCTCTTCACGTAGCGAAGGCTAGAATCCGATGGCCGAAGACAATCTCACGCTCGACGAATTCGGCGGCTCGATGCTGGCCTCCGAAATGCCGGTCGAGATCGCCGACAAGACCGCCTCCGACCTGGCGCCGGTCTTCGACGTTCCCGTCAACATCTCGGCGGTGCTCGGGCGCGCCCACATGTCGGTGGCGCAACTGCTGCAGCTCTCGCAGGGCTCGATCCTGGAGCTCGACCGCAAGGTCGGCGAAGCGATCGACATCTACGTCAACAACCGTCTGGTCGCCCGTGGCGAAGTCGTCGTCGTCGACGAGCGCCTGGGCGTGACCATGACGGAAATCATCAAGGACGGCGACCAGAACTAAGGTTCCGGATCGCTCGAGACTTCAGGAACAGGGTTCTTCCCTCGGAAGAGCTTCGGGAGAGTAAGAGATGCGGCTTCTGGTCGTCGGAAAACTGAACGGGCAGCTCTCGGTCGCCGTGAAGATGGCGATGAACGCGGGCGCGAAGGTCTCGCACGTCGAAACGACGGAGCAGGCGACCAACGCGCTGCGGGCCGGGCAGGGCGCCGACCTGCTGATGGTCGAGTACTCGCTCGACATCGCCGGCCTGATCGCCGCCAACGAAGCCGAGCGGATGCGGGTGCCGGTGGTGGCCTGCGGCGTCGACGCCGATCCGATGCGCGCGGCCGCCGCCATCAAGGCCGGCGCCAAGGAGTTCATCCCCCTGCCGCCGGACGCCGAGCTGATCGCCGCCGTCCTGGCCGCCGTGACCGACGACGAGCGCCCGATGGTCGTCCGCGACCCGGCGATGGAGCAGGTCATCAAGCTGGCCGACCAGGTCGCCCCGTCCGACGCCTCGATCCTAATCACCGGCGAAAGCGGCTCGGGCAAGGAGGTCATGGCCCGCTACGTCCACGGCAAGTCCCGCCGGGCCAAGGCGCCGTTCATCAGCGTCAACTGCGCGGCCATCCCCGAGAACCTGCTGGAAAGCGAGCTGTTCGGCCACGAGAAGGGCGCCTTCACCGGCGCCATGGCCCGCCGCATCGGCAAGTTCGAGGAAGCCAACGGCGGCACCCTGCTGCTGGACGAAATCAGCGAAATGGACGCGCGCCTGCAGGCCAAGCTGCTGCGCGCCATACAGGAGCGCGAGATCGACCGCGTCGGCGGCGCCAAGCCAGTGAAGGTCGACATCCGCATCCTGGCCACCAGCAACCGCGACCTGGCCCAGGCCGTGAAGGACGGCACGTTCCGGGAAGACCTGCTCTATCGCCTGAACGTCGTGAACCTGCGCCTGCCGCCGCTGCGCGAGCGCCCGGCCGACGTGCTGAGCCTGTGCGAGTTCTTCGTGAAGAAATACTCGGCCGCCAATGGCGTGCCGGAAAAGCCGATCTCGGCCGAGGCCAAGCGCCGGCTGATCGCCCACCGCTGGCCGGGCAACGTCCGCGAGCTGGAGAACGCCATGCACCGCGCGGTGCTGCTGTCGACCGGTCAGGAGATTGAGGAGTTCGCCATCCGCCTGCCGGACGGTCAGCCGATGTCGCCGACCCCGGACGCCGCGGTCGCCCGCGGCGCCCAGATGGCCGCCGACGCCATCTCGCGCACCTTCGTCGGCTCGACCGTCGCCGAGGTGGAGCAGCATTTGATCATCGACACCCTGGAGCACTGCCTGGGCAACCGCACCCACGCGGCCAACATCCTGGGCATCTCGATCCGCACCCTGCGCAACAAGCTGAAGGAATATTCCGACGCCGGCGTGCAGGTGCCACCGCCGCAGGGCGGCGTGGGGGCCGCCGCCTAGGGGGCAAGATGTCGCGGCGCCGCGACCATCGGTCCGGCGCCGAACATGGCTAATTTTCATTAAGGAGATGGCGGCGGGCCGCAAATCGCTTCAAGCGCTGGTCCGCTGATCTCACGGTTCAAGGTTCCGAATGGCCGACGCCGCCGCCCCGACCGCAAGCTCTCTGCCTAGCGCCAAGTCGCTGCTGGACGGCTTCCTGCGCGGCGAAATGGGCCTGGCCCTGGGCGTGGTCGGCATCATCGTCCTGCTGATCCTGCCGGTTCCGTCGTTCCTGCTGGACCTGCTGCTGGCCATTTCGCTGACGGGATCGGTGCTGATCCTGATGACGGCGATCCTGATCAAGAAGCCGCTGGAATTCACCTCGTTCCCGACCGTCCTGCTGGTCTCGACCCTCTACCGCCTTGGCCTGAACATCGCCTCGACGCGGCTGATCCTGGGCCACGGCCAGGAGGGAACCGGCGGGGCCGGCGCGGTGATCGAGGCCTTCGGTCACCTGATGATGCAGGGCAACTTCGTCATCGGGGTGATCGTCTTCATCATCCTGATCGTCGTGAACTTCATGGTCGTGACCAAGGGTTCGGGCCGGATCGCCGAAGTGGCCGCCCGCTTCACCCTGGACTCCATGCCCGGCAAGCAGATGGCGATCGACGCCGACCTGTCGACCGGCCTGATCGACCAGGAGATGGCCAAGGTCCGCCGCAAGGAGCTGGAGCAGGAAAGCACGTTCTTCGGGGCCATGGACGGCGCCAGCAAGTTCGTGAAGGGCGACGCGATCGCCGGCCTGATCATCACCGCCATCAACATCGTCGGCGGCATCATCATCGGCGTCGTGCAGCACAAGCTGCCGATCGGCCAGGCGGCCTCGACCTACACCATCATGACCATCGGCGACGGCTTGGTCAGCCAGATCCCGGCCCTGATCATCTCGATCGCCGCCGGCATGGTCGTGTCGAAGGCCGGGGTCGAGGGCTCGGCCGACAAGGCCCTGACCACCCAGCTGGCCATGAACCCGGTGGGCCTGGGCATGGTCTCGGCCTCGTCGGGCGTGATCGCCCTGATCCCGGGCATGCCGATCATCCCGTTCGCCGCCCTGGCCCTGGGCGCCGGCGCCCTGGCCTACAAGCGCATCAAGGACGCTCGGGAGCCTCAGCCTCTCGATCCATCAGCGCTCGAGGCCGCCGCGCCGACCGAGGCCGAGGAGGAGCCGATCAGCGCCTCCCTGGCGATCGACGACGTCAAGATCGAACTGGGCTATGGACTGCTGACCCTGATCAACGACCTGGACGGCCGCAAGCTGACCGACCAGATCCGCGCTCTGCGCAAGACTCTGGCCGGCGAGTTCGGCTTCGTCATGCCGCCCGTGCGGATCCTCGACAACATGCGCCTGGCCAACCAGGGCTACGCCATCCGCATCAAGGAGATGGAGGCCGGCGCCGGCGAGGTCCGTCTGGGCAATCTGATGGCCATGGATCCGCGCGGCGGTCAGGTCGAGCTGCCCGGCGAGCACGTGCGCGAGCCCGCCTTCGGCCTGCCGGCCACCTGGATCGCCGACGACCTGCGCGAGGAGGCCACCTTCCGCGGCTACACCGTCGTCGACCCGGCCACGGTGCTGACCACGCACCTGACCGAGATTCTCAAGGAGAACATGGCCGACCTGCTCTCCTACGCGGAGGTCCAGAAGCTCCTGAAGGAGCTGCCGGAGGCGCAGCGCAAGCTGGTCGACGACCTGATCCCGGGCACGGCCACGGCCACCACCGTCCAGCGCGTCCTGCAGTCGCTGCTGCGCGAGCGGGTCTCGATCCGCGACCTGCCGCAGATCCTGGAGGGCATCGGCGAAGCCGCCCCGCACACCGCTTCGGTCACTCAACTGGTCGAGCAGGTCCGCGCGCGCCTGGCCCGCCAGCTGTGCTGGGCCAATCGCGGCGACGACGGCGCCCTGCCGATCATCACCCTGTCGGCCGACTGGGAGCAGGCCTTCGCCGAAGCCCTGATCGGTCCCGGCGACGACAAGCAACTGGCCCTGCCGCCCTCGCGCCTGCAGGACTTCATCCGCGGCGTCCGCGACGCCTTCGAGCGCGCCGCCCTGGCCGGCGAGGCGCCGGTCCTGCTGACTAGCCCGGGCGTGCGTCCCTACGTCCGCTCGATCATCGAGCGCTTCCGCGGCCAGACCGTGGTGATGAGCCAGAACGAGATCCACCCCCGCGCGCGCCTGAAGACGGTGGGGATGGTGTAGAATTCCCCTCTCCCCTTGCGGGAGAGGGGGGCCGCCAGAGGCCGGTTTCGTCCTGACCCACGCGGTCGTCGGCCTGTTGCGCGCGGCGACCGCCGAACAGGAGCTGGCGCTCGATCCGGACCGCCGGGAAGACGAACTGGTCCGCTTGATGGAGAGCTACATTTCGGCGCTGCCGCTCTTCCAGGGGTCGCGCCGGTAGAGTCCGCGTCGGATTGTCGACGGAACCGGGCGGGCAAGGTGACGTTGTTTCGTCGGGAGGGGCCCCCGACGGAGAGTGAAGATGACCAACAAGCTTGCGCTGCTCGCCGCCGCCGCGTCCCTGACGTTCGCCGGCGCCGCTTTCGCCCAGAGCACCTCGACGACCACGACCCAGACCATCACGCCCTCGGCGACGACGCCCTCGGCCACGGCGCCGTCATCGACCATGACGCCCGCCGCGCCCACGCAGTCGACCACCACGACCACGGCGCCGTCGCAGAGCACGACCACCACCCAGACTACGACGCCGTCGGCCAGCACCGCCGACAGCGCCGCCACCCCGAGCTCGGCCAATGTGGCCAGCTTCAAGGTCGGCTCGGCCGTGAAGGACGCCCAAGGCGTCGCCGTGGGCCAGATCAGCGGCACGAGCACCGGCGCCGACGGCTCCACCAACGTCATCGTCACCAATGGCGGGGTGAAGTTCGCCCTGCCGGCCAACAGCCTTAGCGCCGGCGCCGACGGCAGCGTCTCGACGACGGCCACCAAGGCCCAGATCGACGCGACGGTCGCGGGCGCCAAGCCGCAGTAAGCCATCGTCCGTTCACGACGACGCGAACGCGGGCCCGCTCGGCATTGCCGAGCGGGCCTGTCGCTGCTAGCGATGGCCCTCGAGCCTTTCCGGCGCGGATGGAATCATCCGAACCGGATGAAAAGGTTCTATATTCTTGGGTAGATCGTGATGGCCGCCGTCACCGGCGCCACTTTTGGCTGTCACGCTCTGAAGGGCGGTTTTTCGCCGAGTTGGGGTTCCGTATGCCTCCGGCCAACAAGACCAAGCGTGGGTCCAACTCGCTGCTGTGGGATCTTCTGACCTTTGACCGCCTGGTCACCGGGCCGGTGATCCACTTCATCTATTGGGCGGGCCTGGGCGTCGTGGCGCTGTTCGGCTTCTCGGTGGTCGGCGCCGCCGTGGGCCTGGCCCTGAAGGAGCCGGGCGTAGGCTCGCTGCTGCTGGCCTTCCCGGTGCTGATCGCGGGCCTGCTGGTCGCCGGCGCGCTCGTGCTGCTGTGGCGGGCGTTCTGCGAGTTCTACGTCGCGATCTTCCGGATCAGCGAGGACCTGCGCGCCTTGCGCCAGACCAGCGACGCCGACCACGCCGCCCATCTGGCGCGTCGCCAGGCGCCGCCCCCGCAGGCCTGAAGCGCCTACTTCGCCAGGATCTTCAGCCGTTCGCGCAGGGTGATGACGCCGTCTAGCGGCATGTCCAGCGCGCAGAACAGCTTTTCCGGAATCTCCGCCGCCTGTTCGCGCAGGGCCCGGCCCTTGTCGGTCAGGGCCACGATGACCCTGCGCTCGTCGTCCGGATCGCGGTGACGCTCGACCAGGCCGCCGGCCTCCAGCCGCTTGAGCAGCGGGGTCAGGGTGCTGGAATCCAGATCCAGCGCGTCTCCCAGGGCCCCGACCGTGCGTGGGCTCTGCTCCCACAGCACCATCATGGCCAGATATTGCGGATAGGTCAGGCCGATGGCGTCCAGCAGGGGCCGATAGAGCCGCGTCATCCGGTTGGTCGCGCCGTACAGGGCGAAGCACAACTGATTGTCGAGGCGCAGGGCCTCGACGGGGTCCAGGGATGACGCGGGTTTCTTGCTCATGTCGGATGACTAGTTAGGCCGCCTTGACGCTGATGGCCACGTCAACATTGCCGCGTGTGGCGTTCGAGTAGGGGCAGACTTGGTGGGCGGTGGCGACCAGGGCCTCGGCGTCGGCCTGGTTCAGCCCTTGGGTCTCGACCTCCAGGGCCACTTCCAGCTTGAAACCGACGGCCTGGGCGGCCAGGCCAACCTGACCGGTCACGGTGGAGCCGGTCAGCGGAATCTTCTGGGTGCGGGCGACGTGGGCCATGGCGCTCTGGAAGCAGGCGGCGTAGCCGGCGGCGAACAATTGTTCGGGATTGGTGCCGGTTTCCTTGCCGCCGAGGGCCTTGGGCATGGACAGCTGCACGTCCAGCAGGCCGTCCTCGCTGCGGGCGTGGCCTTCACGGCCGCCGACGACGGTGGCGCGGGTGGTGTAGAGGGTGGTCATCGCGAAACTCCTCGCTCAAGAATGATGTGAACGATTTAATCGTGTGCGATTTAATATCAAGGGCTGGGAATAAAAAAGATCGCGCGCGATGGAATGGAGAGATCCTCCCCCAAGCGGGGAGGTGGTCCGAAGGACCGGAGGGGAAGCCCTACCGCCTCGGCCTCTTCCCCTCCGTCGTCCTTTCGAGCCGACACCTCACCCGTTAGGGGGAGGATTGGGTCGCTCAGGCCGCCCAGGCGGCCGCGAAGCGGCGCAGCAGCGAGCGGGCGGGGCTTTCGCTGGAGAGTTCGGCGGCTTCCAGGCGCAGGAAGAGGTCGCCGGCCCGATAAGCCGCGCGGGCGGGCAATCCCTGTCCCGGCAGGCGGACCAGGCCACGCGCGGCCGCCTTGGTTGAGATCCAGGCCAGGCGCGGACCCAGCGGCGTATCGGCCTCGACCCGGCCGCCCTCGGCGAGGACGCGCGGGGCGACCTTGCCGGTCAGCCAAAGATCGTCGCCGCGCACCAGGGCGCCGTCCATCGGGCGCAGGCGGACCTCGAAGACGATCGTTTCGACCCGGACCTTGTCGCCGGCGCGCAGTCCGGCCGGCAGTTTCACCCTGAGCTGTCGCCCGTCGATGGCCAGGGTCTCGGCGCCGCCGGCGAAAGCCGTGGCGATGTCGATGTCGAGGATGGCGCGGTCGACCACGGGCGGGGCGTCCGCCACGGCCGGTGGGAAGTGGGTGGGGCGGGCCGAGGCTTCCTGCAGCAGGCGATAGGCGGCCAGCACGTCGCGGAACAGGGCCGCATCGCCGGTGGGGCGGTCCGGATGGGCCCGCTTGGCGGCTTCCCGATAGGCCTTGCGCAATTCGCGCTCGCCCGCGTTGGCGCTCACGCCCAGCAGGGCGCGGGCGGCCGATAGGGTCAAGGCGGAGCCGCGGGCGGTCATTGGGCGACCCTGCCGCCCGGATGGTCAACGGGGCGTTAAGTTAAGACTTTCGCGTAGGGGCTGGCTCGCCGGTGACACCTTGGCCGCGCGCGGCCTATATGAGGGCCATGAGCGCCGACCAGCCCCTGATCCCCGCCTCGCCCAGCGAGGACGACTACGTCCGCCAGGTGACCGAGGCCACCCCGCCGCCGCTGTTGTCGGAGGAGGATCCGTTCGCTCTGTTCGCCGAATGGCTGGAGGAGGCGGGCAAGAAGGAGCTGAACGACCCCAACGCCATGACGGTCTCGACCGTCGACGCCGACGGCATGCCCGACTCGCGCATGGTGCTGCTGAAGGACTTCGATCCGCGCGGCTTCGTCTTCTACACCAACACCCACAGCGCCAAGGGGCGCGAGCTGACCGTCAATCCCAAGGCCGCGATCCTTTTCCACTGGAAGTCGCTGCGCCGCCAGGTGCGCATCCGCGGCGTGGTCGAGCCGGTCTCGGACGCCGAAGCCGACGCCTATTTCGCCAGCCGCGCTCGTCATAGCCAGATCGGCGCCTGGGCCAGCGACCAGTCCCAGCCCTTGCCGGACCGTCTGGCCCTGGAAAAACGGGTCGCCGAGATGGGCCTGAAATTCGGCCTCGGCAAGGTTCCGCGCCCGCCGCACTGGTCCGGCTACCGGGTCGTCCCGGCCACCCTCGAGTTCTGGCGCGACCGCCCCTTCCGTCTCCACGAACGGCTGGTCTTTAGCCGCGCGGATGGCGGTTGGACGACGAAGCGGTTGTTCCCGTAGGGCTGGTTTGAAGCCGCGACCGACGCTTCGGGCGTCAGGCGCGCGCGCCGTATCGCGCCAGGAACGTCTCCACCGCGTCCTCGGCGATGTCCTTCAGCGGTCGCCTGGGCTGGACGTCGTCGCCAGCGGAGAGGCCAAGGACCAAGGTGACGTGGTCCAGCATGCCCATCAGCTGGCCGGCGGCCCAGGAGGCCTTTTCGACCTTGATCTCGCCGGCCCTGGCCAGGTCGTTGATCACCGACAGGGCCGCGCCGCCCAGTTCGTCGCGGGCGCTCTGCAGGAAGTATTCGGCCACGTCCTCGAAGCGGCGGCGTTCGGACGTCACCACGCGGAACAGGGCGCGGGTGTCGGGTCGCGAGAAGAAGTTGGCGTAGGCGCAGGCCAGGGCGACCAGCCGCGAGCGGGCGTCGCCCTTGACGCGCACGGCCTCGCGGACGGGGGCCGCGACGCCAGCCACCGTCTCCATGACGATGGCCCGGAAGAGGTCCGCCTTGCCGGGAAAGTAGGCGTAGAGCGTGGCCGTCGAGACCCCCGCCGCGCGGGCCACCACCTCCATGCCGGCGTCGGCGTAGCCTTCGCGCAGGAACAGGTTCCTGGCCGAGGCGAGGATCTCCTCGCGCTTGTGACCCGACCGTTTCAGACCCGCGCCGACAAGCATTGGAAGAACTCGCTATATTGGCTTCAATGCAATCTAGCCGCGAATATGACCCATAAGCAAGGGTCGCGCGAGAGGACTTGGAGGCGCGTTTCGGTTATGGAGCGCCGGCGCCGGGTTCGTGCGTGGAACAGATGGGATTTCAGGCGTGACCAAGGACGCGGAAGCCGCGCGCGAGCAGGAAGTGGCCGCCTGGTTTGGCGAGCGGGCGGAAAGCACCATCGAGACCTCGTGCGCGCGGGTGTTCCTGATCGGCGGCTCGGCGTTCAAGGTGAAGCGTCCGGTCGATTTCGGCTTCCTGGACTATTCGACGCTGGAGCTGCGGCGCTGGGCGCTTGAGCGTGAGCTGACCTTCAATCGCGCCGCCGCGCCCGACATCTATCGCGAGGTGCGCCGCCTGACGCGCACGGCCGACGGCGGCGTCGAGATCGACGGCGAGGGCGAGATCGTCGAGTACCTGCTGGAGATGCGCCGCTTCGACCAGAACGGCGTGTTGGCCACCCAGCCCTGGGCCATCGACGACGCGTTGGAGGATTCGCTGGGCCGCACGGTGGCCCGCTTCCACGCCGGCTCGCCTCTGCGTCCGCAGGGCGGTGGGGTGTCGGCCCTGGGCTATACGATCCGCTCGAACGCCAACCTGCTGCGGGGCCTGGCGACGCGCCTGGGCAAGCAGGCGGTCGAGCGCCTGGTGCACGAGACCGACATCGCCCTTGAACGTCTCGCGCCCCTGCTGGACGGCCGGGCCAAGGATGGCTTCGCCCGCCATTGCCACGGCGACCTGCATCTCGGGAACATCCTGATCGAGAACGGCCAGCCGATCCTGTTCGACTGTATCGAATTCAACGACACCTTGTCGGACATCGACATCCAGTACGATCTGGCGTTCCTGTTGATGGACCTCGACTTCCGCCGTCGCCGCGACGCCGCGGGCCGGGTGCTGAACGCCTATCTGGACGAGGCCGCCCGCACGTTCGGCGACGGCTTGTGGACGGGCCTGGCGGCCCTGCCGCTGATGCTGAGCGTTCGGGCCGCCGTGCGCACCCACGTCTGGGCCTATACCGGCGACGACGAGGCCGCGCGGGCCTATCTGCAGACGGCGCTGGAGCATCTGGCGCCCAAGCCGGTCAGCCTGATCGCGGCCGGCGGTCTGTCGGGCTCGGGCAAGTCGACCTTCTCGCGGGTTTGCGCCCCCGGCCTGGGCGCGGCGCCCGGCGCGGTGGTCCTGCGCACCGACGAGATCCGCAAGCGCCTGTGGGGCGTTCCCGCGCTGCAGCGTCTGCCGCGCGAGGCCTATACGCCCGAGATGAGCGCCAGGACCTACGACCAGCTGTTCCACGACGCCGCGCTGTGCCTGAAGGCCGGCCGCTCGGTGGTGGTCGACGCGGTGTTCCTCAAGCCCGAGGAACGCGCCCGCGCCGAGGTTCTCGCCAAGACCTGCGACGTCGCCTTCCAGGGCGTCTGGCTGGAAGCCCCGCCCGAGGTGCTGCGCGCCCGCGTCGCCGC
>NZ_DATFAV010000112.1:0-9688 GCF_035254145.1 Caulobacter sp. | reverse complement strand
CGCGGCTTCAAGGTCGTCAGCCGCATCCACCGCGACGCCTGGGCGACGCTGGTGCTGCAGCGGCCTTAAGCGTGAACTAATCCTCCCCCTAGCGGGGGAGGTGGCCGAAGGCCGGTAGGGGAAGCGCCGGTGAGCCTGCCTCTTCCCCCTCCGTCGTCTCTTCGAGCCGACACCTCCCCCGCTAGGGGGGGGATTTGAGAGCTACCGAATCCCCGGGACCTGCCGGGCGGCTTCGCGTTCCACCTTCTGCTTGTAGGCCAGGTCGCCGTACTTCGACATTTCCATGCGGGCGATGGTGCGGCAGTGCACCTCGTCCGGACCGTCGGCCAGGCGCAGGGTGCGGATGCCGGCATACAGCTTGGCCAGGCCGAAGTCGGTGGTCACCCCGGCGCCGCCGTGGGCCTGGATGGCGTCGTCGATCACCTTCAGGGCGATGCGGGGCGCGGCGACCTTGATCATCGCGATCTCGAGGCGCGCCGACTTGTTGCCGGCCTTGTCCATCATGTCCGAGGCCTTCAGGCAGAGCAGGCGGCACATTTCGATGTCGATGCGGGCCTCGGCGATGCGCTGCTCCCAGACCGAGTGGTCGGAGATGTACTTGCCGAACGCTTTCCGACTCATCAGGCGCTTGACCATCTTCTCCAGCGCCACCTCGGCCGCGCCGATCGTGCGCATGCAGTGGTGGATGCGGCCGGGGCCCAGGCGACCCTGGGCGATCTCGAAGCCGCGGCCCTCGCCCAGCAGCAGGGCGTCCTCGATCGGCACGCGGACGTCCTTCAGGATCACCTCGGCGTGGCCGTGCGGGGCGTCGTCATAGCCGAACACCGGCAGCATGCGGACGATCTCGATGCCCGGCGCGTCCAGCGGCACCAGCACCTGGCTCTGTTGGCTGTGGGTGGCGGCCGCCGGATCGGTCTTGCCCATCACGATCGCCACCTTGCAGCGCGGATCGCCCACGCCCGAGGACCACCACTTGCGGCCGTTGATCACATAGTGGTCGCCGTCGCGCTCGATGCGGGTCTCGATGTTGGTGGCGTCCGAACTGGCCACCGCCGGCTCGGTCATCAGGAAGGCCGAGCGAATCTCGCCGTTCATCAGCGGGCGCAGCCAGCGCTCCTTCTGCGCCAGCGTGCCGTAGCGCATCAGCACTTCCATGTTGCCGGTGTCGGGCGCGGAGCAGTTGAAGACCTCCGAGGCGAAGCCGACCTTGCCCATCTGCTCGGCGATCAGGCTGTATTCCAGGTTGGTCAGCTGCTCGCCTTCGAACTGGAAAGTGTCGTCGACGTGGGTCTGGCCGCTGTGCGGCGGCATGAAGAAGTTCCACAGGCCGGCCGCCTTGGCCTTCTTCTTCAGCTCTTCCAGCACCTGAACGACCTTCCAGCGCTCGGCGCCCAGGACGTTCATCTCGGCCTCGTAGGCCGGGATCGCAGGATAGACGTGCTCGTCCATGAACGCGGTGACGCGATCCAGGAAGGCGCGTTGCTTGGGGGAGATGTCGAAGTCCATGGCGTTCCCTCTGCCCGCTCGGCTTATGTCAAACAGTTGTTTGAAGTGGTTGTAGACCGACCTGACGCGCGGGGCAAGCGGGCAGCTTGCCGAAGGCGGCGGTAACTTGGCCGGCCCGGGTTGTCACCGCGCCCGTCCTGACGGACAACAGCGACCATGCTGAACCTGACCGCCGACATCCTGCAGGGCCGCCACGTCCGGCTCGAGCCCGTGACCATCGATCACCGCGATGCGCTGAAGGCCGCGATCGACTGCGATCCCGACAGCTGGGAGATCATGTCGGTCAATGGCTGCGGCGAGGGCTTCGACGACTTCTGGGGCGCGCTGCAGGGCGAGACCGATCGGGGCGAGCGGATCGGCTTCGCCATCCGGCGCCTGGCCGACGGCAAGGTGGTCGGCACCTCCAGCTACCTGAACATCCGCCGTCTGCACGGTGGGCTTGAGATCGGCTCGACCTTCCTCAATCCCGAGGCGCGTTCGGGTCCGGTGAACCCGGAGAGCAAGCGGCTGCTGCTGGCTCACGCCTTCGAGAAGGCGGACGCCATCCGCGTCGAGTTCAATGTCGACGTCCGCAACGCCCGCAGCCAGGCCGCGGTCCAGAAGCTGGGCGCCACCAAGGAAGGCGTGCTGCGCAACCACAAGGTCACCTGGACCGGCCACATCCGCGACACGGCGGTCTTCTCGATCACCGATTATGACTGGCCCGGCGTTCGCCAACGCCTGGATTTCAGGTTGTCCGAGGCGTTTGTCTGAAACGCGTGTCAAGTTGACGCGGAAATAACGTCGACAAGCATTTCTCAATACTAGAAGCGCTCAATCCCGTCCCATGGGCGGGATGGCTTGTCTTCGAATCTGCATTGAGCACGGCGCGCGCGAGACGTCCGTGGAAGGCGTCACGCCCGCCAAGATCGACAGGGTTTCGTCGGCCTATATCGAAGCGCACTGGCCGCCGCCGCGCCGCTATGGCCGCGTGGCGCCCGGCGCCTATGTGCTGGTCGATCCCAACGCCACGTCTCTGGACGGCGAAGAGCTGCGCAACATGGCGACCGAGCTGCAGCTGCGGCTGTTCGGCGTCGAGGGCCGAGACGACCTGTGCATGCTTACCTTCGAGGGCGACGAGGAGCACGTCCTGCGCTTTTCGAGCCTGTCTGAAGAGGATCTCCTGGCGATGCGCGCCGGCGATCCGCCGCCGACGCCGGGCCGCACGCGGCTGATCCGGCGCGACGCGGTGAGCGAACTGGCGCCGTGGGGCTCCACGCCTCGCACGGCCGCGGCCAAGCCCAAGGTCGAGGCGCATGCGGAGATCCAGCTGGGCTGGCGCGGCGTCTACACCCTGGCCAACCAGAGATTCGAGAGCTCGGAGATCCAGGTCGTCCGAAAGCCGGGCGTCGCCGAGCCGCAGGACGACGCCGAGTTCGCCGAGCAGGACCTGATAGCCTTCGACCGCGCCATCGCGGCGCTGGAAGGCTCGCCCAGCCTGAAGGTCCGGGTCACGGTCCGGATATGGAGCGTGGCGCGCTCGGGGATGCGCGAAGCCTATCAGGCCCGGTTCTCCGCCTTGCCGGACGCGCTGCGGGCGCGGATGGCGGCGGTCGTCTACGACGTGCCGCGCGATCTGCCCTTCTCGGCGGTCGCGCCCCTGCGCGATCTTGTCCTGCCCAACTTCGCCCGGGTCGACCTGCGGGTGATCGACCCCGGCTTTCATTGCCAGGCGCTGCCGGAGGGCCTCGCCCACGGTGTTGTCCTGCAGCTGGAGGGCGAGGACGAGAAGACGCGACTGATGAAGATCCACCGCTTCCTGTCGGAGCGCGCCAATTATGTCGGACGCCGTCTCCGCCAGGGCCTGTCCGGCGTGCGCACCGCCCGCGAACTGGAGTTGGCGCGCCGCATGGGCGCCCAGACCGTCAAGGGACCGATCGTCAGCGGCCTGTTCGCCGCGCCCGTGGCCGAGCAGGAGCTGCCGTTCGCCGAGCTGCCCCTCGGCGCCTAGCGCGGGCCTGGGCGGCGAATTTCGCCAAATGCGCGCCCCTAACGAATTGGCGAGGAATCCCACCTAGTGTTGCAACCATGACGGCCATCGCCTGCTTGCGAATCCTGTTTAACGCCGCTGGCGAGAACCAGCCCGGCGAAGTGCCCCGGTCGAAGGCGCAGGCTGTGGCCGACGCCTTCCTGAAGGCGCGCTGGCGCGCGCCGCGCAAGTGCGGCGCCGTCGCGCCCCTGGCCTTCGTCCTGGCCGACAATCGCGTGGAGTCGCTCGATCCCGCCGAGATGCAGGAGCTGGCCGCCGAGCTGGAGCAGGTGCTGTTCCCGGGCCGCAAGGGCGGGCAAGTCTGCCTGATGACCTTCGAGGGCGACGAGACGGCGGTCCTGAAGTTCGCCAGCCTGTCGCAAAAGGATCTGGCTGGCCTGGTCGCCGGCAAGGGTTACGGCGGCGCGGCGGGCCGGGTGCACGTGATCACGGCCGACGCCGTGGAGTCGGTGCCTAGCACCCGCCAGGAAGCCAAGGCCCTGGCCGCCGAGAAGAGCGAGCCGCTGCCCGCGCCCGTCGTGTCCGATCCGCCCCCCCAATCGATCCCGCCCGAAGGCGCTCCGCAAGAGGTCGCCGAGGCGGCGCCCGCAAAGGAGGGCCCGCAGGCCAAGCCGGCGGCCGCCAAGAGCGTCAAGGTCGCCGCGCCCAAGCCGCCGCCCCCGCCGCCTCCGCCGCAGACCGGCTGGTGGGGCGTCTATGATCTCTCCGCCAACGCCTTCGCCGGCTCCCTGATCGGGATGCGGGCCGATCTCGTCGAGCCGCCGCCCGAGGAGGACGACAAGCTCCTCAAGCGCGACCTGGCCTGCCTGACCGACGCCCAGGCGGTGTTGAAGGGTTCGGCCTTCGGCGAGATCCACGTGCCCTTCGGCTTCTGGAACCTGACGACGCCGTCGGCGCAGGAGGCCTACAAGAGCCGCCTGTCGCGCTATCCGCTGGACCAGCAGCCGCGTCTGGTCGCCACGATCTACGGGACGCCGCGCGAAGCCTCGCTGGGCATGCTGCAGCAGATGCGGGCCTTCCTGAAGGGCAGCTTCGCCTTCATGGACCTGCGCGTCGATGATCCCACCTTCCCGATCCACGGCCTGCCGCCGGAGCTGGTCGACAGCGTCACCCTGGTGCTGTCGGGCGAGACCGAACGCGACCGCCTGGCCAACATCCTCAAGTTCGTCGAGCGCAAGGCCTCCTACGCCGGCAAGGGCGTCATGCAATGCATGGCCGGAGTGTCCTCGCGCGCCGAGCTGGAGGCCTGCCAGGCCGGCGGCGTCGTCCGCATCCAGGGCCTGGGCGTCACCGACCTGATGGACAAGCCCGTCGCCGCCGCCGAGGGCGCGCCGGTCGCCCTGGGGCAGGCGGCCTGACAGCCGTAGCTCAGCGCCGCCCGAACAGCTTCTCGATATCGGCCAGCTTTAGCTCGACATAGGTCGGGCGGCCGTGGTTGCACTGGCCCGAGTGGGGGGTGGCCTCCATCTCGCGCAGCAGGGCGTTCATCTCGGCGCCGTTCAGGCGGCGGCCGGCGCGGACGCTGCCGTGACAGGCCATGGTCGAGCAGACTTCCTCCAGCCGTTCCTTCAGGGCCAGGGCCGCGCCGTTCTCGGCCAGGTCGTCGGCGATGTCGCGCACCAGGGCGGCCGCGTCGGTCTTGCCCAGCAGGGCGGGGGTCTCGCGCACCAGCACCGCGCCGGGGCCGAAGCTCTCGATCACCAGGCCCAGGCTGGCCAGCTCCTCGGCGCGAGCGACGACGCGCTCGGCCTCGGCGGGGTCCAGATCGACCACCTCGGGCAGCAGCAGGGTCTGGCGGGCCACGCCGCCGGCGGCCATCTCGCCCTTCATGCGCTCATAGACCAGGCGCTCGTGGGCGGCGTGCTGGTCGACGATGACCATGCCGTCGCGAGTCTGGGCGACGATGTAGGTCTCGTGCACCTGGGCCCGCGCCGCGCCCAGCGGGAAGTCGACCGGGTCGAACGGCGCGGCGGCCGTCGGATAGTCGGGGCTCGGGCGGTCCTCGAAGGCGACGCTCGCATAGGCCTCGCGCACCACCTCGGCCAGTTCGCCGCCGAAGCTGGGTTCGACCCGCGCCGACACCTCGTTCAAGCCCGGCAGGTCCATCGGCCGCTGGGTCGGCGGCGCCCAACCGCCCTCGCGCCAGGCCGAGAAGCCGGCCGCGGAGGGGCCCGGCTGATACTGCGGCGGATAGCCCGGGAACGGGCTCTGCTGGGCGCGGATGCTGTCCAGGGCCTGGGCGGCGACGGTGGTCGAGGCGCGATGGCCGGCGCCCGCCAGGGCGTGCCGCAGGGCCCCGACGATCAGGCCGCGCACCAGGGCCGGATCGCGGAAGCGCACCTCGGCCTTGGCCGGGTGGACGTTGACGTCGACCTCGGCGGTGTCGAGCGTGACATAGAGCGCCGCCGTCGGGTGGCGATCCCGGGCCAGGAAATCGGCATAGGCCGCGCGCAGGGCGCCTTGCAGCAGCCGGTCGCGCACCGGCCGGCCGTTGACGAACAGATACTGGTGAGCGGCGTTGCCGCGGTTGTAGGTCGGCAGGCCCGCGAAGCCCGAAAGCCGCACGCCGTCGCGGACCTGGTCTATCTCGATGGCGTTCTCCTGGAACTCGCGGCCCAGCACGGCGGCCAGGCGCGCCAGGCGGCCTTGCGGTCCCGGATGCTCGGGCGGCAGGCGCAGGACACGGCGGCCGTCGATGTCCAGCGAGAAGCCGACGCTCTCATTGGCCATGGCCTGGCGCTTGATCTCCTCGGTGATCGCCAGCGCCTCGGCGCGCTCGGACTTCATGAACTTGAGACGGGCCGGAGTCGCGTAAAACAGATCCCGCACCTCGATCCGCGCCCCGTGCGGGCCGGGGAAGGCGGCTGGGGAGACCTCGCCGACCTGACCGCCCTCGACCAGGATCGAATGGGCGTCGGCCTGGCCCTTGGCGCGCGAGCTGATCTGGAGGCGCGCCACCGAGCCGATGGACGGCAAGGCCTCGCCCCGGAAGCCCATGGTGTGGATGCGCAGGAGATCCCAGAGGCCGTCCGCGTCGGGGGCCAGCTTGGAGGTCGCGTGGCGCTCGATGGCCACGGGCAGCTCCTCGGCCGACAGGCCGCAGCCGTCGTCGGCCACCAGGATGCGGGTCAGGCCACCGCCGTGGGCCTCGACCTCGATCCGGCTGGCGCCCGCGTCGATGGCGTTGTCGACCAGCTCCTTGATGGCGCTCGCGGGCCGTTCGACCACCTCGCCGGCGGCGATGCGGTTGACGGTCTCGGGCGGCAGGCGGCGGATCGGCATCAAGCGGACTTTCAACGAAGCAGGCCAGCCTCCTCTCCGAAGAAAGGCGGGACCGACATTGCAACTCCTTAAGTTGACCGGACGGACGCCGATCAGCCAACGACGGGAGATCGAGGACCTTAGCTCGATTCCGCCGCCGTTCGAGGAACTCAAGATAGTGACGCTGATCCGTTTCGCCGCCGCTGGCCTGGCGCTTTGTCTACTGTGCGGCGGGTCCGCGCTCGCGCAAGCCCAGGGCAAGAACGAGGTGTCGATCCATCAGACCAAGCCTGTCGACCTGACGCCCGTCGACAGCCAGGCCAATCTGGTCGAGGAACTGATCGTCAACGCCCGCCTGCCCGGCCCGGCCTGGTGGAAGATCACCGACGCCGACACAACGGTCTATGTGATGGGCGTGCCGGCCTTCGCGCCCAACAAGCTGGACTTCGACGACTCGGTGCTGCGTCGTCGCCTGGATGGGGCCAATGTGCTGATCATCGGCCAGGAGCCGGAGGTCCGGATCTTGAGCCTGCTGGCCCTGATCCCCGGGCGCGGCAAGCAATTCATGATGGGCAAGCCGATGCGCGAGACCCTGCCGCCCGACCTGCGCGCGCGGCTGGAGCGGCATCTGGCGGCCCGGGGGAAGCCGACGAGCGAACACGATGACCTCAAGCCGGCGCTGGCGGGCTTCGTCGTCGCCAACGATCGGGGTAGCGGGGTCTCCATTACCGTGGGGAGCCTGACCGACCGCATCCGCGACCTGGCCAAGAGCAAGGATCTCAAGGTCCAGCCCCGGATCAAGAAGCTGGACGACTACGACCTGATCGGCATGGTCAAGTCGCTGGCCGAGGCGCCCCAGCCGCTGCAGGAGCTGTGCCTGGACGCCGGCCTCAAGCAGGCCGAGAACGGCCTGGCCAGCGTCCGCGAGACCGCCGACCAGTGGGCCGAGGGCCAGGTGCGCGAGGTCGTCTCGGCCGAGCGCGGCTATCAGCGGTGCCTGGCCTCCACGCCCTGGATCGCCCGCCAGTTCAAGGACGGCGAGGACGACGCGGTGGGCGCGATCACCGCGGCCCTGAAAAAGCCCGGCAAGGCCGTGGCCGTGATCGAATTGCGCTCGCTGCTGACCGAGGGCGGCGTGCTGGACCGCCTGCGCGCCAAGGGCTTCACGGTGGTCGCGCCGGAATAGGGGCGGGCTACGGGAGAGGAGATGTCGGCTTTCGAGCCTGGTCGGACGGTGGAAAATCCTCCCCCTAGAGGGGAAGGAGGCCGAAGGCCGGAGGGGGAAGTGCGGGATATCCGGCTTCTTCCCCCTCCGTCGGCTTCGCCGACACCTCCCCCGTTAGGGGGAGGATTTTGTCCGCTAGCCACCCCCAGCGGACGCTCCAACCTCATCCTCACCCACGGCCCAAAACGAAAACGGCCCGGAACCGTGAGGCTCCGGGCCGTTCGAATTTCAGCTCTAAGTCCAGCCCTAGAGGCCCGGCAGCTTGATGCCCGACTTCTTTTCGCGGCTGATGACCACGCCGCCCGTGCCCATCAACTTTTTCAGGCGAGCCTCCTCGGCGGCGGCGTCGACTTCCAGCGGGGCGTTGGCGCCGGATTCGGCGGCCGTGGCGACGTTGGTCTTGGCCTGACCCTTCTTCCAGAACATCACCTTGCTGGCGAAGCTCTCGTCCTTGTGGGCCAGGTCGCCGTTCTCGTCGTCGACGACGAAGCGGATCAGCGGGTCGGCCTTGTCCGTGCCGGCGCGGGACACCAGCAGCTTCTCGCCTTCCGAGCGGCCGGCGGCGTTGCTCTGGCCGATCAAGGCGGCGCGAGCGGCGCTTTCGGGCTGCAGCTCCTGCGGGCGCGGCTCGCCGGGCGCCGGCGGGCGCAGGGCGTAGTCGGGCGGCACGGCCAACGGAGCCTTGCTGACGACGCGGAATTCGTCGGGGACGACCTTGCTCATCCCCAGGGCCTTCTTGGTCGAGGTGCAGCCGGCCAGACCGATGGCGGCCACGACGGTCAGGGCGCTCACGGTCGCGACCCGATTGAAACTCATCAAACCATGCTCCAGCAGGCCGGCCCCCGGCCGAAAATTCGGACGCTCTCGATACGACATCATCGCGCGGGCGCCAATGTCCCACGCGATTGCGGCGTCATTCGGCCGAAACTACTCTGTCTGGTGCGACAGTTTGCTCTCTTCGGAGAGGAAGCTGTCCAGCAGCAGCAGCGCCACGCCGATCGAGATGCCCGAGTCGGCCACGTTGAACACCCAGGGGAAGTGCAGCCGCGAGACGTCGATGAAGTCGACGACATAGCCGTACAGCACCCGGTCGATCAGGTTGTTGCCGATCGCGCCGCCGATGATCATGCCCACGCCCAGGGCCGGCAGCAACTTTCGCCCCCTCCGCGCCCAGAACGCCAGGCCGATCACCACGACGATCGAAAAGCCGGTCAGCAGCCAGCGGCCCCAGTCGGTCCCGCGCAGCAGGCCAAAGCTCATGCCGTAGTTGTGGACCATGGTCAGGTGCAGCGGGCCGAGCAGCGGCAGGGATGAGCCCTGCTCGCGACCGAGCAGGCCGAGGATCCAGACCTTGGAGATCTGATCCACAACCAGAGTGGCGATGGCGACGGCGTAGGCGGTCCAGCCGAGGCGGGTGATTTTCAAAGGCGGTCATCCCCTCTTCGAAATCCTCTCCCATGGGGAGAGGAGGGACCCGCCGCGAAGCGGCGGGAGGTGAGGGGTTTCGCCGGCTGACGGTTTAGCCCCTCACCCCTACCCCTCTCCCTATGGGAGAGGGAGACTTCTTTAGCCGTGCGTCGCGTCCCAATAGGCCACCGCTTCGGCGTCGCGAAGGCTAAGCTCCGGATAGCGGGGATCGGTTCCCACTTCCGGCAGGATCCGCCACG
>NZ_DATFAV010000111.1:0-2075 GCF_035254145.1 Caulobacter sp. | reverse complement strand
GGAGATCGGCGCCATTGGTCTCGCCAAGGAAGCGTCAGGTCCGCTTCCCTTCCCCGCGCCATGATCCGAAGGACCAAGTATGTTGACGGCGGGGCCCGCTGATAGGCGCGGGCGGCTACTCCCCAAAGGTGAGGCGGCGTGTAGCGACTGAGGGCCCCTAGGTCAATCTCCCTTCCCCCTTGATGGGGGAAGGGTCGGGGGATGGGGGTGATGCGGCGGTTCAGCCACACAGGTCGTAGATCACCCCCACCCTACCCCCCCATCAAGGGGGAGGGATCAGACGGATTGGGGCGCGTCAAAGCGCATCAGGTGGATCGCCACCCGCACCTTGCCGGCGACGAAGCTGCCGCCCACCGCCGTCAGCACCACCGGCGTGTCGGCGTAATAGGCCGTCGGCCCCACGACCCCGATGTTGCTGGAATTCTTGGCCACGCCCAGCGAGCCGCCGAACTTGCTGGCCTCGCCGGCGACGCCGCAGTTGTAGGACGCCGCGCCGGTGATCGCGGCGGTGGTCCGGGTCGAGACCGCCAGCACGATCGCGCGATTGGGGATGACGATGCTGGTGGCGGTCGACGCGCCGGTGACGGTCACCTCCTGCTCCAGGATCTCCAGCCGCGTGTTGGCGAGGTTCGGCGAGGCGGCGGCGGTTAGGCTGCGGAACGTGGCCGACAGCGGCGTCCAGGCGACGCCGTCGAACGCGACCATCTGGTTCTCGTCCTTGACCCAGGCCAGGACGCCCTCGGCCGGTGTGAGCGCCTCCCAGGCGCCGGCCTCGAACCGCATCAGGGTTCCGACCGCCTGGCCGGTCCAGGCCGCGCCGCTGGCGCCGGCCGGCAGGATCCAGACGCCGCCGGCGACGGGGCTGGCCGGCTGGAGCCCGACAACGCGGCTCTCGACGGCCAACTGCACCAGACCGTCCAGCCGGGCCAGGCTCTCGTTGATGGGAATATGCTTCTGAGCCTGGGCGGCGACCACATAGGGCAGGCCGAGGCGGGGCGTGACGTCGTCGAACATGAGGGCTCCGGAGCGGATGGATCACGCTCCCAGCATCACGCCGCCGCCAGCAGCGGGGACGGAAGGGTCTCCGTCCCCGTGAACCGCCCGTCTATTCGGCGGCGAAAGCCAAGTGATGTCCGGCGGTAAGCGCCGTTTTGGCGGCCAGTTCGGCCTTGGCTTGCTCGTACTCCTGCGCGAAACGCGCGATGAGTTCGGCGGCGGGCAGCACCTCCTTGATGGCGCCGATACCCTGGCCCGAGCCCCAGATGTCGCGCCAGGCCTTGGCTTCCTGGTTGCCGCCCGAGCCAAAGCTCATTTTGGACGGATCGCTCTGCGGCAGGTTGTCGGGGTCGAGACCCGCGGCGACGATCGAGGCGCGCAGATAGTTGCCGTGCACGCCAGTGAACAGGTTCGAATAGACGATGCCTTCGGCCTGTCCCTCGACGATGGCTCGCTTGTAGCCCTCGATCGCATTGGCCTCCTCGGTGGCGATGAAAGCCGAGCCGATATAGGCGAGATCGGCGCCCATGGCCTGGGCGGCCAGGATCGAGCGCCCGCAGGCGATCGAGCCCGACAAGGCCACTGGTCCGTCGAACCACTGGCGGATTTCCTGGATCAGGGCGAACGGCGACAGCGTGCCGGCGTGTCCGCCCGCGCCCGCCGCGACCGGGATCAGGCCGTCGGCGCCCTTCTCGATCGCCTTGCGGGCGAAGCGGTCGGTGATGACGTCGTGCAGGGTGATCCCGCCATAGGAGTGGATCGCCTGGTTCAGGTCCTCGCGGGCCCCCAGCGAGGTGATGACCACCGGCACCTTGTACTTCACGCACATGGCGATGTCGTCCTCGAGCCGGTTGTTGGTCTTGTGGACGATCTGATTGACGGCGAAGGGGGCCGAGGGCGCGTCGGGATTGGCCTTGTCGTAAGCGGCCAACTCCTCGGTGATGCGGGCCAGCCACTCGTCCAGCTGCGACAGCGGACGGGCGTTCAGCGAGGGAAACGAACCGACGATGCCCGCCTTGCACTGCGCGATCACCAGATCGGGGTTGCTGATGATGAACAGCGGCGAGGCGATGACCGGA
>NZ_DATFAV010000110.1:0-6935 GCF_035254145.1 Caulobacter sp. | reverse complement strand
TCGGCGACCGAGCGGCCGATCCGGGCGCCTTCGAAATTGATGTCCCAGACGTCCTGCGCCGACAGGTGATAGTCGGCCTGGGCGATCGTGGTGCCCGAGAAGGTGTTGGTCTCGGAGATATCGGCGCCGGCGCTGAAATACGCATCATGAAGTTCCGCCACGAGATCCGGCCGGGTCAGGCACAGGATGTCGTTGTTACCCTTCATCTGGCCGTCGTAGTCCTTGAAGCGCTCGGCGCGATAGTCGGCCTCGGTCAGGCCCTTCTTCTGGAACATCACGCCCCAGGAGCCGTCCAGGATCAGGATCTTCTGCTTGGCGGCGGCCTTGAGGGCGGCGACGCGATTGGCGCGGATGGAAAGGTCGGTCATCGGTTGGCTCCAGCGCCCTGCTGGCGCGCCAGCTCCTTGTTGAAGGCGGCTTCGTATCCGTCGACGAACCGCCCGAGCTCGGTGGGGTCGACGAAGGCGTTGGGATCGCCGCGCAGCTGCTTCTGGCGCTTGGCCAGCAGGCCGCCCTGCTCCTCGTGGCTGGGCAGCACGACGTCGGTCGGGATGGCGCGCAGCTTGACGAAGCTCTCGCGATAGTCGGCGACGATGGCGCGATGCGCCTTGTTGCCGACAAGCACATTGCCAGCCACCGACAGCGAGCACGGGAAGGTGACGTTCAGCGGCCGCCCCTTCTCGACCACCGCCGTCGTCCAGCTAGTGCAACCGATGGTGTGACCGGGCGTCAGGTGCGCGACCAGCGTCGTCTCGCCCAGCTTCAGCTTCTGGTTATCGCCGAACGCCTTGTCGACCTTGACCGGCTGCATGGGCGTAGGGCCGTTCTCGTTGTCGCCGATGTGATGGCCCTGCTCGATCGCGGGCTCGTCCCCGCGCGAGATCCACAGCTTGGCGGTCGGAACGTCGGTCTTCAGTTGTGCCAGCCCGCCGGCGTGGTCGAAGTGGGCGTGGGTGTTGATCAGGATCTTCACGTCAGCGAGCTTGAAGCCCAGCGTGGCGATGTTGCGCTCGATCTGCTTGCCGACCTCGGGCGTCGGGCCCGCGTCCAGCAGGACGTGGCCTTCCGACGAGGTGATCAGCCAGGACGAGATGCCCTCTGTTCCGACGTAGTAGATGTTGCCGACCACGCGATAGGGCTTGGTGGGCTTTGTCCAGTTGGCGGGCATATCGGCGTGGGCCGCCGGCGCCAGGGCCAGGACCGACACCGCGACGGCGAGCAAGAGACGTTTCATGCCGCCGCCTCCGCCGGAGCCGGAGAAACCTCGCGCAGCCCCAGCACGCGGCAGATCGCATAGACCAGATCGGCCCGGTTCAGGGTGTAGAAGTGGAAGTCCTCGAAGCCCTGCTCCTGCAACTTGGCGCACATCTCGGCGGCGACCGAGCAGGCGATCAGGCGGCGGGTCTCAGCGTCGCCGTCCAGACCCTCGAACAGATTGGCCAGCCACGAAGGGATCGCCGTCTGGCACGCGGCCGACATCTTCTTCAGGCCGTTGAAGTTGGTCACCGGCATGATCCCCGGCACGATCGGGATGGTGATCCCGGCCGCGCGGACCTTGTCGACATAATGCAGGAAGGCGTCGAGATCGAAGAAGAACTGGCTGATCCCCAGCGTCGCGCCGGCGTCGACCTTCTGTTTCAGCACTTCGATATCGTGATCGATCGACGGGCTCTCCGGGTGCTTTTCCGGATAGACTCCGACCAGCACCTCGAACGGCGCGATGGCGCGCACCGCGCGGGTCAGCTCGGTGGCGTTGGCGTAGCCGTCGGCGCGCGGGACGTAGACCCCGCCGATTCCGCCCTCGCCCGGAGGCGGGTCACCACGCAGCGAGACGATGTGGCGAACACCCGTCTCCCAGTATTCGCGGATGACCTCGTCGACCTCGTCGCGGCTGGCGCCGACGCAGGTCAGGTGCGCCGCGGGCTTCAGGCTGGTCTCGTCCAGGATGCGCTTGACCGTGCGGTGGGTGCGCTCGCGCGTCGAGCCCCCCGCTCCGTAGGTCACCGACACGAAGGCGGGCTCCAGCGGCGCCAGGCGGGTGATCGCCTGCCAGAGACTCTCCTCCATCTGCGGCGTCTTGGGCGGGAAGAATTCGAACGACACGCGCGGACGGCTGGTTCGTTCGCCGGCGCGGGCGACGGGACCGATCACGCGATGGGTGGGCGGAAGGGTCATGCGGCGGTCCTCTCGGCGGCGACACGCGCTGGGCGGCGCGCCGTCCAGATCTTCACGGTCAGGCCCTCGCCGGTCGACGGCGGCAGGGCGATGTTGTTTTCCAGTTTCAGACCCGCCGCCTCGAGCCACGGGACGATCTCCGCGTCATCAAAGCCGAGGCGACGATGCTGATGGACCTCGCGCAGGAACTCATGATCATGCGGCGCGAAATCGGCGATCAGCAAAAGTCCGCCGGGCGCGACCAGTCGCGCGGCCTCGGCCACGGCGTTGGCGGGATCGGACAGGTAGTGCAGCACCTGGTGCACCGTCACCAGGTCAGCGCAGCCGCCGGGCAGTCCGGTGCGGAAGATGTCGCCATGACGCAGCTCGCACTGGACCAGTCCCGCCTTGGACACCTCGTCGCGCGCGATGTTCAGCATCTGCTGCGACAGATCGAGGCCGAGGGCGTTGCTCGCCCGCTTGCCCAGCAAGGTCAGCATGCGGCCCGCGCCCGCGCCCAGGTCGACCAGTTCGTCGAAGGGTCCCTCCCCGGTCGCGCGCAGGATCGCCGCCTCGACCTCGGCCTCGTCGACGTAAAGCGAGCGGATCTCGTTCCACCGCGCGGCGTTACGGGCGAAATAGGCCTGGGCGTCCGTCGAGCGCTCGGCCCGCACGGCCGACAACTTGTCGGCGTCCAGACGCACGACGGAATCGGCGTCGTCGATCAGGTCCAGCGCCTGCTCGACCAGGAACCGCCCCGCCGACTTGGCCGCCAGACGGTAGAACACCCAGGCGCCGTCCGGAAACCGTTCGACCAGACCCGCCTCGGCCAGCAACTTCAAGTGCCGCGACACGCGTGGCTGGCTCTGGTCGAGGATTCGGCATAGCTCCAGCACCGACAGCTCCTCGGCCGCCAGCAGCGCCAGCAGCCTCAGACGCGTGGACTCGCCGGCGGCGCGCAGCACCTCGACGACCTGTTCGGCGGTCAACTTCATGGGGATATAAAGATATCTTTATGTCCGTTTTGGCAAGGGGAAATCCAGGCGCCGCACGGCTCCGCGCCCGGAGGCGCGAATGATTATGCCTAGACCTCGGCCTTGCCGGGCTCCCAGAGCTCGATCTTCACCCCCGCGGGGTCGATCAGCCAGGCGAACCGCCCCATGTCCTCATCCTGCCGCCCGATAGGCTCGACGCCCTCGTCGGCGGCCTTGGCGAGCAGGCCGTCGATATCCTCGACCACGAAATTTATCATGAACGGCGCGCTCGACGGCGCGAAATATTGGGTGTCGGCGGCGAACGGCGACCAGGTCGCCTGGCTGGCCTTCGGCTGCTCGAAGATCACGCCGCCCCAATCGTGGACCTTAAACCCCAGCACGCGCGCATACCAGTCACGGACCGCCTTCGGATCCTCGGTCTTGAAGAAGAAGCCGCCCAGCCCCAGCACCTTCGCCATCGTCAGTTTCCCAAAGCGTTCGCCCAATCCTCCGACCACCTTAGCAGAGGCCACAGCGCGCCGATCAAGTCCGATCCGCGCGGGGTGAGCCTGTAACCCTCTTCCGCCGCCACGACGCCGGCCGCCCGCAACTCGCCGAGACGCGTGTTCAGGGTGCCGGGCGGCAGCTCCGCCGCCGACTGCAACGCCCGGAAGGTCAGAACCCTCCCCTCGCGCAGCTCCCAGACAACACGAAGCGCGCCGCGACGCCCCAGCAGGTCCATCGCCGCCATGATCGGCTTGCCGGTCGACGACCCGCGAACCGCGTGGCCCGGAAGAATTGCTTCATTTTTTGTAGCATTGTTGTCATTTCGCATGATACAGATTTTGTAGCACGGAGGATGTCGCATGTCGCCCAGGATCACGCCCGCCCAGCCGCCCTATTCGCCCGCCATCGCGCGGACGCTCGACCAGTTGAAGACGCCAGGCGAGCAACCCTTGTCGCTGTTTCGCACGCTGGCCCGGGACCAGCGCCTGTTCGCGCGCTTCACCGGCGGCGGCCTGCTGGATCCCGGACATCTTTCCTTGCGCGAGCGCGAGATCGTCATCCATCGCACCTGCGCCCTGAACGGCTGCGCCTACGAATGGGGCGTCCATGCCGCGATCTTCGCCGAGGCCGCCGGCCTCGATGACGAGCGACTGTCGGCTACGCTCGCCCCCGGTATCGCCTCCTGCTGGACCCCGCGCGAGGCCCTACTGATCGACTTCTGCGACGCGGTCCATGCGCGCGCCGACGTTGACGACGCCTTGTGGGCGCGGCTGGCCGAGGCCTTCAGCGAGGAGGCCCGGATCGAGCTGATGATGTTGGCGGGCTTCTACCGGACGGTCAGCCTTCTGGCGAACGGGTTGCGGCTGCGGCCGGAAAGCTTCGCGCGCGCCGCCCCCTCGGCTCCAGGCAGGATCGACATTCAACACAGCGCGTGAAGTCAATAACTCGCCTTCCTGGGCGCAAGACCCAGGAAGGCAGGAATTGTTCGCGGCCTTGAATGTCGATCGGCCCTAAGCCGCCACGGGCGTCGCCAGCGGCTCGCCGTGGAAATAGCGGCGCAGGTTCTCGAGCGTCAGGTTGACCATGGCCGGGATGCTGTCCAGCGTCGCGCCGGCCGTGTGCGGCGTCAGCACGGTGTGCGGGACGTCCGCCCAGCGCGCGGGCGGCGTCGGCTCGTGGTCGAAGACGTCGAGCGCCGCCATGCCCAAGGCGCCGGACTTGAGCGCGTCGATCAGGGCGTCCTCCTCGATCAGCGAGCCCCGCGCGACATTGACGATCAGCCCCTGGGGGCCGACCGCTTCGATCACGGAGCGATCGATCATGTGGCGGTTCTCGGCGTCGGGCCGCGCGCAGACCACCAGCACGTCGCTGTCGCGGGCCAAGGCCATCAGGCTGTCGGCCCGATGGTAGTCGCTCTCCTTGGGACGGGGGCCCCACCAGGAGATCTTCATCTCGAAGGCGCTCAGCCGGCTGGCCACGGCCTCGCCGATATAGCCGAGGCCCACGATCCCCGCCTTTCGCCCTCGCAAGCCGTGGCGGGGCGCCATGCGTTCGGCATGGGTCCAACGCCCCCTGCGCAGGCGGCTGTCGCCCTCGACGATGCCGCGCCAGGCGGCGAGAACCAGCCCCACCGCGTGGTCGGCGACATCCGAGGCGTTGAGGCCCGTCGAGTGGGTGACCGCGATCCCGTGCGCCTTGCACCAAGGCACATCGACGCCGTCATAGCCGACGCTGACGCAGGCGATCAGGCCCAGTTGCGGCATCTCGGAAAGCAGGTCCCGGCTCAGGGCCATCTCGCCGGCGTGGACAATGGCCCTGACCCGCAGCCCCGGTCCTTCGAGAAAAGTCATCGGGTCGGGATAGTCCCACAGCCGATGCACCACATAGGCGCCCTCCAGCAGCGGCTGCAGCGGCATGAGCATCTCGTGCGACAGCAGGACGTGCGGCTTGTCGATCGGGGTCTGCGGCATGCGTGTTCTCCATGGTGAGCCGTCGGCCGGACTATCACCCTTGCGAGACCAAGCTACTCCTCTGGGAGCGCTTATCCAGAGCTGGGCTGAGCGCCAACAACACGGTCGGGCGGAAGCGGTTCCCACAAGGCGCACGGCCAAGCTGTGAACAACTATGGGCTGAGCGAGTTTTGCTAGGGACGCCCAAAGGCGTCCCAGGCCCTGGAGAAACCTCGATGTTGACCAAGACGCTCGCCGCGACCGCGGCGCTCTCTATGCTGGTCGGCGGCGGCTCGGCCCTCGCCGCGCAGTCCAGATCGGCGACGGCCATCGGTCCCAAGCAGCCGATCCCGTACTCGCAACTCAACGCCTACATGAAGGCCTCGCCCAAGGCGCGGACCAGCAAGGACTGGTGGTCGGGTTCGGCCGGCGCCTCCACAGGCATGTCGACCGACACCTCGGCCACGGCCTCGACGCCGCCCAGCGATCCGACCAGCTCCATGATGGCGCCGTCGACCCCGACCGATACGTCGGTCAACCCCTCGCCATCCGCGGCCCCGCCCAGCATGCCGTCGACGCCGCCGACGGACAGCGCGCCGCAGCCCGGGGGTTCGACCATGCCGAACCCGACGACGCCCGGCGACACGTCGACCACGCCGCCTACGGAACCCAAGTAGAGGCGGAACCCAGATAGACTGCCTTCCGGGGCGGCGCTCGCCGCCCCGCTCGTCAGGTCCCGCCGTAGCGCCCCTACCGCGCGAACTTCTGGAACTTGATGCGCTTGGGGATCAGGCTGTCGGCGCCCAGGCGGCGCTTCTTGTCTTCTTCGTACATCTCGAAGTTGCCTTCGAACCATTCGACGTGGCTGTCGCCCTCGAAGGCCAGGATGTGGGTCGCCAGGCGGTCCAGGAACCAGCGATCGTGGCTGATGACCACGGCGCAGCCGGCGAACTCTTCCAGCGCCTCTTCCAGCGCCTGCAGGGTTTCGATGTCCAGGTCGTTGGTCGGTTCGTCGAGCAGGACGAGGTTGCCGCCGGCGGCCAGGGTCTTGGCCAGGTGGACGCGGTTGCGCTCACCGCCCGACAGCAGGCCGACCTTCTTCTGCTGGTCGCCGCCCTTGAAGTTGAAGCTGCCGACATAGGCGCGGCTGTTGATCTCGCGCTTGCCGACGATCATCACGTCGGTGCCGCCGCTGATCTCTTCCCAGATGGTCTTGTTCGGGTCGAGCGCGTCGCGCGACTGGTCGACGTACGAGAGCTTGACGGTCTCGCCGACCTTGACCGTGCCGGCGTCGGGCTGCTCGCGGCCGGTGATCAGCTTGAACAGGGTCGACTTGCCGGCGCCGTTCGGG
>NZ_DATFAV010000109.1:0-25112 GCF_035254145.1 Caulobacter sp. | reverse complement strand
GCTTGAATCTGGAGATATTCCATGGCTGAGATCACGGCTGCGCTGGTCAAGGAACTGCGCGAGAAGTCCGGCGTCGGCATGATGGACTGCAAGAAGGCGCTGTCGGAAAACAACGGCGACATCGAAGCGTCCATCGACTGGCTGCGCGCCAAGGGTCTGTCCAAGGCCGCCAAGAAGGCCGACCGCGCCGCCGCCGAGGGCCTGGTGGCTATCGCCACCGCCGAACAGGGCGCGGGTGAAACCGCCACCGCCGTCGAAGTGAACGCCGAGACCGACTTCGTGTCGCGCAACGACCTGTTCCAGGGCGCGGCCCGCCAGATCGCCGGCGTGGCCCTGAGCACCGACGGTTCGGTCGACGCCATCGTCGCCGCCAAGCTGGCCGGCGGCGAGACCGTGCAGGACCACTTGACCAACCTGATCGCCACGATCGGCGAGAACATGATGGTCCGTCGCGCCGCCAAGCACACTGTCGAGAACGGCGTCGTGGCTTCGTACATCCACAACGCCACCGCGCCGGACCTCGGCCGCATCGGCGTGCTGGTGGCTCTCGAGTCGACCGGCGACAAGGCCGCCCTGCGCGACCTGGGCCGCAAGATCGCCATGCACGTCGCCGCGACCGCCCCGCTGTCGCTGTCGCCGGACGATCTGGACCCGGCCGCCATCGAGCGCGAGAAGGCCGTGTTCACCGAGCAGGCCCTGGAGTCGGGCAAGCCGGCGGCCGTCGTCGAAAAGATGATCGAAGGCCGCATCCGCAAGTTCCTGGAAGAAGTCGTGCTGCTGAAGCAAGCCTTCGTCATGAACCCGGACCAGACCGTCGAACAGCTGGTCGCCGAGACCGGCAAGACCCTGGGCGCGCCGATCACCGTTAAGGGCTTCACGCGTCTCGCCCTGGGCGAAGGCGTCGAAAAGAAGCAGGACGACTTCGCCGCTGAAGTCGCCTCGATGACCGGCCAGGGCTAAGACCCGCCGTCGGGAGCCATCGGCTCCTGACAGACAATCAGGGCGCGGCGCGTTGAGACGCGCGCCGCGCCCTTTTTGCGCCTGCCGAGCGGCGCGCCTGCCAAAGGCCGCGCCCTGGTTGGCAAAACCCATCCCACTTCTGTAGAACGCACGTAATGTGCGTGCCGACGACTCAGGAATAGCGGTCCATGTCCGATACTAGCGCGCCCCAGAAATATCGCCGCATCCTGCTCAAAGTGTCGGGCGAAGTCCTGATGGGCGATACGCCCTACGGCATCGACACCCAGACCGTGCAGTCCGTCGCCGACGACGTGGCCGAGATCGTCAAGTCGGGCGTGGAGCTGTGCCTGGTGATCGGCGGCGGCAACATCTTCCGCGGCATGGCCGGCGCGGCCATGGGCATGGAGCGTTCCAGCGCCGACTATATGGGCATGCTGGCCACCGTGATGAACGCCCTGGCCATGCAGGACGCTCTCGAGCGCATCGGCGTCCAGACCCGCGTGCAGTCGGCGATCCCGATGGCCACCGTCTGCGAGCCCTATATCCGCCGTCGCGCCCAGCGCCACCTGGAGAAGGGCCGTGTCGTGATCTTCGCCGCCGGCACCGGCAATCCGTTCTTCACCACCGACACCGCCGCGGCCCTGCGCGCGGCCGAAATGCAGTGCGACGCCCTGTTCAAGGGCACCAGCGTCGATGGCGTCTACACGGCCGATCCGAAGAAAGACCCCAAGGCCCAGCGCTATGACCGGCTGACCTATATGGACGTGCTGGCCAAGGATCTGCGGGTCATGGACGCCTCGGCCGTGGCGCTGATGCGCGACAGCAACATTCCGATCGTGGTCTTCTCGATCAAGGGGCGCGGCAATCTGCTCAGCGTCCTGCGAGGCGAGGGGACCCACACCGTGGTCGCCGAAGACCGCGCCGCCGCCTGAGACTAGAGACAAGCGAGGAGAGCCCGTCATGGCCGCCGCCGAGAAACCCGTCCTGTCGCGCTACCGCGATCGCATGGACAAGGCCGTCGCCGCTCTGAAGGAAGAGTTTGGCAGTCTGCGTACGGGCCGCGCGTCGGCCAGTCTGCTCGACCAGGTGATGGTCGAGGCCTATGGCTCGACCACGCCGCTGAACGCGGTGGCCTCGGTCAGCGTGCCCGAGCCGCGTCAGATCAATGTCAGCGTCTGGGATCGCGGCGTCGTCGTCTCGGTCGAGAAGGCGATCCGCGCGTCGGGCCTGGGCCTGAACCCGGTCGTCGAAGGCCAAAACCTGCGCATTCCGATCCCGCCGCTGACCGAGGAGCGCCGCAAGGATCTCTCCAAGATCGCCGGCAAGTACGCCGAGCAGCAGAAGATCGCCGTCCGCAACGTCCGTCGCGACGCCAACGACGATCTGAAGAAGGCCGAAAAGGACAGCGTCGTCGCCGAGGACGAGCGCAAGAAGATGGAAACCGAGGTCCAAAAGATGACCGACGAGGCCATCAAGCGCATCGACGAGGCCTTGAAAATCAAAGAACAAGAGATCATGCAGGTCTAATCGTCCTCCCTGCGAGTTTTGGGGAAACGACGAGGGAAGGTTGAAGCGAATGCCGCCGACCACCGGCCTGCAGAACGTTTCGGCGCGCGCCGGAGGCGGGGCGTCCGACCAGCGTCTGCATGTGGCCATTATCATGGATGGCAACGGCCGCTGGGCGAAGCAGCGGGGGATGCCGCGCGTCCTTGGCCATCGCGCCGGCGTCAACGCTTTGAAACGCACTGTCGAGGGCGCTCAGAACCAGAACGTCGGCGTACTGACGGTCTTTGGCTTTTCGACCGAGAACTGGCGCCGTCCGGCTCAGGAAGTGTCCGAGCTGATGGGCCTGTTGAAGGCCTATGTGGAGTCGGATCTGGAGCGGCTGGCGCGGGCGGGGGTTCGCGTCCGCATCATCGGCCGCCGAACCGGCCTGACCCCCGACCTCGCCGAGGTGATCGAGCGCGCCGAGAAGCGCACGGCCCAGAACACCGAGTTCGTGCTGCAGGTGGCTTTCAACTACGGCGGCCAGGCCGACATCACCGACGCCGCGCGCGCCTTCGCCGAAAAGGTGGAGCGGGGCGAGGCCAAGGCCGCCGACCTGACCGAAGAGACCTTCGAGCGGTTCCTGTCGACCGCCTCGGCGCCGCCGCCGGACCTGATCGTGCGCACCAGCGGCGAGCGCCGGATTTCCAACTTCCTGCTTTGGGAGTGCGCCTACGCCGAACTGGTGTTCCAGGATGTGCTGTGGCCCGACTACGGTCCTGAACCCCTGGCGGCGGCCATCGCCGAATATCGCCGTAGGGATCGACGTTACGGAGGGATCGCGGCCGATGACGTCGCCGTCGCCGGCTAAGCGCTTTAACTGGGGCAATCTTCGAATGCGCGTGGTCTCGGCCACCGTGCTCGTGCCTACCGTCGTGGCCGCCGTCTGGCTGGGCGGCTTGTGGATTCTGGCGCTCGCGCTCGTTTGCGTGGCCTTGCTAGCCCGGGAATGGGGCAAGATCAGCGCGCCCAAGGCGCCGCGCGCCGTCGGCGTCGTGGTCGGTGTGTTCTGCGCCATCGCCGTGCTTGCCGCCTTCCTGCACCACTTCTTCGTCGCCTGGACCGTGGTGCTGGCTGGGGCCTTCCTGGCTGGGCTGATCGCCCGAGGCGCTGTCGAGCGTCGCGCCGACGCGGCCTATGGCGTCATCTATATCGCGCCGGCGGTCATCGCCCTGGTTTGGGTCCGCTCGCTGTCTGACGGCCTGTGGTGGACGCTGTTGCTGTTCGTGGTGACCTGGTTCGCCGATATCTTCGCCTATGTGACCGGCAGCATCTTCAAGGGGCCCAAGCTGTGGCCCCAGATCTCGCCGAACAAGACCTGGTCCGGCTTCATCGGCGGCCTGGTGGCGGCGACGATCGGCGCCGTGCTTGTGGCTCATTTCGCCCATCTCAAGCTGATTTGGCCGGCGGCGGCGCTGGTCGGCTTTCTCGGCGGCCTCGCGACCATGGCCGGCGACCTCTGGGAATCGATGCTCAAGCGCCGCTTCGGCGTGAAAGACAGCGGCGACATCATCCCGGGCCATGGCGGCCTGCTGGATCGCGTCGACGGTCTGATGTTCGCGGCGATCGTCATCGCCGCCGTGCGCCTGATCGACCATTGGGGATGGGCGCATTGACCTTACCCCGCAAGGTGGTGGTGCTGGGCTCGACCGGATCGATCGGCCTGTCAACCTTGAGCCTCTTCGAAGAATCCGGCGCGCCCGTCGAAATCCTGGCCCTCACGGCTGGGCGTAATGTCGAGCGGCTGATCGAGCAGGCCCTGCGTTGGCGCCCCCAGGTGGCTGTCATCGACGATGAGACCAAGCTTCAGGCGTTGAAGGATGGCTTGGCCGGCAGCGGCGTGCGGGCGGCCGCCGGGGCGACCGCGGTCAGCGAGGCCGCCGCCATGGGCGCGGACTGGGTGATGTCCGCCATCGTCGGCGCCGCGGGCCTGGCGCCGACGCTCGCCGCGGCGCGCACCGGCGCGGTGATCGCCCTGGCCAACAAGGAAAGCCTGGTCTGCGCCGGGCCAGCGCTGCTGGCGATCGCCAAGGCGGCCGGCGGCTCGGTGATTCCGGTCGACTCCGAACACTCGGCGATCTTCCAGGTGCTCCAGCCCGATTGCGCCCACCGGGTGTCGCGCTTGATCCTGACCGCGTCGGGCGGGCCCTTCCGCACCTGGGACAAGGCCGCCATGGCCGCCGCGACGCCCGAGCAGGCGATCGCCCATCCCAACTGGTCGATGGGCGCCAAGATTTCGGTCGATTCCGCGACGATGATGAACAAGGGGCTCGAGATGATCGAAGCCTCATACCTGTTCGGAACACCTGAAGACCGCGTCGACGTCGTGATCCACCCCCAGTCCGTGATCCATAGCCTGGTGGAGTACGCCGACGGCTCGACCCTGGCCCAACTGGGACCGCCGGACATGCGCAGCCCGATCGCCTGCGCCTTCGCCTGGCCCGATCGGCTGCCCTGGCCGGCGCCGCGACTGGATCTGGCCGCCTATGGCCAGCTGACCTTCGAATCGCCCGACCTGGAGCGCTTTCCATCGATCAGCATCGCGCGCGAAGCCCTGCGCCTGGGCGGTGGCGCGCCGACGGCGATGAACGCGGCCAACGAGGTCGCCGTGGCCGCCTTCCTTGACCGGAAGATTGGCTTTCTCGATATTGCCGCGGCGGTGGCGGGAACCCTCGAGCGCATGAACAGTCTTGGCAGCCTCGCCGTCGCGCAAAGTGACGCTGTCGACAACGCGATGATGATCGACGCCAGTGCTCGCCGCATTGCGGCCGAGGTTGTCACGCAAAAGCATCAGCGCTGATCGGGAGACCCAGCCTCTTCATGACCGACGTGCTGTTTTACATCGTTCCCACGATCTTCGTGCTGTCCATCGTGGTGACGATTCATGAGCTCGGCCACTTCTGGGTGGCGCGAGCGTGCGGCGTCGCGATCGACTGCTTCTCGATCGGCTTTGGCCGGTCGCTGGTCTCGTGGCGCGACAAGCACGGCGTCGAATGGCGTATCGCCGCGATACCGCTGGGCGGCTTCGTGCGCTTCGCCGGCGACGAGAATGCCGCCAGCGTCCCCGACCAGAACGACCTGCAGGCCATGAAGCGCGCCATTGTCGCGCGCGAAGGCGAGGCGGCCGTGAAGCGCTATTTCCATTTCAAGCCGGTCTGGCAGCGCGCCGCGATCGCCTTCGCCGGACCGCTGGCCAACTTCATCCTGGCCATCCTGATCATGGCCGTCTTCCTGGTCGTGATCGGCAATCCTCGCGGGCAGGCGACCGTGCGGGAGGTGCAGCCCAACTCGCCGGCCGCCCAGGCCGGGCTGCAGGCGGGCGACGTCCTGCTGCGCGCCGACAACACGCCGATCCGCGGCGCGGGCGATGTCAGCGCCTATGTGTCGCTGCGCGCCAACCTGCCGATCGACCTCACCATCGAGCGGGCGGGGGCGGTCCGTCACGTCAAGGTCGTCCCGGCCCTGGCCGAGAGCCGCGACGACATCCGTGGCCGGATCAAGGAAGGCCGGATGGGCGTGGTGCTGGGCAGCGTGTCCCGCCTCGAGAAGTCCAGCCCGCTGACCGCCATTCCCGACGCCACCGTCGAGGTATGGGGCATGATCAAGACGATCGGCTTCTATCTGGGGCGGCTCGTCACCGGCCAGCTGCCCGCCGACCAGATCAGCGGCATCATCGGCATCGGCCACACCGCCGGCGCGGTGACCAAGGCCAGCGCCGTCGGCGCGCCAGACGTGGCGACCATGGCGCTGCGCGTCTTCATCTCGTCGATGCTGCTGATCGCCAGCCTGTCGGTCAGCATCGGCTTCATGAACCTGTTGCCGATCCCGGTCCTCGATGGGGGGCACCTGCTGATGTACGCCTACGAGGCCGTGGCCAAACGGCCTCTGCGAGCGGATGTTCAGGCCGCCGGTTTCCGCGCGGGGCTTGCCTTGATCCTGGGTTTCATGCTGTTCGCGGCGTGGAACGACCTCAACCGCTACGACGTGTTCAAATTCATCGGCGGCCTGTTCACGTGAACGCCCGCTCTTCGTCCATGATTGGTCCCATGAACAAACTTCGCGCCCGCAGCGCCGCGTTCGCCACCGGTGTGGCGCTACTCCTCGGCTCCACGGCCCTGACGGCGCCCCAGCAGGCGCTCGCCCAGGCCGCGCAGACCGGGGTGGTCCAGCGCATCGTCGTCCAGGGCAATGAACGCATCGAGCAGGGCACGGTCCTGTCCTATCTGCCGATCCAGCCGGGCGACACGGTCGATTCCCAACGCCTCGACCTGGCGCTGAAGACCCTGGCCCGCACCGACCTGTTCGCCGACGTGAAGATCGAGATGCAGGGCGGCGACCTGGTCGTGAAGGTCGTCGAGAACCCGATCATCAACCAGGTGGTCTTCGAGGGGAATTCGTCCCTGAAGGAAGACAAGCTGAAGGACGAGGTGCAGATCCGCCCGCGCGGCATCTTCACCCGCGCGAAGGTCCAGGCCGACGTTCAGCGCATCATCGAACTTTACCGCCGCTCGGGCCGTATCTCGGCGACCGTGACGCCCAAGGTGGTCGAGCTGCCGCAAAAGCGCGTCGACCTGGTGTTCGAGATCAGCGAAGGCCCCAAGAGCGGCGTGCTGGGCATCAACTTCCTGGGCAATTCCGAGTACTCGGACAACGACCTGCGCGATGTGGTCGTGACCAAGGAAAGCCACTGGTACAAGTTCCTGACCAGCAACGACAACTACGACCCGGACCGCATCGAGTACGACCGCGAGCAGCTGCGCAAGCACTATCGCAATCGCGGTTTCTTTGACTTCCGAGTCGTCTCCTCGGTGGCCGAGCTGGCCCCGGACAAGAACGGCTTCGCCGTCACCTACACCCTGGACGAGGGCCCGAAGTACAAGTTCGGCAAGGTCACCGTCGAAACCGAACTGAAGAAGCTGGACGGCAACCTGCTGGCCCAGATCCTGCCGATCCGCGCGGGTCAGCTCTACGAGGACGAGCGTATCGAGCAAGCCACCGACGCCCTGACCTTCGCGGCGGGCGCGGCCGGCTTCGCCTTCGTGGACGTGCGCCCGCGCTACGTACCCAATCGCGAGACCAAGACGGTGGACGTGGTCTTCCAGGTTCGCGAAGGCCCGCGCGTCTATGTCGACCGCATCGACATCGTCGGCAACACCCGCACGCTGGACTACGTCCTGCGCCGCGAGCTGGAGGTGGCCGAGGGCGACGCCTACAACCGCGTGCTGGTCGACCGCTCGAAGAACAACATCCGCCGTCTCGGCTTCTTCAAGGAAGTCGACATCGAGGACACCCAGGGCTCGGCGCCGGACCGCACCAACCTGCGCGTCAAGGTCGAGGAGCAGCCGACGGGCGAACTGTCGTTCAGCGCCGGCTACAGCTCGATCGACAAACTGGTGCTGGACGTCGGCATCACCGAGCGCAACTTCCGGGGCCGCGGCCAGAACATGCGGGCCCGCGCGTCGGTCGGCTCGCTGCGTCAACAGATCGACTTCGGCTTCTCCGAGCCGCGCTTCCTGGGTCGCAACCTGGTGGCTGGCTTGAACCTCTATACGTTCCGCTACGACCTGTCGGACTACGCGGCTTATGACACCAAGTCGGTCGGTGGCGACGTGCGCTTCGGCTTCCCGCTGACCAACGACTCGTCGATGAGCCTGCGCTACACGATCCGTCAGGATGACGTCAGCGTCGCCGACAGCCTCTGCGCGAGCGGCTCGGTCTCGCAGATCCTCTGCCTGCAGCGCGGCGCCTACATCACCTCGATGATCGGCTATGGCCTGCGTATCGACAAGCGGAACGACCCGATCAACCCGACCCGCGGCTGGTTCGCCGACCTGAACCAGGATCTGGCCGGCCTGGGCGGCGACGTGAAGTACCTGAAGACCGAAGCCGACGCCGGCTGGTACTGGGGCTTCACCAAGGACCTGGTGTTCAGCGCCACCGGCTCGTTCGGCTACATCGAGGGCTGGGGCGGCGACAACGTCCGCATCAACGACCGCTTCTATCGCGGCGGCACCTCGTTCCGAGGCTTCGAGATCGCCGGTATTGGTCCGCGCGATATCTCGAGCACGAACAACTCGATGGGCGCCAAGCTCTACGCCATCAGCACGTTCGAGCTGACTGTTCCGACCTTCCTGCCCGAGCAGTACGGCATCAAGGCCGCCCTGTTCAGCGACGTGGGTACGGCCGGCCTGCTGGACGATGTGGATCGCCAGCGCTCGCCGGGCGTCTTCGATCCGAACATCAAGGATAACCTCGGCCTGCGTGCCTCGGCGGGTATCTCGATCGACTGGAAATCCCCCATGGGCCCCATTCGGTTCGATATCAGCCGCATTTTGGCCAAGGAAAGCTACGACCGAACCGAAACGTTCCGGTTCTCCACCTCCACAAGGTTCCAATAAACATGTCCAAATTCCTGTCCGCGGCCGCGTCCAGCGTCGTCGCCCTCGCCATCGCGACCAGCGCTTCGGCCCAGACCGCTCCGGCCGCGGCCCCCGCCGCGCCGGCCGTCACGCATGGTCCGGCCCTGCCGGGCGTCTGCATCTTCTCCAGCCCGCGCGCCGTGGGTCAGTCGCAAGTCGGCAAGGCCGTTGACGCTCGCCTGAAGACGATCATCCAGCAGGTCAACGCCGAGCTGACCGCCGAGCGCACTGGCCTCGACAACGAAGCCAAGGCCCTGGACGGCAAGAAGGCCACCCTGGCCCAGGACGCCCTGGAGCAACAGGCCAGCGCCCTGCAGGTCAAGGCCAACGCCTGGCAGCGCAAGGGCCAACTGCGCCAGAAGGAAGTCGAGGCCACCGAGCAGAAGGCGCTGGCGCGCGTCTATCAAGAGCTCGATACGCCGATCAAGCAGGTCTACCAGGCTCAGAAGTGCAGCATGCTGCTGGACCGTGAGTCCGTGATGCTGGCCAACCCGGCCATGGACATCACCGACGCCGTGGTCGCCGCGCTCGACGCCCGCATCAAGACCCTGACTTTCGACCGTGAGCGTCTGGACCAACAGGTCCCGGGGGCTCAAGCTCTCCAGCCGACCAATAAGTAAGCGAATCGTCTCCTTTAGGGTTACCTAGGGGAACCTTTTCGCCGTGAGGAACCATGCCGGACCCGCGTTTCTTCGACAGCCTGGGTCCGGCATCGCTTTCCGAGTTGGCCCGGGCGGGCGGCGCCGAACTGGCGAGCCCGGCCCTGGGCGATCGCGTGATCGCGCATGCCGCGCCGTTGGATTCCGCCGACGCCCAGGCGATCACCTTCTTTTCCGACGCCAAGCGTAAGGATGCGGCTGGGGCAACCCGCGCTGGCGCGTGTTTCGTGCGGCCAGAGCATCGCGACTTCTTGCCATCAGGTTGCGCGGCCCTGGTCACCAGGCATCCGCAGGCGGCCTGGGCCGCGGCGGTCGCTCGCCTTCACGCGCCGCGCCGGCATGAACCTGCCTCCGACGCCATCCATCCCGAGGCCGAGCTGGAGGAGGGCGTTCTATTGTCGCCGAACGTGACGGTGGGGCAGGGCGCGCGCATCGGGCGCGGTACGCGGATCGGTCCGGGCGCCGTGATCGGACCCGGCGTGCTCATCGGGCGCGACTGCGTGATCGGACCCAACGCCGTCATCGGCTTCGCCCTGCTTGGTGATCGCGTGTCGGTCGCGGCCGGGGCGGTGCTCGGCGAGGCGGGCTTCGGCGCCGCCGTCGGGCCGCGCGGGATGGTCGACCTGCCCCAACTGGGGCGAGTGGTCATCCAGGACAGCGTCACCATCGGCGCCAACAGTTGCGTGGATCGGGGCGCGTTCGCGGACACGACGATCGGCGAGAACACCAAGATCGACAATCTGGTTCACGTCGCGCACAACGTCCGTATAGGGCGCAATTGCGTGCTCGCGGCCTATACCGGCATTTCCGGCAGTACGACGATCGGTGACGGCGTCGCCTTCGGCGGCAAGGCCGGTGTCGCCGACCATTTGAATATCGGTTCGGGCGCGAGCGTCGGGGCGGCAGCCTCGGTGTTCAAGGACGTGCCGGAGAATGAAACCTGGACGGGATTCCCGGCGCGACCGCTCAAGCGGTGGCTTCGGGAGACCGCGTGGCTGTCGCGCATGGCGGGCGGTCGAGTGACGAGGGGCTGAGATGAGCCAGAACGCCGAGCAAACGGTGCAGACCGACATCGACATCGCGGAGATCCTGGCGCGCATTCCGCACCGCTATCCGTTCCTGCTGGTCGACCGGGCCGAGGACTACAATCCCCACAAGTCGATCGTCGGCATCAAGTGCGTCACGATCAACGAGCCATTTTTCCAGGGGCATTTCCCCGGCAATCCAGTCATGCCGGGCGTCCTGATCATCGAGGCTCTGGCGCAGACCGGCGCGGTGCTGATGAGCAAGTCGCTCGAGGTCGACACCGATGGCAAGACGATCTTCTTCATGTCGGTCGACAATGCCCGCTTCCGCACGCCGGTGCGTCCGGGCGACGTGATCCGGATGGAGGTCGAGGTGGTGCGGGCGCGCTCGTCCATCTTCAAGTTCAAGGGCGTGGCCAAGGTCGGCGATAAGGTCGCCGCCGAGGTCGAGTTCGCCGCCATGGTGGTCGAGACGGGGCCCAAGGCATGACCATCCATCCCACCGCCATCGTCGCCCCCGAGGCGCGGCTGGCCCCCGATGTCGAGATCGGCCCCTACAGCATCGTCGGACCCGACGTGACCCTGGCGGCGGGCGTGCGCCTGTTGTCGCACGTGGTGGTCGAAGGGGCGACGACGATCGGCGAAGGCTGCGTCGTCCACCCATTCGCCAACCTGGGCGGGCCGCCCCAACATCTGGGCCACAAGGGCGAGCGCACCGAACTCTTGATCGGTCCGCGCAACATCATCCGCGAGCACGTGACCATGCATACCGGCACGGCCTCGGGGAAGGGCGTGACCACGATCGGTTCGGACGGCCTCTACATGGTCGGCTCGCACGTCGCCCACGATTGCGCCGTCGGTGACTTCGTGGTGCTGGCCAAGGGCGCGACCCTGGGCGGCCATGTGGCCATCGGCGACTACGTGTTCATGGGCGGCCTTGCCGCGGCGCACCAGTTTTCGCGCATCGGCCGCTACAGCTTCATCGGCGGCCTGGCCGCGGTGACCAAGGACGTGATCCCCTACGGCTCGGTGTGGGGCAACCACGCCCATCTGGAGGGCCTGAACCTGGTCGGCCTGAAGCGTCGGGGCTTCTCGCGCGAGACGATAAACGCCCTGCGCGCGGCCTATCGCCTGATGTTCGCCGACGAAGGCACGTTCCAGGAGCGGCTCGAGGACGTGGCCGAGATCCACGCCGGCAATCCCGAAGTGATGGAAATCGTCGACTTCATCCGGGCGGACGCCAATCGCCCCCTGTGCCTGCCCGAGCGCGAGGTCTAGGCTTTCGACATGCGAAAGCTGGGTCTGATCGCCGGAGGCGGAGCGCTGCCCGTGGAACTGGCGGCCCACTGCGAGGCCGCCGGCCGGTCCTTCGCGGTGATGCGCCTGAAGAGCTTCGCCGATCCGGCCCTGGCGCGCTATCCGGGCGCGGACGTTGGCCTCGGCGAATTCGGCAAGGTGTTCAAGGCCCTGAAGGCCGAGGGCTGCCAAGTCGTGTGCTTCGCTGGAAATGTGAATCGCCCCGACTTCGCCGCGCTCATGCCCGACGCGCGCGGTTTGAAGGTCATGCCGGGGCTCATCATGGCCGCGCGTCAGGGGGACGACGCGCTGTTGCGGCGCGTCCTGGACGAGTTCGAGAAGGAAGGCTTCGAGATCGAGGGCGCTCACGAGGTGGTGGGCGAGATGACCCTGCCGCTGGGCCGCCTCGGTCGGATGTATCCCTCGGACGATGACATGGCGGACATCGACAAGGCCCTGACGGTGGCGCGCGAGATCGGCCGCCTGGACGTGGGGCAAGGGGCCGTTGTCTGCAATGGTCTCGTTCTCGCCGTGGAAGCCCAGGAAGGCACCGACGCCATGCTGCGCCGAGTGGCGGATCTGCCTCAGTCCATCCGGGGTTCGATCGAGCGGCCGAGAGGCGTTCTGGCCAAGGCGCCCAAGCCGATCCAGGAGACGAGGGTGGACCTGCCGACCATCGGAGTCGCCACCATCCAGCGCGCGGCCCGGGCGGGTCTCGCTGGCGTGGTCGGCGAGGCGGGACGTCTGCTGGTCGTCGACCGAGAGGCCGTGGCCGCCGCGGCCGACGAGTTGGGACTCTTCGTGCTGGGGGTCGATCCGCGGGGGAACGCGTGAGCGCGCCCCTGAAGGTCATGCTGGTCGCGGCCGAGGCGTCCGGCGACGCCCTGGGCGCCGGCCTCGCCAAGGCGCTACGCGCGCGTCTCGGCGATCGGGTGACCTTCGTGGGTGTCGGCGGCGTCAAGATGGCCGAGCAGGGGGTTCAGAGCCCCTTCGACATCGCCCAGCTGTCGATCCTGGGCATCTGGGAGAGCCTGAAGGCCTATCCCAGGGCCAAGGCCCGTCTGAACGACACCGTGGCCCTGGCGGCGCGCGAAAAGCCCGACGTGGCCGTGCTGATCGACAGCTGGGGCTTCAACATCCGCCTGGCTCACGCGCTGCGGAAGCTCGATCCCGCCATGCCGCTGGTGAAGTACGTCGCGCCGCAGGTCTGGGCCTATCGCGAGAAGCGAGCCTACAGCCTGGCCCGGGCCGTGGATCTGCTGTTGTCCATCCAGCCCATGGACAAGCCCTATTTCGACGCGGCCGGGCTCAAGAACGTCTTCGTGGGCAATTCGGCCCTGGCCAAGCGTTTCGACCGCGCCGATCCGGCGCGTCTGCGCGCGGCGATCGGGGCGTCGCCTGGCGAGCAGATCCTGCTCGTCCTGCCCGGCAGCCGCCCCTCCGAGATCGAAAGGGTCATGCCCGCCTTCGCCGACGCCGTGCAGCGGCTCAAGGCGACCCGGCCGGACCTCGTGGTCGTCGTGCCGGCCGCCTACACGGTGGCCGAGGCGGTGAAAGCCCGCGTGGCGGGGTGGCCCTTCCGCGCCCACGTCATCGAGGACGAAGGCCTGAAGGACGACGCCTTCGTCGCGGCGGACGTCGCCCTGGCCTGCAGCGGCACGGTGACGACCGAGCTGGCCCTGGCGGGGCGCCCGATGGTGGTCGGCTACAAGACGGGCGCCATCACCTACGCCATCCTAAAGCGACTGATGAAGCCGCGCTGGATCACCCTGTTCAATATCGCGGCTGGTCGAGCCGTGGCGCCGGAGCTGATCCAGCACGCCTGCGAGGGTGAGGGCTTGGCGCGCGAGGTGGAGCGACTTCTGGATGACGCCGATCTTCGGGTCCGCCAGGCCGCCGAACAATACGAGGCGCTCGACAAGATGGGCCGCGGGATGCCCGATCCGTCCGAGGCGGCCGCGACCGCGCTGCTCGATTTCCTGAACGCTCGCGGGCTCATCCAAGGTTAACCAGCCCTTTACGCGCGGGTCTTAAGATCCTGACGACTTCCGCGCTGGAGCCGTCGTCGTGGCCATCGACCCGACCACGCCCGTGACCCCGACCGCTCCCGCCGCACCGGCTGGGAGCCCGCCGAGTTCCGCCGTCGCTCTGCAAGCCATGGCCCGCGCCGCGATGGCCGGGGCGACCGCTCAACTGGGCGAGATCGTGGGTCAACCGACGGCGTCGACGTTCAAGACCCATTCGACCGTGGAGCAGCCCGGACAGGCTTCGGCCCAGGATGCGGGGCGCGCGACGGATACGCCGGCCGCCAAGGGCGGCGCGGTCGAGCCTGGCCGTGCTCCGGTTCCAGACGTGCGGTCGATCCGCGCCGTTCGCGTCGCGGCGGCCGACGCCGTTCCCCGCCAGGCGGGCCTGGCGCCGCTGATGGCCGACGTGCGCGAGATCGTCGAGCGTGCGGAGACGCCGTCGGAAGTCCGCAACGCGGGCAAGACCCTGCTGGCGCGCGTTCCACGCGCCTTCGAAATTTCGACTGCCCAGGGCCTGAGAAAGGCTGTCGAGCGTTCGGGCGTCTTCCTCGAGGCGCGGCTGGCGCGGGGCGACCTTCCCAAGCACGAGGGCGCGGCCCCGTCCGTGGCGCCGGAGACAGACATCAAGGCGGCCCTGCTGGTTTTCCGGAGCGTGCTCTCCAACTGGCTGGCGCGGACAGCGCCGCCGCCCACCGAGGAACCCGAGCACCCCGGAATGGCCGCGCCGGAGATCGCGGATCACGCCGAGGGCGATGAGCCGGTTCGGAGTGGGCCTGCTCAAAGCCGGCCGGTCCAGAGCGAGCACGTCGAGACGGAGAGCCCCCACGGAGTCGCGCGGCCCGAAGCGCAGAGCGGCGGCGCTCCCTTGGCGGACGCGGAATCCCCCCAGACAGCCGCGCCGCGGCGAGACGACAGCGCAGCGCTCGCTCCGCCGGCCAAGGAAACCGTCTCGCCGCCGCTGGACGATGCGGTCGAGCCACGCTTCGCGGCGTTTCTGGCGTCCCCCAAGCCCGTGCGTCCGCCGACGACCAAGCCGGAAGCGCCGGCGCTCGGTCTGCTGGGCATGATCGAAGCGACACCGGACGCGGAAGATCTGGCGCGTTCGCCGCCAAGCACGACCATGCCGCTGGCCGCGAAGGGGTATGGGCCCGTTTCCGCTGAGCAGGCGCGTTCGAAGACTCCGCCGCCGCCGTTCGCGGGCGGTCCGCTGGCTGGACAGCGTCCAACGGGTTCGGACTTGCCGCCCGAAGCCTCGGCGCAGGCGATCGTTCGTCGACTGGTGAAGGGCGCGGGCGCGGCTCTGGCCCGGCAGGATCTGATGCAGATCGCGTCCCTTCCCGAGGTCCATCACGATCCGGAGACGGGGGAGGCGCGGCCGCAGGCCGGGCGCTTGAACCTCGAGGTCCCGTTCGTGACGCCCCAGGGCGTGGCGGTGGCCCAGTTCGAGATCAGCCACGACGGCGGCGGGGCGGGCGGCGGCGCGGTCGGGACGGTCGAACGCACCTATCGTGTCCGGTTCTCGATCGATGTCGAACCGTTGGGACCGGTGCATGCCCTGGTGACCCTGACCGGCGCGCGGACGCGGGTGTCCCTGTGGGCCGAGCGGGCGGAGACGATCGCGCGCCTTCGAGCTGGCGAGGAGAGTCTCGGAGCGGCGCTTCGCCAGGCCGATCTTTCGCCGGACGTCGCGGTCCATTCCGGCGCTCCGCCGATCCGCGACACCAGCGTGCTGGGCCACTTTGTGGACCAGGCCTCATGAGCGGCGTCACCGGTCCCTCGGCGCGGCCGCGCATCGCGGTCGCCTTGCTCTACGAGGATCCCAATGCGCCCAAGGTGGTGGCCTCCGGCCAGGGCTGGATCGGCGAGAAGATCATCGAAACCGCGCGCGAGCACGGCGTTCCAATCGAGGAAGATCCCGTCCTGGCCCAGGCCCTGTCGACCATAGAGGTCGACGAGGAAATCCCCGAGGCGCTGTATCGCGCGGTCGCCGAGGTTCTGAGCTTCCTGTTGAAGCGCTGAACGAAAAAGGCCCCGCCGAAGCGGGGCCTGATCCGTTGTCCCAAAGAAAGCGGCTTAGCGCTTGTCGATCGAGACGTAGTCGCGCTGCGTGGCGCCGGTGTAGAGCTGACGCGGACGACCGATCTTGCGGGTGGGGTCCTCGAACATTTCCTTCCACTGGCTGATCCAGCCGACGGTGCGGGCCAGGGCGAACAGCACGGTGAACATGTTGGTCGGGAAGCCCATCGCGCGCAGGGTGATGCCCGAATAGAAGTCGATGTTCGGGTACAGCTTGCGGTCGATGAAATACGGGTCGCTCAGCGCGACCTTTTCCAGTTCCTGGGCGACCTGCAGCAGCGGGTCGTTGTTGTGGCCCAGTTCCGCCAGCACTTCGTGGGCGGTCTTCTGCATGACCTTCGCGCGCGGATCGAAGTTCTTGTACACGCGGTGGCCGAAGCCCATCAGCTTGTACTTGCGGTCCTTCACGCCCTGGACGTAGTCCGGGATGTTGTCGACCGAGCCGATGGTCTCCAGCATCTCCAGCGCTTCCTGGTTGGCGCCGCCGTGCGACGGGCCCCACAGACAGGCGATGCCGGCGGCGATGCAGGCGAACGGGTGCGCGCCCGACGAACCGGCCAGGCGGACGGTCGAGGTCGAGGCGTTCTGCTCGTGGTCGGCGTGCAGGATGAAGATCCGGTCCATGGCGCGGGTCAGCACCGGGTTCGGCTTCCAGTCCTCGGCCGGCACGGCGAAGCACATGCGCAGGAAGTTTTCCGAGTACGACAGGTCGTTGCGCGGCGAGATGAACGGCTGGCCGACCGTGTACTTGTAGGCGCGGGCGGCGATCGTCGGCATCTTGGCGATCAGGCGATGGGCGCTGATCTCGCGCTCACGAGCGTCGTCGACATTGATGCTGTCGGCGTAGAAGGCCGACAAGGCGCCCACGGCGCCGGTCATCACGGCCATCGGGTGGGCGTCGCGGCGGAAGCCCTCGAAGAACCGGTCGAACTGCGCGTGCAGCATCGTGTGGTAGGTGATGTTCTTCTCGAACTTGGCGAATTCGTCGGCCGTCGGCAGCTCGCCGTTCAGCAGCAGGTGGCAGACCTCGAGGAACGAGGACTTCTCGGCCAGCTGGTCGATCGGATAGCCGCGGTGCAGCAGAATGCCGGCGTCGCCATCGATATAGGTGATCTTGCTCTCGCAAGACGCGGTCGAGGTGAAGCCGGGATCGAAGGTGAAGTGGTCGCTTTCGCCGTAAATCTTTCGGACGTCGATGACGTCCGGACCCGTGCTGCCCTTGAGGATCGGCAGGTCGTAGCTCTTGTCGCCGATCGTCAGCGTGGCTTTATCGGTCATACTTAGACCCCTTCATAATTGGAACGAGCAGTCCAACTTTGGCTTTTCGCGGGTGCGTTATAGCGCCTCATGCGCGCGGCGCCAGGGCGTCGTCAAGACGCCCCAGGCTCTCTTCGCGGGACAGGGCGGCCATCGTCTTGTTCAGATCCGGCGCCGGCGCGCCGCCGGTCAGGATTCCGCGCAGGGCGGGGCCGAACTTGCCAAAACCGACGCCTTCGGATTCCGCGAACGTTTTCAACACGGTCTCCAGCGTGCCGGCGTCGAAGGCCGGCGCGGCGGCCAGCTGATCACGCAAGCGCTTGAGCCGCTCGACGGTTTCCTCGGTCAGCTGCTTCTGCGTTTTTTCGTCCAGCGCCAGGGGGCGGGTCTTCAGTGCGAACGCACAGTGATCCACCAGCTCCAGGATCGTCTTGGCGCCTTCCTTCACTTCCGGGACGGTGCGAGCGATCCGCTCGCGCGCATCGGCGGGCAGCGGTTCGTCGCGCTTCTGGGCGGCCGCCAGGGCCAGTTCGGTCAGGCGTGTGTCGTCGGCCTTGCGCAGGTGCTGGGCGTTGGTGTGGTTCAGCTTGGCCCAGTCCAGGCGCGCGGGCGCCTTGACCACGTCCTTCACGTCGAACCAGCTGATCGCCTGCTCGTCGTTGAACACTTCGTCGTCGCCATGGCCCCAGCCCAGGCGGGCCAGGTAGTTGCGCATGCCCTCGGGGATATAGCCGAGGTCGGCGAACTCGCCGACGGCCTGGGCGCCGTGGCGCTTGGAGAGCTTGGCGCCGTCCGGGCCGTGGATCAGCGGGATGTGGGCGAAGGCCGGCACGGCCCAATCCATCGCCTTGTAGATCAGGGTCTGGCGGGCGGCGTTGTTCAGGTGGTCGTCGCCGCGGATCACATGGGTGACGCCCATGTCGTGGTCGTCGACGACCACGGCCAGATTGTAGGTCGGCGCGCCGTCGGCGCGGAGCAGGACCAGATCGTCCAGCTCGATATTGCGGAAGGTCACCGGGCCCTTGACCAGGTCGTCGACAAGGGTCTCGCCGTCCAGCGGGCCCTTGAAGCGGATGACGTGCGGCTTGGAGAGATCGCCTTCCGGCGCGTCGCGCCAGGGCGAACGGATGGCGCGGCCCTCGGCGCGGGCCTTCTCGCGAGCGACCTCCAGCTCCTCGACCGTCATCCAGCAGCGATAGGCGCGGCCCTTGGCCAGCATCTCGTGCACGACCTCGACATGGCGCGGCGCGCGGGTGTGCTGGAAGATCACCTCTTCGTCGGACTTCAGGCCCAGCCAGTCGAGGCCCTCGAAGATGGCGGCCACGGCCGCCTCGGTCGAGCGCTCGCGATCGGTGTCCTCGACGCGAACAAGGAACTTCCCTCCCGTATGGCGTGCATATAACCAGTTGAACAGCGCCGTGCGGGCGCCGCCGATATGCAGGAAGCCGGTGGGCGAGGGGGCGAAACGCGTGACGACGCCAGTCGCCGAGGGGGAGGGGTTCGACATGGACTTCAAGGCTGCAGGGCTGGACGCCGGATCGGCGTCGAAGAACGCGGGCCGCGACGCGGCTTGGGCGGGGCGTCTTAGCACGCCGGTTCCCGCCGGGCCTAGCGGTTTTGCGTGGTGCGGCCAACTTGACTTGGCTGTCAAAAATACAGTGGTTTCCGAGTGTTAGGTTCCGAAGCTCTGGAGGCGACGCCAAGGCCCGCGATCATGCGGCTCTCGTGGCGGGCGCTTGCGGCGCTGGCGCTGGCCGAACTGCGCGTCAACGAGGCTCGCGCCTTTCTCTGGACTCCGGTGGCGCTCGGGCTGGGCGCCGCGGCCTATCTGGAGGCAAGGGGCGAGCCATCGTTTTGGATGCTCGGGGCGTTGGCGCTGGCCCTGACGAGCCTCTGGTGGACGCTTCGCCGGGGCGCCGCGCCAGCGCTGATCATCGCCTTGATCGGCTTGGCCGCATTTGGCGCGGCCGGGACCTTGGCCGCCAAGATCCGCAGCGACCGGGTCGCCGCCCCGATCATGACCGGAGAGCGCGTCGTGCGCCGTGTCGACGGCTTCGTCGTCGATGTGGTCAGTCCGGGCGTGGGCGGGCCGCGCCTGCTGATCGCGCCGGTCTCGATCTCTGGCCTGCCGCCGGAGCGGACGCCGCGACGGATCCGGGTGACGATCGGCGAGAACGACACGCCCGCGCCCGGCCAGGCGATCCGCGTGAAGGCCATGCTGGGTCAACCGCCGCCGCCCGCTTCGCCCGGATCTTACGACTTCGCTCGCGACGCTTGGTTCGACTCGATCGGCGGCGTGGGGTTCGTCATCGGTGAGGTGACCAGCGCCGAACTGGATCGACCGCCGCCAAGGCTGCGGTTGACCATGGCGGTCAACGCCTTTCGCTGGCGCCTGGCCCAGAGGATCCTGGCGCGGATGGGGCCGTCCAGCGGAGGGATTGGCGCGGCCATGGTCACCGGCCACGAGGCCTGGATCACGCCGGAGCAGACCGACGCGATGCGGGCTTCGGGCCTGGCGCACATCCTGTCGATCTCGGGCCTGCACATGGCCATCGTTGGCGGCTTCGTATTCGGAGCGGTGCGGCTGGGCGTCGCCGCCTGGCCATGGCTGGCGCTGCGGGCGCCGGGCAAGAAGATCGCGGCGGTGGCGGGTCTGGTCGCGGTGCTCGGCTACCTGGTGATCTCCGGCGCGCCGCCCCCGGCCGAGCGGTCGGCGATCACGGCCAGCGTCGCCTTCCTCGCCATCCTGTTCGATCGGCGGGCGATAACCCTGCATGGCCTGGCCGTGGCGGCCTTGCTGATCCTGGCCCTGAAGCCAGAGACGGCGGGCGAGCCGGGCTTCCAGATGTCGTTCGCGGCCACCGCCGCTCTGGTCGCCCTGGCCGAAAGCTGGCCACGGCCCGTGAAGGAGATTTCGACCCCATGGTGGATCCGTTGGCCGCAGGCGGGGATCACCTGGCTCGCCGCCAGCGTCGCCGCCAGCCTGGTGGCGGGGCTGGCCACCGCGCCGTTCGCCATGCAGCACTTCAATCGGGTCGCCGTCTGGGGTCTTCCGGCCAATCTGGCGGTCGCGCCGCTGTCCTCGTTCGTGATCATGCCCTTCCTGGCGATCGGCACGCTGCTGGAGCCGTTCGGCCTGGGCGCGCCATTCCTGGCCGTCGCGGGTTGGGGAATCGACGCGATGGTCGGAATCGCCAGGGGCTTCGCCGACGCCCACGGGGCGCAGCGCATCGTCGCTAGCGCACCACCGCAGGTGCTGGTGGTCGCCTTCTTGGGCCTGATGATCCTGTGCCTGTGGAAGGGCCGGCTGCGTTGGGTTGGAGCGCCCCTGGCGCTTGCGGTCGCCCTCTGGCCCAGACCCACGCCGCCCGACGCCTGGATCGCCGCGGACGGCGCGGCGGCCGCCGTTCGGTCCGGTGATGCGGCGGTGCTGCTTCGGACCGACGCCAAGCGGTTCGGGGCCGAACTGTGGGCGCGGCGGCGCGGGCTGACGCCGGCGACATGGAGCCTCTACGCCTGCGACAAGCGGATCTGCGCGCCCGCCCTGGGCGCGCCCGTACGCCTGTCCCTGGCCTGGAGCCGCAAGACGCCCGACGCCGGGACCCTGTCAGGCCTTTGCGTGAACAGTGAGGTCGTGGTGATCCGGGCTCGGGCGCCCGAACGCACCCCGCCTTTATGCGCCGATACCGTGCTCCTGACCGCCGAGGACTTTGCGCGGGGCGGGGCGGCTGAGCTCTATCGCCACCCTGACGGATGGCGCATCGTCTGGGCTCAGCCCTTGCGGGGCGAGCGCCCCTGGAGCCGCCTGCTGACATCCGATGACGCGCGCGGCGGCTAGCGTCGTCGGGAGGGCGGAGAAGAACACCGCCGGAGGATCAGTGATGACGAACCCGTTCGCCGCCCGCCGCGCGGCTTTCCGCGCCCTGCACGCCGAGGGCTGCTTCGCCCTGCCCAATCCGTGGGACGTCGGCAGCGCCAAGCGGTTGGCGAAACTGGGCTTCAAGGCCTTGGCCTCGACCAGCGCGGGCGCGGCCTGGGCCATGGGCAAGGACGACGGTCAACTGACCCGCGACGAGGTGGTCGAGCACCTGCGCATGCTGTGCGCCGCCACTGACCTGCCGGTGAACGCCGATTTCGAGAACGGCTTCGCCGACACGCCGGAAGGCGTTGGCGAGAGCGTGACCCTGGCCATCGAGGCCGGTGTCGCGGGCGTCTCGATCGAGGACTGGTCGGGCTCGGCGCTGTACGATCTCCCGACGGCCATCGCGCGCCTCAAGGCCGCCCGCGCGGCTATCGACGCCTCGGGCCAGGACGTCATGCTGGTCGGTCGCACCGAAGGCTATCTGCGTGGAAACCGCGATTTGGCGCCGACCCTGGACCGCTTGAAGGCCTACGCCCAGGCTGGCGCCGACTGCCTCTACGCCCCGGCGGTCACCGATCCGGAGGAGATCAAGGCCATCGTCCAGGCCGTCGCGCCCAAGCCGGTCAACGTGCTGTTCTGGGGACCGGAGATGTCGGTCGAGAGCCTGGGCGCGCTGGGCGTGCGGCGGGTCAGCACGGGCGGTTCCCTGGCCGCCGCGGCCTGGGCCGGCTTCGACACGGTCGCCAAGCGGTTGGCGGAGGAGGGGCGTCTGGCGCCAAAGCCTTAAGCGTTCACCCCAAACCGCTCATCCCCGCGAAGGGGGATCCAAACGGCTTGGTGGTTGGCGAACGCGCAAACAAATTCGCCTCCCTAGGCGCAGAGCCGAGGAAGGCGGAGTTTGTTCCGACATTCAGCTTGGGTCCCCGCTTTCGCGGGGATGATCGGCTCGGGGCGGAATCAGTGATACCGCCGGATCAGACCCACCAGCTTGCCCTGCACCTCGACCTGGTCGGGGCCGAAGATGCGGGTCTCGTACTTGGGGTTGGCCGCTTCCAGGGCGATCGAGCCGCCCTTCTTGCGCAGGCGCTTGAGGGTGGCCTCCTCGCCGACCAGGGCGACGACGATCTCGCCCGAGGTGGCGGTGTCGCCCTTCCTGATGATCACGTAGTCGCCGTCGAGGATGCCGGCCTCGATCATCGAGTCCCCCTGCACCTCGAGGACGTAATGCTCACCGCCGCCTAGCATGGCTTCGGGCACCGGCAGGCGCTCGCGCTCGTGCTGGATGGCGTCGATTGGCGTGCCGGCGGCGATGCGGCCGAGGATGGGCAGTTCGCGGCTGTCGTTGGCGGGCGGCGTCGCGGCGGACGCCGGCGGGGCGCCGCCGCCTTCGAACACCTGCGGGCGGAAGGCCCCGCGGCCTTTCGGCGGCGCGGCGGTCGTGGCCTGCTGCGGCAGCTTCACCACCTCGAGCGCCCGGGCGCGGTGGGCCAGGCGGCGGATGAAGCCGCGCTCTTCCAGAGCGGTGATCAGGCGATGGATGCCGGACTTGGAAGCCAGGTCCAGGGCCTCCTTCATCTCGTCGAACGAGGGAGAGACGCCAGTCTCCTTGATCCGTTCGTGGATGAACATCAGCAGTTCGTGCTGCTTGCGGGTGAGCATGGCGACCTCGGCTGGAGCGCGGAACAAACCGCAAACCTTGCGAATGTTCTCCAGGTGTTCCGGGTTAAAGTCAAGTCGAAGCGCGGTTGGCGAGAAAAGCCTTGGAAAATCAATAGCTAGACAGTGCCGTCGAGCAAATGTCGGCCAGAATCAAAAGCTTAACGAGAGCCTTCAGGCGCGCTTGCGAGCGATGACGATGTCCTGGTCCTGCAGGGGTTGGCGTCGCCACACGCCCAGCGCCGGATTGAGCACGTCCAGACCCAGGGCGTCGTACTGCTCCAGGACCGGCTCGATGTCATAGCCGATCACCGACTCGGGCAACTCCGGCGTAGCCGTCCAGCAACCGTCCAGCGGATGGACGAAATCGAAGGCGATCTGGCCGTTGCCGGTGTTGGCGCGCGCCTCCTCGTCGATCAGGTACCAGGAGACGATGCTGATGCCGCCCGGCTTGAGCACCCGGGCGATCTCGCGCGCGAACTGGGCCTGGTCGGCGGCCAGGAGGTGGGTGAACACCGAGCCTAGCCAAACATAGTCGAAGCTGGCGTCCGGATAGGGGAAGACATAGGCGCTGGCGGGTTGCGAACCGGCCGGATTGTAGCGGTCGCTGTGCATGTCGGCGTGCACGAAGTCGAAGCGCGGGTCGCCGACGGCGATATTGGCTTTGCACCAGTCGATCGCCTCGGCCATCACGTCGAAGCCGGCATAGCGGCCAGTCTCGTCCAGGTAGTCGACCAGGGGCGCGGCGGCGCGGCCGATCCCGCAGCCGACGTCGAGGATGGCGTGGCGCGGTTGCAGGCCCGCCTCGATGAACAGGCGCTTGAACTCCTGGCCCACGCGCACGAAGTCCGCGTCCGCGGCCCCGACCAGATGCCAGAGCTCCTGCGGCGCGGCGACCGCGTCGATGGATCCGGCGGTCGCGGTCGCGCCACGCGGCAGCAGGGCGCGGCGCAGGCGGCCCAGCGCCGGACGCAGAGGCGCTGGCGTGACGTTGCGCAGCGCGGTCAGAAAGGCCTGCATCCGATTCCCTTTGCTCGAAGCGATCGGACTCTAGAGAGCCCGTGGTTCTGGGCCAACCATCAGGATGGTCAGCCGATCAGAGCCTTGGTCGCGGCCGTGACGTCGGCCTGACGCATCAGGCTCTCGCCGACCAGCATGGCCTTGGCGCCGGCCTTCTCCATCCGCACGGCGTCGGCGTGGGTGAAGACGCCGCTCTCGGTGACCAGCAGAGCGCCTTTCGGGGCCTGGGTCGACAGGCGCTCGGTGACGGCGAGGTCGACGACGAAACTCTTGAGGTCGCGATTGTTGATCCCCACGAGATCCGCGCCCAAGGCGCCGGCGCGCGCCATCTCGGCCTCGTCGTGGACCTCGACCAGGGCGTCCATGCCCAGGCGGCGGGCCTCGGACATCAGATCGGCCGCCAGGGCGTCGTCGATCATCGCCAGGATGACCAGGATGGCGTCGGCGCCCAGGGCGCGGCTCTCGGCCACCTGCCAGGGATCCACGAGAAAGTCCTTGCGGATGCAGGGCAGGACGGTCGCCGCGCGGGCGGCCACCAGATACTCGTCGGCGCCCTGGAAGCTGGGGCCATCCGTCAGGACCGACAGGCAGGCCGCGCCGCCGGCTTCGTAAGCCTTGGCGAGAAGGGGCGGATCGAAGTCCTCGCGGATCAGGCCCTTGGACGGCGACGCCTTCTTGATCTCGGCGATCAGCGACAGCTTGCCGGGGGCGTGAAAGGCTTCGAGCGCCGCCTTGAAGCCACGCGGGGCCGAGGCGGCCCTGGCGGCGGCGTCGACCTCGGCTTGCGAACGCGCGGCCTTGCGGGCGGCGACGTCCTCGCGCTTGTAGGCGGCGATCTTGGCCAGGATGTCGGTCACGAGGCTGTTTCCGTATTGGTGGCGGCCACCAGGCCGTCGAGGGCGGCGCGGGCGCGCCCTTTGTCGATCACGTCGGCGGCCAGCTCGATACCTTCGACCAGAGTCTCGACCTTGTCCGCGACCAGGAAGGCGGCGGCGGCGTTCAGCAACACGATGTCGCGATAGGCGCCGGTTTCGCCTTCGAGAAGACGGGTCAGGGCTGCGGCGTTGAAGATCGGGTCGCCGCCGGTGATGTCGGACAGCGAGGCGCGCGGCAGGCCGACGGCCTCGGGCGTGATCTTGAAGAGGCGCACGACGCCATCACGCCATTCGGCGACGTCGGTTTCGCCCGTGGTGGTCAGCTCGTCCAGGCCCGAGCCGTGCACCGACCAGGCGCGCTCGGCGCCCAGCGCGCCCAGGGCCTTGGCGATCGGCTCGACGAAGCGAGGGGTCGAGACGCCCACCACCTGCCGC
>NZ_DATFAV010000108.1:0-5902 GCF_035254145.1 Caulobacter sp. | reverse complement strand
CACCGGCCGCGCGGCGCCCGAGGACGGGGTGAAGTTCTTCCACGCCGCCGGCTGGGACGAGGACTCCATCGAGAACTACAAGGCCCGCTTCGGCGGCTTCGGCAAGGCGATCTACGCCCTGCCCGACAGCTATCGGCGCCTGTCGGACGGCGAGGATTTCGAGATCGGCGGCAGGACCTGGCGGGTGGTGACGGGCCAGGGGCACTCGCCCGACCACGCCTGCCTGTGGTGCCCCGAACTGAACGTGCTGATCTCCGGCGACCAGGTGCTGCCGCGCATCTCGTCGAACGTCTCGGTGTTCCCGACCGAGCCCGACGCCGATCCGCTGAGCGACTGGCTGCGGTCGCTGGCCAAGGTCAAGTCGACGGTGCCGGACGACGTGATCGTGCTGCCGGCCCATAACGATCCGTTCGAGGGCCTGCACACGCGCATCGACGCCCTGATCTCCGGCCACGAGCGGGGCCTTTCACGCCTTGAGAAGAAGCTCATCGAGCCCAAGCGGGCGGTGGACACCTTCGGCGCCCTGTTCGCCCGGCCGATCGGAGCCGATCTGCTGGGCATGGCGACGGGCGAGGCGCTGGCGCATCTCAACTGCCTGATCGGCCGGGGCCGGATCCGGCGCGAGACGGACGCGGAGGGGGTCGCCTGGTACAGAACGAATTCAAGTCCGGACTAGAAACGGTTGTTTGACATTTCGCACGCGAAATATAGGCTGAACCTATGTCCGTGTCGCCCGACCGCCGCCTCATCTTCCTGCTCAACGCCGGCCATCGGCGCGTGCAGCGCTGGATCGAGGGCAAGATGGCGGCCAAGGGCGGTCTGACCGCCGCCCAGTCCGGCGTGCTGTTCTATCTGGGCGACCAGGACGGCGTGCTGATCGGCGAGGCGGCTGACGCCCTCGACCTGGCGCCCTCGGCCATGACCGGCCTGATCGATCGCATGACGCGGTCCGGTCTGGTCGAGCGCCGCGCCGATCCCAAGGACGGCCGCGCCATGCGTCTGCACCTGACCGACAAGGGCCGGACGGCGCGCGAGCAGGCCAAGGCGGGCCTCCAGGGGATCAACGCCCACCTGACCGACGGCTTCACGGACGACGAGATCAATGTGGTCGCGCGCTGGCTCGCCTGCCTGCAGACCAAGTTCCCCAAGGGAGATTCGTGAATGACCGACCATGTTCAGGTCGAGATCGACGCTGGCGTGATGACCCTCACCCTGGCGCGGCCCGAGAAAAAGAACGCCCTGTCCAACGCCATGTACGGCGTCCTGGCCGACAGCCTGGAAGCGGCGGAGAAGGATCCCACGGTCCGGGTCGTGATCTTCCAGGCCGAGGGCGATAGCTTCACCGCCGGCAACGATCTGCAGGATTTCGCGGCCCAGGCGACGGGCGCCTTCACGGGCGAGCGGCACGTGCTGCGCTTCCTCAAGGCCCTGGCCAACGCCACGCGCCCGCTGGTCGCCGCCGTCCAGGGTCAGGCGGTCGGCGTGGGCACGACCATGCTGCTGCACTGCGACCTCGTCTATGTGACCCCCGACGCGCGGCTGACCGTGCCCTTCGTCAACCTGGCCCTGGTGCCGGAGGCCGCGTCGAGCTGGCTGCTGCCCGCCCGCATCGGTCATGCCCGAGCCTACGCCATGTTCGCGCTCGGCGAGGCGATCGACGGCGGTACGGCCGTGGCCTGGGGGATCGCCAACGGCTCGGCCGAACTGGGCGACCTGCGCGCCCGGGCCCGCGCCGCCGCCGACCAGTTGGCCAAGCGTCCGCTGGGCGCCCTGACGGTCACCAAGCGCCTGATGCGCGACGCCGAGAAGATCGCCGCCTTGATGGATGTCGAGGGCGCCGAGTTCGCCGCTCGCCTGCAGACGGCCGAGGCCCGCGAGGCCTTCATGGCTTTCATGGAACGCAGGCCTGCGGACTTCACCAAGGTCGTTTAAAACTGTCATCCCGGGCGTAGCGCAGCGAAGACCCGGGACCACAAAAGATGCAGAGTGTCCGGCGGTCCCGGCTCGGCGCGCTTCGCGCTTGGCCGGGATGACAGACCATAAGCGGGAGGATCGACATGGCGGATCGGATCACCTCGCCCTTCGGGGCCAAGTCGACGGCGCGCGAGGTGGTCGCGGGCCACGACCTGTCTGGTCGGGTGGCGATCGTCACCGGTGCGGCGACCGGCATCGGCGTCGAGACGGCGCGAGCCCTGGCCGACGCCGGCGCGGAGGTGATCATCGCCGCCCGCAAGCCGGAACTCGGTGAAGAGGTCGCCAACCGGATCAACGAAGAGGTCGGCATGAAGCGGGTCAGCTTCGGTATGCTGGACCTGTCCAGCTTCGAGGCCATCCGTCACTTCGCCCATCGCTGGGGCGATCGGCGCCTGAACATCCTGATCAACAACGCCGGCGTCATGGCCTGCCCGCTGTCGCGCACCGCCGACGGGCTGGAGATGCAGATCGGCACCAACCACTTCGGCCATTTTCTGCTGTCGGTGCTGCTGGCGCCGAGCCTGGTGGACGGCGCCGAGCACTCGGGTCACCGATCGCGCCTGGTGTCGCTGTCCTCGATCGGCCACCGGCGCTCGCCGATCCATTTCGAGGATCCGAACTACAACAGCCGACCCTACGACAAGTGGGAAGCCTACGGCCAGGCCAAGACCGCCAACAGCCTGTTCGCGGTCGGCTTCGACAAGCGGTTCAAGGACAAGGGCGTCAACGCCAACGCGGTCATGCCCGGCGGCATCATGACGCCATTGCAGCGCCATCTTCCGCTTGAGGAACAGCAGGCCCTGGGCTGGATCGACGAGAAGGGCAAACCCCGCGAGGGATTCAAGACGACGGAACAGGGCGCGGCGACCAGCGTTTGGGCGGCGACCGGCGACGAACTGGAGGGCGTCGGCGGGCTCTATCTGGAGGATTGCGCCCAGGCCGTTCCGTGGAGCAAGGACACCCCGTGGGTCGGGGTCATGCCCCACGCCCTCGATCCCGAAGCCGCCGAGCGGCTTTGGACCCTGTCGGTCGAAACGACCGGCGCCGGCGCCTGATCGGAGATACGCCATGAGCCTCAAGGGCAAGACCCTGTTCGTCACCGGCGCCTCGCGCGGCATCGGCTTGGCCATCGCCCTGCGCGCGGCGCGGGACGGCGCCAATATCGTCGTCGCGGCCAAGACCGCCGAGGCCCATCCCAAGCTGCCCGGCACCATCTACACCGCCGCCGCCGAGATCGAGGCGGCGGGCGGCAAGGCCCTGCCGCTGGTGGTCGACGTGCGCGAGGAGGCCAGCGTCCAGGAAGCGGTCGAGAAGGCCGTCGCCACGTTCGGCGGCATCGACATCTGCGTGAACAACGCCTCGGCGATCTCGCTGACCGGCACGCTGTCGACCGACATGAAGCGCTACGACCTGATGCACCAGATCAACACGCGCGGCACGTTCGTCACGTCGAAGGCCTGCATCCCCTATCTGAAGAAGGCCGAAAATCCCCACGTCCTGATGCTGTCGCCGCCGCTGGATATGTCGCCGCGCTGGTTCGGCCCGCACGTGGCCTACACCATGGCCAAGTTCGGCATGTCGATGTGCGTGCTGGGCATGGCCGAGGAGTTCAAGAGCGACGGGATCGCCTTCAACGCCCTGTGGCCCCGCACGGGCATCGCCACCGCCGCCATCCAGTTCGCCCTGACCGGCGAGGAGGGGCTCAAGCACTGTCGCACGGTCGAGATCATGGCCGATGCGGCCCACGCGATCTTCGAGAAGCCGGCGCGGAGCTTCAGCGGTAACTTCCTCATCGACGACACCTTCCTTTACGGCGAAGGCGTGCGGGACTTCGACCGCTACAAGGTCGACCCGGCCGCCACCCTGATGCCGGACTTCTTCGTGCCCGAGGACAGCGTCCCGCCGCCGGGGGTGAAGATCGGTTGATTTGAACCCTCTCCCAGCGGGAGAGGAGGGACCCGCCGCGAAGCGGTGGGAGGTGAGGGGTTATATTCGACCAAGAGACCTCTCACCCTCCCACGCTTTCAGCGCGGGCCCCGCCCTCTCCCTTTGGGAGAGGGGTTTTGTTTGCGCGCCGCCACCGCCAGCGACTTCCTCGCCCATTCCAGCAGCAGTTCCTGGTCGTCCAGCGCCTCGACCGGGGCGGTCCAGTAGGCCATTGGCTTGTCGTCGCCGAACGGGGCGAAGGGCTGGGCGCCGGCGGACTCGAACTCGGGCTTCAGCGACTCATCGCCCTTCAGGTAGAGGACGTCGTCGTCGACCAGGGCGAAGAACAGGCCGTTGGCGTAGATCCCCACGCCGCCGAACATCCGGCGCGAGGCGATCTGGCCCAGCGGCGCGAGCTGTTCCAGCACGAACTCCAGATAGTCCGAAGAGACCGCCATGTCCGTTTCCACCAAGATTTCCATCAGGCCCGCCGCGCCCGCCGACGCCGCCCTGATCCACCAGTTCATCCTCGATCTGGCGGACTATGAAAAGCTGCTCGACACCGTCCAGGCGACGCAAGCCGACACCGAGGCGGCCCTGTTCGGCGAAAATCCCCGCGCCTTCGCCGATATCGCCGAGCTCGACGGCCAGCCGGTCGGCTTTTCCCTGTGGTTCTACAACTACTCGACCTTCGTTGGACGGCACGGGATCTATCTGGAGGATCTGTTCGTGCGGCCGTCGGCGCGGGGGGCGGGCGCGGGCAAGGCCCTGCTGGCCAATCTGGCGCGGCGCTGCGTCGACGAGAACCTAGGCCGCCTGGAATGGTCGGTGCTGGACTGGAACGCGCCGTCGATCGCCTTCTATGACAGCCTCGGCGCGGCCGCGATGGACGAGTGGATCATTCGCCGCCTGACTGGCGAGCCGCTGCGCAAGCTGGCGGGGCTGTAGGGTCAGTCCAGGTGGTCGGCCTTCCGTAGCGCCGGGAACAGGAAGGCCCACAGCGCCGTCACCGCCATCGCCCCGACCCCGCCGAACACCGCCGCGCCGACCGGGCCCAGAAGCCAGGCCGCCGCGCCGCTCTCGACCTCGCCCAGCTCGTTGGAAGCGCTGATGAACACGCCCGAGACGGCGGCGACGCGGCCGCGCATGGCGTCCGGCGTGACGATCTGGACCAAGGTCTGGCGGACATAGACCGAAAGCATGTCGGCTCCGCCCAGGATGGCCAGGGCGGCGACCGACAGCCAGACGAACTTGGACAGGCCGAAGATCGTGGTGGCCAGGCCAAACACCGCCACGCCCGCGAACATGATCGCGCCGGCGTTGCGCCGGATGGGTTTGGCGGCGAGGTAGATCCCGACCAGGGTCGCTCCGATGGCGGGCGAGGCCCGCAACAGGCCAAAGCCGCCGGGACCGATGTGCAACACGTCCTTGGCGAAGACCGGCAGCAGGGCGGTCGCTCCGCCCAGGATCACCGCGAACAGGTCCAGCGAGATCGAGCCGAAGACGATCTTGTTGTTCCAGACGTACGACAGGCCTTCCTTGATCAGCTCCATGCGAGACCCGGGCTGCGTTTCGGGCTTGGTCGGGTGGCGGATCATCAGGGCCAGCAGGGCGGCCACGCCATAAAGGGCCAGCGAGGCGCCGAAGGCCATGGCCGGCGAATGGATCAGCAGCAGGCCGCCCAGCGCCGGGCCGACGATCGAGCCGGCCTGCCAGGACAGCGAGTTCCAGGCGATGGCGCGCGGCAGCAGCGGTCGCGGCACCAGCATGGGGCCCATGGCGCTGCTGGCGGGCGAAAGGAAGGCGCGACTGGCGCCGAACACGACCGAGACGGCGAAGATCGGCCACAGGTGATGCGAGCCGAGCAGGGCCAGGACCAGGAGAACGCCGGCGCTGACCGCGTCCAGGGCCAGGGTCGCCGCGACGATCAGCTTGCGGGTCCGGCGGTCGGCTGTCTCGCCGGCGACCAGGGTCAGGAGGAAAAGCGGCAGGAACTGCGCCA
>NZ_DATFAV010000107.1:0-2116 GCF_035254145.1 Caulobacter sp. | reverse complement strand
TGGGGGCGTGGGCGACGAGGAGAGCTTCGCGGCCACCTCCCTGCCGACCCTGGTGCAGATGATCGGCTCGGGCCTGGGCGTCTCGTTCCTGCCGGCCATGGCGGTGCAGGCGGGGCTGACCGACCACGCGGCCGTGACCGTTCGACCGCTGGCCACCGAACATCCCAGCCGCGAGATCGTCGTGGCCTGGCGCGCCGGCTCGAGCCGCGCGGTGGAGGGACGCCTGTTGGCCGAAACCCTGCGCGAGGCGGTCTAGCTAGCGAACGCCCAGCTTCAAGCGGGCCGCCGCGTCGACCCGGTCCACGCCCTTCAGCGTGTCGCCCGTGGCCTCCAGCATGGCGCTGAACACCTTCAGGTCGGCGGTGGTGATCTTGCGGACGTTGCGCTCGCGCGACCATTCCAGGCCGATCAACTGGCCCAGCCGGCAGGCCTTGGGCAGCAGCGCGCCCCGTTCGCTGGCGCCGCCCTTGACCAGCAGCTTGCCGACGATCTCGTTCCAGTTCGGCCCGCCCGGCACGCACAGCGTCAGGTGATCGCAGGTTCCGGTCCAGAAGCGCTTGTACCAGCGCTCGTGCTCGGCCGTGTCGTAGCGGTTGGCGGCCGGGGCGACCGCGCCCTGGCAGTCGGGGCGGACGTAGCTTTGGGCCTGGGCGCTTCCGGAGAACAACAGGGCCACGGCCAGGACGGCGGCCGGGACCCTTCTAGACCACATGGGAGATCGGTCCGTCCGGACGGCCTTCGACGAACTGCCGGACGTAGGGATTGTCGGTGGTGCGCAGCGCCGAGGCCGGGCCCCGCCAGACGATCTTTCCCCCGTGCAGCATGGCGATCTCGTCGCCGATCGTCTGGGCCGAGGCCAGGTCGTGGGTGATCGAGATCGCGGTCGAGCCGAGGCGCCGGACCTGGTCGGAGATCAGCTGGTTGATCGCCGCGGCGGTGATGGGATCAAGGCCCGTGGTCGGCTCGTCGAAGAACAGGATCTCCGGCTGGGCGACCACGGCGCGGGCCAGGCCGGCGCGTTTTTGCATGCCGCCCGAAAGCTCCGACGGAAAGCGGTCGGCGACCGCGGGATCCAGCCGCACCTGCTCCAGGGCCTCGATCGCGCGCTCGCGGGCCTGCTTGCGCGGCACGCCGTCGGCGTTGATCAGGCGGAAGGCGACGTTCTCCCAGACGGTCAGGCTGTCGAACAGGGCCGCGCCCTGGAACAGCACCCCGATGCGCGAAAACAGCTTGCGGCGCTGGCGTTCGGAGAGGCCGACGACGTTCTGGCCGTCCATCTCGATCTGGCCGCCCTCGGGCCGCATCAGGCCCAGCGCCGTCTTGATGGTCACGGACTTGCCCTGGCCCGAGCCGCCGATGATCACCAGCGACGTGCCAGGCGCGACCGAAAGGTCCAGGCCGTCCAGAACCGCCCGGTCGCCGAAGCGCTTGGTCACGCCCTTCCAGGCGAGTTTGGGGATCTCTGTCATGAGGTGTGGGTGAAGAAGGTGGTCAGGAGGTAGTCGGACGCGAAGATCAGGATCGCCGAGGAGACCACCGCGTGGGTCGTGGCCCGCCCGACGCCGCGCGCGCCGCCCTTGGCGTTGTAGCCGTGGTAGCAGCCCATCAGCGCCACGATGAAGCCGAACACCGCCGCCTTGATCAGGCCCGAGACGACGTCCCAGCTTTCAAGGAAGTCCATGGTGTTGCGGATGTAGACGGTCGGGTTGAACTCCAGCACCCGCGTGGCCACCAGCCAGCCGCCCGCGACGCCGATGGTGTCGGCCACGGCGGTCAGCAGGGGCAGCATCAGCACGCCGGCCAGCAGGCGCGGCCCGACCAGGTAGCGGAACGGGTCGGTCGACAGGGTGCGCATGGCGTCGATCTGCTCGGTGGCGCGCATGGCGCCGATCTCGGCGGCGATCGCGGCCGAGACGCGGCCGGCCAGCATCAGCGCCGCCAGGACGGGCCCGAGCTCGCGCGTGATGCCCAGGGCCACGATCTGCGGCATGACCTGTTCGGCGTTGAAGCGGCCGCCGCCGGTGAAGATGTTCAGGGCCAGGGCCGCGCCGGTGAAGACGGCGGTCAGGCCCACGACCGGCAGCGAGAAGAAGCCGATGGCCATCAGCTGGCGCAG
>NZ_DATFAV010000106.1:0-9748 GCF_035254145.1 Caulobacter sp. | reverse complement strand
CCACGCCTCCCGGGGCAGGGTGCGGTCCAGAAGCCGAGCGGCCAGGACGGCGATCTCTTCATCGGCGTACGCGTTCATGGAACGCTGGTTACCGAACAAGCTTGGCCGTGGCTAGGTTTTCCAGCGGCCGCCGGCCCGCGTCGAGCCGGATGACCAGATCGGCGGCGCCCGGCAGGTCGCGCGCGATCCAGCCGGTCAGGCGCTCATAGTGGGCCACGAAGCGGTCGAGGGCGGCCTCGTCCATGACCTGGGCTAGGTCGCGGCCCTCGGCGAGGAGGCGCTGGCGCAGGCGGGCCTCCTGCTGGCCCCGCCAGGTCCGCACGGTGGCGAAGTCGGGGGCGGTCATCAGCACCAGGCGGTCCAGCCGCGCGAACAGCCGCGCATAGGAACCGGCCAGGGCGGCGTTGGCGAAGGCGCGCCAGACGCCGCGCGGGTCCTCGTCGCGCTCCAGGGCGTTGACCGGCTGGATCAGGGCCACCTCCGGCTGGGCCCGCGCGCCCACGCACCAGCCCTCCAGCAGCACGACGTCGGCCGGTCCCTGAAAGCGCGGCCAGTCGGCTTGTGGCGCGCGATCGTCGGCGGCCTTGTCGAAGCGGGGCAGGGCGACGATCTCCGGCCGCGCCAGCGCGTCGAGGACCGCCAGGCCAAGGTCCGGATCGTGCGTGCCGGGAACGCCTCGCGTGGCCAGCAGCGGATGAACCTCGCGCGCCAGCCGCGCCCGCTCGGCGCGCGTCAGATAGAGGTCGTCGATCGACAGCACGGCGACCGTCAGGCCTCGCGCCGCCAGCAGCCTGGCGACCAGCGCCGTCAGGGTCGACTTGCCCGAGCCCTGCGGTCCGCAGATCCCGACCACCAGCGGCTTGGCCGCGCCCTCGGTCCAGGTCGCGATCCGGGCGGCCAGCGGTCGGTGCAGGCGCTCGGCCAACTGGGCGAAGTCCGGCGGCAGGCCTTCGTCGCGGATGAAGGCGGCGACCCGCTTGGCCTCCTCGCCCGCCATCAGAACGCGTTGCTCCACCGCACCGTCTCGGGCAGGGGCAGGCTAGCCTCGAACACCAGGCCGTCGGCGCGGAAGTCGAAGCGGGCGTGGCCCTTCTGCTCGCGCCGGATCGAGCTCTCGATCAGCCGGGTGCCGAAGCCCGTCGACTTGGGCGGAACGACCGGCGGGCCGCCGATGTCGCGCCAGGTGAAGGCCAGGTTGTCGGTCACCGGATCCAGCCGCCAGCTCACCTCTACGCGGCCGCCCGGCGCCGACAGGGCGCCGTACTTGGCGCTGTTGGTGGCCAGTTCGTGGAACACCATCGAAAGCCCCACGGCCGTGTGCGGGGCCAGGGCGACCGGCGGTCCGGCCCGGTCGACGCGGTCGACGTGGGCGCCCAGGCTGGCCTGGACCAGCTGACCCATGTCGGCCTCGCGCCAGCCGGTGCGGGTCAAGAGGTCATGGGCCCCGGAGAGGGCGATCAGCCGCTCGGTGAACACGTCGACCGGCGCGCCCTTGGTCTTCATGAAGGTCTGGCGGGCCAGGGCCTGCACCGTCGCCAGGGTGTTCTTCACCCGGTGGTTCAGCTCGTTGATCATCACGCTCTGGCGCTCCTGCCGAGCCTTCAGCTCGTCGGAGGCCTCGCGCAGGGCGGCGTGGACGGCGGCGATCTCCTCCAGGCCGCCCGGATCGGCCGGCGGCAAGGTCTCGCCTCGCCCGATGGCGGTCGCGTCCGACACCAGCCGCCGCATCTCGGCGTTGATCCGCCGGGCGTAGACCATCGACAGGGCGATCCCCAGGGCCAGCAACACCAGGAACACCCCGCCGCCCATCACCACGGACCGGTTCACCGTCGTGGCCAGGTCCGCGCGCGGGACGGCCACCACCAGGGTCCAGCCGGTCTGGGGCGAGCGCGTATAGGCCACCATGGTCGGCACGCCCTCCAGCGAGGTGCTCTTGCTGACCCCCTCGGTGGAGTGGGCGAGGTTGCGCGTCATGTCCTTGGACGCCGCGGCGCCGGTGAATTTCTCGTTGAACCGCGAGCGGGCGATGACGTGGCGATTGTTGTCCAGCAGGGTGGCGACCCAGCGATCGGGCACCCGCTGCTGGCGGAACACCGAGGTGAACGAGGCCGATTCCACCACATAGGACAGGACGTAGGTCTGGCCCTTCACCATGATCGGCGTGGCCACGGTGATCACTGGCTTGCCCGCCACCTTGCCCTCGCGAAGGTCCGAGACCTTGCTGCGGCCCGCCAGCAGGGCGCTGGTCAGCTCGGTGGCGCGCGGCGAGCGGGGCAGGGGCGCGCCATAGGGCTTCAGGGTGTTGAGGATCTGCTGGCCGCTGATGTCGGAGACCACGATCCAGCCGGGTCGGCGGGCGGTCACCCGCAGAGCGCGGGCGTGGAAGGCGGCCCAGTCGCCGCTGATCAGGGCCTGGTCGGTGGCCAGGGTCTCGGCCACCGAGACGCCGACGGCGGCCTGGCGGTCGACCGCCCCCGACAGGGCGCGGGCGGTGGTGACGAGCTGCTGGTAGAGCTGGCCGCGGGACTCGCGATCGGCGCCGGCCAAGAGGAAGCCCATCGACAGGACGGTCGGGATCAGCAGGCTGACGGTCAGGAGCACCAGCCGGCCGCGCACCGAACTGACGTGGCGGCGCTCTCCCAAATCGTCCGACTCCGGTCGTTCCATCCGTTTGGCGCGCCCGCCCTGGCCAGGGCGCCGCGCCGCCCCCATGCCTTGTATAACGAAGGGAGTCGGCTCGGGCGTCCGCAAAAATCGAGGTTTTTGTCAAACGGCGGCCGATAGCGGAACCGTATCGCTCGCCCGGGTTTGTGGGTTATGAGACGAGCATGAAATCGCTGCCCAACATCCTGACCGGTTCGCGCCTCGTGATGGCGCTGTTCATGTTCGTGGCCCTGGCGGCGGCGGCCGGCGCCGTGCCATTCGTCAGCGAGCAACTGACCGCCGAGAGCCAGTTGCGGCTGGAGCGCTGGGCGTTCTACGCCTTCGTCGTCGCCTCGGTGACCGACTTCTTCGACGGCTGGCTGGCGCGCAAGCTAGACGCGGTCAGCGTCTGGGGCGCGATCCTCGATCCGATCGGCGACAAGATCCTGGTCTGCGGCGCGCTCCTGGGCCTGATGGCGCTGGGGCCCAACGCCATGGTCGTGCTGCCGGCGGGGCTGATCCTGTTTCGCGAGTTCACCGTCAGCGCCCTGCGCGAAGTGGGCGCCGGCAAGGGGCTCAAGCTCCCCGTGACCCTGCTGGCCAAATGGAAGACCACCCTGCAGCTGGTTGCGATCGGCGCGGAGATGATTCTGGCCTCCTGGGGCGCGTTCGGCCTGTCGCCCGAGCCGTCGGTCATGGGGGGCTTCACCCTGCTGGCCCATGGCCTGCTGTGGCTGGCGACGGTCATCACCCTGATCACCGGCGCGCAGTATTGGGAAGCGGCGCGCAAGGCGCTGACGTAGGGACTGCTCACTCCCGGTCCGCGCGCGGCTCCAGCCGTTCCAGCGCCTCGAGGACCTCGGGGTCGGCGTCACCGTCGAGCAGCCACGGCGGGGGACTGTCCCGCCGCGGTTCCTCCGTCTCGCGTTCGAAACGCATCATCGTCGCCAACCAGCTGGCGCCCGTCATCCGCAGAACCATCGTCGTCTCCTCGCGATGATGTTCTTGAGAATGAATTGCAAATAAGAGTCTGGCAAGAACCTCCGTTCGCTCAGCGATGGCGGGCGGCGTGGGCCAGGGCGCGGCGGCGCGAGGCCTCGCGCTCCAGGGGGGTGATCACCTCGGCGACCGCGCGGCGCTGTTCCGGCGTGCCGGTGACGTCGAGCCGGCGAGCATTGCTGAGGAAAGCCTGGAGTTCAGCGTCGCCCAACGTAGGAATCTTGTCGATCAGGGTCATGAAAAGCTCCAGATTCCACGCCAAAAAACGGCGCATTTCACTCTAAAACGCGACAAGTGCAGCTTGGGGTCCAAGGTTGACTGGAAAGTCGTCGAAAATATTTTTCTTGATGTTTTGCGAAAAATCGATGATATGGCCGCATCGAATTCGCTGCCGCTCGGCCTGCTATTCCTTGCTCCGGACGCCGGAGCGCCGGACGCGCCTTCCGAACTTCCAACGAAATTTGATCGTCGACCGAGACGTTTTCGAGCGACGAACATCCATGCCTACAAGGAATACTCATCATGGCTACTGGCACCGTTAAGTGGTTCAACGCCGCCAAGGGCTTCGGCTTCATCCAACCCGACAACGGCGGTTCGGACATCTTCGTCCACATCTCGGCCGTTGAACGCGCGGGTCTGGGCTCGCTGAACGAAGGTCAAAAGATCTCGTTCGAGCCGGAAGTCGACCGCCGCAGCGGCAAGACCTCGGCCGGCCAGCTGCAAGCGGTCTAATCGACCCGACGTAGCGGACGCCAAGTCCAACGGAACAGGCCAGCGCTCGCGCTGGCCTGTTTTCGTTTTGGGGCGCTGGTCGAAGGGCTGTGATCGGCCCGTCGCGGACGTCACTGATCCTCCCCCGAGCGGGGAAGGCGGCCGAAGGCCGGAGGGGGAAGTTCTACTGAACCTGCCTCCTCCCCCTCCGTCGGCTTCGCCGACACCTCCCCCGCTAGGGGGAGGATTGAGACCGCTCACCACCCCGAACAGACCGTCCGTCCGCCCTAGGCGCTCGCCTCGGGCGCGGACCGTCGGGAGGGCAGGCACAGCACGACGACGAACAGCGCCAGGTGGACGGCCGCCGAGAGGTAGCGGCCTTCGACGGCGTCGCGGACCTCCAGCGGGATCGACGCGCCGGCCAGGGCGTTGGCGAAGTTCCAGCCCCAGTGCAGGGCGACCGCGCCCCAGAGGGTGCGCCAGCGCCACGCGGCCGCGCCATAGGCCAGGCCGCAGCAGAACAGCCGGACCTGCTCGCTGACGCCCCAGTCGAAGCGCCAGACGTGGTTGGCCGTGAACAGCGCCGCGCTGCCCAGCACATAGGCCCAGAAGCCGAGCCGGACGGGCAGAGCCCGCAGCAGGAACCCACGCGTGATGATGTCTTCGGCCACCGACGGAACGAAGGTCATCAGCGCTCCGAGCGCGACCGTAGCCAGGGTCAGCCCCGCCGGCGGGCTCGCCGAAGGAACGATGAGGCCCGCCCCGACGCCCGCCGACAGCGAGGCCAGCTTGGCCAGCAAGGCCAGCAGCATCCCGCCCCACAGCAGCGGGAGGGACGCGGGGCTCGCGTCGAGCCCGAAGGCGTCGTAGCCGCGCCAACCCAGCCAGCGCCCGACCGGCCAGGCGATCAGCACCGACGCGACCATCAGGACGGGGCCGAGCGGATCGCCCGGCGCGAACACCGTCTGCAGGCCCTCGGCCGTCTGGTAGACGGCGAACAGCAAGGCGAAGCCCGCCAGGACCCGTCCCCAACCCGGCCGAGGCGGGTCCGCGAGGGGTTTCCGATTCTTCATTCGCCGTCCTCCCGACCGGTGGCTAGCATCTTCGGTCCGGCTTTTCAGCCCATACGGCCAAGCTAGAGCGGGCGTCTCTGACGGGCGGGAGGAATTCCCCTGCCGGCCCATCGCGGCTAATCATCGGAGAACCTGGACGCCCAAGGCGAAGGCCATGCGGTTTCGGCGCTGGTGCGCGTTCCAGGTCCTTGAAGACAGGGCCTTCGACCCGAAGGCTCCAGGAGGCGCTCCCGATGCCCGGCCTTCGCGCCCTCGCCGCCCTGGCCCTGACGCTGGTCCTTTCGGCCTGCGGGACGCTGTCTCGCGAGGCGTTCACGGCCTCGGACCTGGGCGCGGTCGCGCCGCGGGGGCTGGCCGACGTGCGCTTCAGCGCCGCTGATCCGGAGGCCGGCCTGAAGTTCGCCTCCGAGGTCCACAGCCACACCGCCGGGCGCAAGGTCAATGTCCTGGCGATCTCGGGCGGCGGCTCGAACGGGGCCTATGGCGCGGGGGTGCTGGTCGGCTGGACCGACGCCGGCGACCGGCCCGCGTTCGACATCGTCACCGGCGTCTCGACCGGCGCCCTGACCGCGCCCTTCGCCTATCTGGGCAAGGACTGGGACCGACGCCTGACCGAGGCCTACACCAGCGACGCCGCCAGTCGGATCCTGCAGAAGCGCGGCCTGGACCTGTTCTTCACGCCCAGCGTCTTCCGCAACCACGCCCTGCGCGACCTGGTGGCCAAATATGTCGACCCGCCGATGCTCTACGCGGTCGCCGTCGAACACGCCAAGGGCCGGCGGCTGATGATCGCCACCACCAATCTCGACACCGAGCAGACGATGATTTGGGACATGGGGGCGATCGCCTCGCGCGGCGACGAGGCGGCGCTGAAGCTGTTTCGCGACGTGCTGGTGGCTTCGGCCAGCATTCCGGGCGTCTTCCCGCCCAGTCTGATCGAGGTCGAGGGACCCCGCCGCAAGCTTTCGGAAATGCACGTCGACGGCAGCGTCACGACGCCCTTCTTCGTCGCGCCCGAGACCCTCTTGCTGTCGATCCTGCCCGCCGGCGACAAGACCGGGCCGGGCGAGGTCCGGGTGATCGTCAACGGCCAGATCGACGGCGGCTTCGGCTTCACCAAGGGCGACGCCCTGTCGATCCTGGGTCGCGCGTGGATCGCCATGAACAAGGCCCAGATGCGCACCCACCTGACCGCCAACGCCGCCTTCACGCGCCGCAACGGCGGGGTGTTCCGCTACACGGCCATTCCCGATGACGCCAAGGGCGACTTCTCGGGCCTGAACTTCGCCGCCGAGAGCCGTCGGGCCCTGTTCGACCTGGGCTACGCCCTGGGCAAGTCCGGCGCGGCCTGGGTCGCGCCGAGCGATCCCGCTGCGGAGGCCAAGACCGTCGCCGCCCAGCCCACGACTCCGCCAGCGACCCGGTGAGGCGTCATGATTCCGCCGCCTGAAGGCCGTCTTCTTGCGGCGCTCCTTTCCTGGAAAAGCCCATGCTCGCCGCGCTGCTGATGACCGCCGCCGTGACCGCCTGTCCCGCCGAGAGGGCGATCTACGCGCTGAGGACCGAGCCGTCCGTCACGGCGCGGTTCCTTCCCGTGGCCAGCAACCAGGACTGGCCGTCGGGCGTGGCGCTGCGACTGGACTTTCACGGCAAGCAGCAGTGGTTCCTCCCGGCGATCGGCGGGACCAACGGCGAGAACTATATGGACCGGACGCCCGATCCCACGGCGGCGGGATGGAGGCTGCCTGATCCAGACGGCGCGTGGGGGCGACTTGGCGACTTCCAGTACATTGGTTTTGACGCCAGCTACACGGTGCTACCCAGCACGCCTGTGACTGGCCGTCCGGCGCCGGCCCACATGCTGCTGCCCACCCTGGACGACGCCCTGCGCCATCCACGCAACGACGCGGAGCGCGACAGCATTCCGCGGCAATTGTTCGATCTCGCGCGCTGCGAAGCTCCGTGAACCTCGTTCAGCCAAGCTGCCGTTAACCCCTTCATAAGATGCGGGGTTGCGCCGATCCGACTCCGTCTCTAAACGGGCGGCTTAACCTGCAAGATGGTCGACAGCGGGCGCGCGGATGTGCGCGACCGCGTCTTTGCGCGAGTTAGCCATGCCCAAGAGAACCGACATTTCCTCGATCCTGATCATCGGCGCGGGGCCGATCGTCATCGGTCAGGCCTGCGAGTTCGACTATTCGGGCGTGCAAGCCTGCAAGGCTCTCCGCGCCGAGGGCTACCGGATCATCCTGGTCAATTCGAACCCGGCCACGATCATGACCGATCCGGACGTGGCCGACGCGACCTATATCGAGCCGATCACGCCCGAGATGGTCGCCAAGATCATCGAGAAGGAGCGCCCCGACGCCCTCTTGCCGACCATGGGCGGCCAGACGGCGCTGAACACCGCGCTCGCGCTCGAAGAGCAGGGCGTGCTGGCCAAGTTCGGCGTCGAGATGATCGGCGCCAAGGCCGAGGTCATCGACAAGGCCGAGGACCGCCAGAAGTTCCGCGACGCCATGGACAAGCTGGGTCTGGAAAGCCCCCGCTCCAAGGCCGCCCACAACATGGACGAGGCGCGCGAGGGCCTGGAGTTCGTCGGCCTGCCGGCGATCATCCGCCCGTCCTTCACCCTGGCCGGCACCGGCGGCGGCATCGCCTATAACCTCGAGGAGTTCGAGGAGATCGTGGCGCGGGGCCTCGACCTGTCGCCGACCACCGAGGTGCTGATCGAAGAGAGCGTCCTGGGCTGGAAGGAGTACGAGATGGAGGTCGTCCGCGACAAGGCGGACAACTGCATCATCGTCTGCTCGATCGAGAACATCGACCCGATGGGCGTCCACACCGGCGACAGCATCACCGTCGCCCCGGCCCTGACCCTGACGGACAAGGAATACCAGTGGATGCGCGCGGCCTCGATCGCCGTGCTGCGCGAGATCGGCGTGGAGACCGGCGGCTCGAACGTGCAGTTCGCCGTCAATCCGAAAGACGGCCGCATGGTCGTGATCGAGATGAACCCGCGGGTGTCGCGCTCGTCCGCCTTGGCCTCGAAGGCCACCGGTTTCCCGATCGCCAAGGTCGCCGCGCGCCTGGCCGTCGGCTACACCCTGGACGAGCTGAAGAACGACATCACCGGCGGCGCGACCCCGGCCTCGTTCGAGCCCAGCATCGACTATGTCGTCACCAAGATCCCGCGCTTCGCCTTCGAGAAGTATCCGGGTTCGGAGCCCCTGCTGACCACGGCCATGAAGTCGGTCGGCGAGGTCATGGCCATCGGCCGCACCTTCAAGGAAAGCGTCCAGAAGGCCCTGCGCGGCCTGGAGACCGGCCTGTCGGGCTTCGACGAGGTGCTGATCGACGGCGCCGACGATCCCGACACCGGCAAGGCCGCGGTGATCCGCGCCCTGGGCACGCCCACGCCCGACCGCCTGCGCGTCATCGCCCAGGCCTTCCGCCACGGCCTGACCGTGGAAGAGGTCAACGCCGCCTGCAGCTACGAGCCCTGGTTCCTGCGCCAGATCGCCGAGATCGTTCGCCAGGAAGGCTGGGTGAAGGCCGGCGGCCTGCCGACCGACGCCACCGCCTTCCGCGCCCTGAAGGCCCAAGGCTTCTCGGACAAGCGCCTGGGCCAGCTGACCGGCAAGAGCGAGAACGAGGTCCGCAAGGCTCGTCAGGACTTGAACGTCCGCCCGGTGTTCAAGCGCATCGACAGCTGCGCCGGCGAGTTCCTGGCCTCGACGCCCTACATGTACTCGACCTACGAGACCGGAGCTCTCGGCCAGATCCCCGAGTGCGAAAGCGACCCGTCCTCCGCCAAGAAGGCCGTGATCTTGGGCGGTGGTCCCAACCGGATCGGCCAGGGCATCGAGTTCGACTACTGCTGCTGCCACGCCGCCTTCGCGCTCGACGAGATCGGCGTCGAGTCGATCATGGTCAACTGCAACCCCGAGACCGTCTCGACCGACTACGACACCTCCGACCGGCTCTACTTCGAGCCGCTGACAGCCGAGGACGTGATCGAGCTGGTGCGGGTCGAGCAGCGGCGGGGCACCGTGCTCGGCGTCATCGTGCAGCTCGGCGGGCAGACACCGCTCAAGCTCGCGGCCGCGCTCGAGGCCGCGCGCATCCCGATCCTCGGCACCTCGCCCGACGCGATCGACCTCGCCGAGGACCGCGAGCGCTTCCAGCAGCTCCTGAAAAAACTCGGGCTGCTGCAGCCGGAGAACGGCACCGCCACCTCGGCGGCGGAGGCCGAAGCGGTCGCGCAGCGCATCGGCTATCCCGTGGTCATCCGTCCCTCATACGTACTGGGCGGGCGCGCG
>NZ_DATFAV010000105.1:0-17691 GCF_035254145.1 Caulobacter sp. | reverse complement strand
GGCCGCCAGGGCGGCGAAAAGAGGTGCGCGCAGCTTCATGCCCCTAAGACGCCACCGCACCGTGGCGCTCTCCAGGCGCCGCAATGTCAAGCTTGTGGCCATCCCCATCCCGGGGAGGGCGCGGCTCGCCCATTTTCCTTTAGTTTCAAGGCGGCGGGCGCCGAAATGTGGTTTCGTTTTTAACACTCTGGTTCTAAGGAACACCCGCCTCCAGAGGTCTGACAATTGGCCGGCGAGGCCCCATATTTGTCCGGCGCCGATTTCGGCGCGTCCTCGAGGCGATAGACCCATGGCTCAATACGACGTCGTCATCATCGGTGGCGGTCCCGGCGGCTACAACGCCGCGATTCGCGCGGGCCAGCTGGGCCTGAAGACCGCGATCGTCGAGTCGCGCGGCAAGCTGGGCGGCACCTGCCTGAACGTCGGCTGCATGCCGTCCAAGGCCCTGCTGCACGCTTCGGAAATGTACGCGGCCGCGACCGGCCCCGAGTTCGCCAAGCTGGGCATCGAGGCCAAGCCGAAGCTGAATCTCGTGCAGATGATGGCGCAGAAGGCCGAGAGCGTCGAAGCCCTGACCAAGGGCGTCGAGTTCCTGATGAAGAAGAACAAGGTCGACTACCTGAAGGGCTGGGGCCGCATCGACGGGCCCGGCAAGGTGGTCGTGAAGGCCGAGGACGGTTCGGAAACCACCCTCGAGACCAAGAACATCGTGATCGCCACTGGCTCGGAGCCGACCCCGCTGCCGGGCGTGACGATCGACAACAAGCGGATCATCGACTCGACCGGCGCCCTGTCGCTGCCGGAAGTTCCCAAGAGCCTGGTCGTGGTCGGCGCCGGCGTCATCGGCCTGGAGCTGGGCTCGGTCTGGAAGCGCCTGGGCGCCGAAGTCACCGTCGTCGAGTTCCTGGACCGCATCCTGCCGGGCACCGACACTGAGGTCGCCAACGCCTTCCAGAAGATCCTGACCAAGCAGGGCTTCAAGTTCTCGCTGGGCGCCAAGGTCACCGGCGCGACCGCCTCGGCCAAGGGCGTCAAGCTGACCCACGAGCCGGTCGCCGGCGGCGCGGCCACGACGATCGAAGCCGACTACGTGCTGGTCGCCATCGGCCGTCGCCCGTTCACCCAAGGCCTGGGCCTGGAGACGGTCGGCATCACCCCCGATAAGCGCGGCATGATCGCCAACGACCACTTCAAGACCGGCGTCGCGGGCGTGTGGGTGATCGGCGACGTGACCTCGGGTCCGATGCTGGCCCACAAGGCAGAGGATGAGGGCGTGGCCTGCATCGAGCTGATCGCGGGCAAGGCCGGTCACGTCAACTACGACATCATCCCGGGCGTCATCTACACCAGCCCGGAAGTGGCCACGGTCGGCAAGACCGAGGACGATCTGAAGGCCGCGGGCGTCGCCTACAAGGTCGGCAAGTTCCCGTTCCTGGCCAACAGCCGCGCCAAGATCAACCACGAGACCGACGGCTTCGTGAAAATCCTGGCCGACGCCAAGACCGACCGCATCCTGGGCGCTCACGCCGTGGGCCCGAACGTCGGCGACATGATCGCCGAGGTCTGCGTGGCCATGGAGTTCGGCGGCGCCTCGGAAGACATCGCCCGCACCTGCCACCCGCACCCGACCCGCTCGGAGGCGATCCGCCAGGCGGCCATGGGCGTCGAGGGCTGGACGATGCAGGCCTGACGTTCTGAGCTAAAGTTGATATCGCGCCCGTTCGACCGGGCGTAAAGTGGCGGGGTTCTCACAAGGAGCCCCGCCATGTTTTTGTCCGGCCTGTTTCTGGCCGGCGCCTTGCAGGCGTCACCTGCCGTCGTCGACGCGTCCTTGGCGCCGTCCCGCGCCCCAGTGGCCGTTCCGTTCTCGCGCGCCCCCCGTATGGCGGGTCAGCGCCCGGCCTCGGAATGTCGCCAACGGGCGACCTTGGCGAGCAAGGACTCCGACGCCTCCGCCATGCCCCTGAATCGCATGCCCTGGGCGATGGGTGAGCGCGCCGTCATGCGGATGATCGACGGCTGTCCCGTTCGCACGCCGATCGTTCGGCGCGTCCCCAAGCCATGAAACAAAGAAAAAGCCCCGCCTTGAGGAAAGGCGGGGCCAAAGTCGTTTTGGGGAGGAGACGCCCGCCGCTCAGCGGGCGCTTACGCGTACTGAAACCTGTCTGAGCAGGACGCGCTGGGCTCGCGCGCCCCGCTCCAGGGCTTAGAATTCTTCCCAGTCCTCGGCCACGGCGGCCGGAGCGGCCGAGCCCTTGGCGAAGCTGGCCAACTTGGCCTGGGCGGCCGCGACCGGGTTGACGCCCGGACGAGCGGCGGCCGAGGCCAGGGCGGGACCCTTGGCCGGAGCCGGACGCGAGGCGGCCGGAGCCGCGGCGCGGGCCGTCGGACGCGAAGCCGACCGGGTGGTCGCCCCGCCCGCCGCGCCACCGACGCGGAAGCGGCTGATCATCTGCATCAGATTGCCGGCCTCGCCCTTCAGCGAGTGGCTGGCCGCGGTCGACTGCTCGACCATGGCGGCGTTCTGCTGGACGGTCTGGTCCATCTGGTTGACGGCGGCGTTGACCTGGTTGAGGCCGGTGGCCTGTTCCTGGCCCGAGGCGGCGATCTCGCTGACCAGGGCGTCGATCTCGCCGACCTTGACGACGATGGCCTGCAGGGCCTCGCCGGTCTGGCCGACCATGCTGACGCCTTGGTTCACTTGCTGGCTGGAGGTCGAGATCAGGGTCTTGATCTCCTTGGCCGCATCGGCCGAGCGCTGGGCCAGGGCCCGGACTTCCTGGGCGACGACGGCGAAGCCGCGACCGGCCTCGCCCGCGCGAGCGGCCTCGACCCCGGCGTTCAGAGCCAGCAGATTGGTCTGGAAGGCGATCTCGTCGATCACGCCGATGATCTGGCTGATCGATTGCGACGACTTCTCGATTTCGTTCATAGCGTCGACGGCGTTGCGGACCACGACGCTGGAGCGTTCGGCGTCGGCGCGGGTCGAGCCGACGACCTTGCTGGCCTCGTCGGCGCCGGCGGACGAGCGCTTCACCGTGGCGGTGATTTCGTCCAGGGCGGCGGCGGTCTCTTCCAGGCTGGCGGCTTGTTGCTCGCTGCGGCGCGACAGGTCGTCGGCGGCCGAGGCGATCTCGTCCGAACCCGCGCCGATGCTGTTGGCGGCGTGGACGATGGTGCCCATCGCCTCTTCCAACTGGGCGATAGCGCCGTTGAAGTCGTTCTGTAGGCGCTTGTAGGCCTCGGGGAATTCCTGGTCGACGCGGTAGGTCAGGTCGCCGTCCGACAGGCGGTTCAGGCCCGTGGCGATGGCTTCCATGACGAAGGCCTGTTCCTTGGCGGCGGCTTCGGCGATTTCCTGGTTGCGGCGACGCTCGGCTTCCGTCTCGGCGGTGGCGCGCTGCTGGGCGGCCTCGGCGGTGCGCAGGGCCACGGCGTTGTCCTTGAACACTTGGACCGAGCGGGCCATGGCGCCGACCTCGTCCTTGCGCTCGGCGCCCTTGACCTCGACGTCGACCGAGCCGTTGGCCAGGATGTCCATGGTCTTGGCGGTGGCGTTCAGCGGGGCGGCGATCTTCTTGGAGCCGATCCACAGGGCGAAGCCCAGGGCGGCGCCGGCCGAGAGGACGCCGAACAGCACCGAAACGATCGTGTTGGTGGAGGCTTGCTTGAAGGTGGCGGACACCATGGCGTCGGTCGCCTTGGCGTGGATCTCGACGAAGGTGTTCACGTCCTTGTTCAGACTGGCGATGTCCGGATCGATCACGGCCATGACCATGACCGCGGCCTCGTTGGCGTTCTGCAGGCCCAAATCCGCGCCTTGACGGGCGCTGGAATAGATCTTGTCCAGGCGGGCGCCGAAATCGGCGACGGCCTTGGCGGAGCCCGGGTCGGACGCTTTAAGCGCCGCCAGATACTTCTTGCCGTCCTTGTAGGCGGTGTCGATGTCGGCGCTGGCTTCCTTGGCCTCGACGGAGGCGCCGTCGTTCGACACCGTCCGATAGGCGGAGTAGCCGATGGCGGTGACCCGGCGATTGAAGCGGGCCGCCGCCAGTTCGGCCGGCGCGCGCTGTTCGACCAGCACGCGCGTCGCCTGCTCGGCCTGGCGCGACTGCCAGGTCCCCATGGCCACGATCGCCAGGGCGACCACGGTCAGGATAACGGCCGGCAGGGCCACCTTTGTGGAAATCTTCAGGTCGTCGAATTTCATCGGGGGCCTCCAGCGGCGCGCATCCCGTGCATGGCGGAAAGCACGTTTCTCGAGACCAAGAGCTCTGCCGGCCGTAAAATCGCGGTTAATTTCGCTGTATGGCGCGACCTGCGCGACAGTGTGTCGCACATAACCCCCACGGAAGGGCGGGGCTTTAAGCCTTGGGGTGCGCGGCCTGATAGGCGGCCAGCAGGCCGGCGGCGTCGACCTGGGTGTAGCGTTGCGTCGTCGACAGGGACGCGTGGCCCAGAAGATCCTGGATCGCGCGCAGGTCCGCCCCCGCGCCCAGCAGATGCGTGGCGAAGGCGTGACGGAAGGCGTGCGGCGTCACCCGGTCGGACAGGCCCAGCCGACCGCGCAGGGTCTGGACCAGGCCCTGGACATGGCGGGGGGAGAGGGGGCCGCCCCGCTTGGCCCGGAACAGCGGTTCGTCGGGCGACAGAACGAACGGCAGCTCGTCGACATAGACGGCGACAGCCTCGCGCACGGCGTCCAGAACCGGCGTGATCCTGGTCTTGCCGCCCTTGCCGGTGATGCGCAGCGCCGCGCCCAGCGGCGCGTCGGCCCAGGTCAGCGAAAGCGCCTCCGAGATCCGCAGACCGCAGCCCCACAGCAGGGTCAGCACCGCCTCGTCGCGGGCGGTCTCCCACGGTTCGCGCTCCACGTCGCCGGCGGCTTCGGCGATCAGGTCGCGGGCCTGGTCCTCGGAGACCGGCCGGGGCAGGCCGACCTTCAGGCGAGGGCCGCGCACCAGTCCGATGGCGGCGTTGGCCACGCCGTGGCGCTGGTCGACGTAGCGATGGAAGGCCCTGATCGAGGACAGGGCCTGGGAGATCGAGCGTGGGGCGAGGGCGTGTTCGCCCGCGCCTCGTTCCTGTCGGCGGAACGCGAGATAGCCGCGCAGGTCGGCGGCCGAGACATCGCCGAGCGCCGAGAGCGCCAGGGTTTCGCCACGATGGCCCTCGAGGAAGTTCAGATAGGCCAGGACGTTGTCGCCATAGGCGCGCACCGTGCGCGGCGAGGCCCGACGCTCGAGCGTCAGGTAGTCGAGCCAGGCGGCCAGGGCCTGGCGCGCGGTCATGGCACCGGCCAGCGTTCGGCCGTGCGCTCTATGACCCGGCCCAGGAAGTTGACCAGTTCGGTCCCCATGTCGGGGGCGAAGGCCTCCGGATCGGTCGAGCCGAAGGCGAGGACCGCTTCGCGGCGGGGCTCCCAGATGGCCATGCGAACCAGGGCCATGCTGCGGATCATCTCCATCTTGTCGCCGAACAGGGGCAGGGCGGGGGCGAAGAAGCCCATGCGGGCGATCGGCGCGTCGCCGAGCAGCATGTCGGCCTGACCCTCGGCCAGGGCGCGCCAGCCGGCGGGCACCCGGTGCGGCCCTTCCAGCGCCAGGGCGCCGGCGGCCAGGCCGAAGCGCAGGATCGACATCTCGTCGACGCGGCGGGCCAGGTCGGAATGGTTGCGGGCGTCGAGCATATCGATCACCGCCGCGTGCGTCTGGGCCTGGGCCGAATAGTTGGCGCGGGCGTTGGCCTCGATGGCTTGGCGGGCCAAGGCCTCGCGCTTGTGGGCGGCGGCGGCGCGGGCCAGGGCGGCGGGGCCGAAGTCCAGGATGTTGCTGGCGTCGACCTTGAGGCCCAGTTCGCCTAGCAGCGTCTCGTCCTGGCGAAGGAATTCCGGCTCCGTTCGCAGGAACGCCCGCACGCTTTCGGCGTCCATCGTCGGCTTTCGGGCCGCACGCGTCGGTTCGCTCATCACCTGTCCACCGTTCCTGCACTGAACGACCGATGAAGCCGCAATACGGTTAACGCGGCCTTGACGATCGCCGCGAAGGGCCTCTCGACCTGGGGACGGTTTCGCGGCAGAAGCTCTGAACCATGCCGCGTATCGCCTCCGTCCTGCTGCCGATGCCGTTGCCGGAGGCCTTCGACTACGCCGAGCCGGAGGGCCTGGACCTGGCCGTCGGCGACCACGTGGCCGTGCCCTTGGGACCTCGCGTGATTCGCGGCGTGGTCACCGCCCTGCGGGACGGGACCGGCGGCAACCGGCCCTTGAAGGCGGTGCTGGGCAAGGTGGCCGACCCGCCCCTGCCGCCCGGCGTGCTGACCTTCGTCGAATGGGCCGCACGCTACTCGGTCGACGTCCCAGGCTGGCCGCTGGCCATGGCCCTGCGCGGCCTGCGCCACCCGCCGCCCAAGCCCGACAAAGTGCTGGTTCTGACCGGCGTCCAGCCTACGCGCATGACCCCGGCCCGGATGAAGGCGCTGGCCGCCGCTCAGGGCGTGAAGCTTTCCGGCGCGGCCCTGGCCTCGGCCGCCGGCGTCTCGGCCGGAGTCGTCAAGGGCCTGGTCGACGAGGGGGCGCTGGCGGTCGATTTCGTCGAGCCCGAACGCGGCCTGCCGCAGCCGGATCTCTCCCTGCCTCCGCGCCAGTTGAACCCGGGCCAGGCCGCCTGCGTCGAGGTGCTGACCGAAATGCTGGACGCCGGCGGCTTCCAGGCGGCGCTGCTGGACGGGGTGACCGGCTCGGGCAAGACCGAGGTCTATCTGGAGGCGGTAGCCGAGGCGCTGAAGGACCCTGACGCCCAGGTCCTGGTGCTGCTGCCCGAGATCGCCCTGACCCAGGCGGTGATGGCTCGCTTCGAAGAGCGGTTCGGCGCTCTTCCGGCCGAGTGGCATTCGGGAGTCTCGCCCCCGCGCCGCCGCCAGGTCTGGGAGGCGGTCGCCAGCGGTAACGCGCGGATCGTCGTCGGCGCCCGCTCGGCCCTGTTCCTGCCCTTCCGCAAGCTGCGGCTGATCGTGGTCGACGAGGAGCACGACAGCTCGTTCAAGCAGGAGGAGGGCTTCATCTACCAGGCCCGGGACCTGGCCGTGGCGCGCGGAAAGATCGAGGGCGCCAGCGTGCTGCTGGCCTCGGCCACCCCGTCGCTGGAAAGTCTCTATAACGCCCAGACCGGCCGCTATCGCTGGCTGCGGCTGTCGGCGCGCCATGGAGCGGCGCAACTGCCCGACATCGGCCTGATCGACATGCGCCAGACGCCGCCCGAGCCCGGTCGCTGGCTGTCGCCGCCGTTGATCAAGGCGATGGCCGTGACCCTGCATCGCGGCGAGCAGGCCATGCTGTTCCTGAATCGGCGGGGCTATGCGCCGCTGGTCCTGTGCCGGGCCTGCGGCGAAAAGATGAAGTCGCCCGACACCGACAGCTGGCTGGTCGAGCACCGCTATACCGGGCGCCTGGTCTGTCACCTGACCGGCTTTTCGATGAAGAAGCCCGAAGCCTGCCCACACTGCGGAGCCAAGGACTCGCTAGTGTCGATCGGCCCGGGGGTGGAGCGGGTCGAGGAGGAGGCGCGGCACCTTTTCCCCGAGGCGCGGGTGGCGGTGTTCTCGTCAGACACGGTGATGGACGCCGAAGGGGCCAAGGCCCTGGTGGCCAGCATGGCCGCCGGCGAGATCGACATACTGGTCGCCACCCAGGCCGCGGCCAAGGGGCACAACTTCCCGAACCTGACCCTGGTGGGCGTGGTCGACGCCGACCTGTCCTTGCGGGGCGGCGATCTGCGGGCGGGCGAGCGGACCTTCCAGCTGCTGGCCCAGGCGGCGGGGCGGGCGGGTCGTCACGAGAAGCCCGGCCGCGCCCTGCTGCAGACCTACGCGCCCGACCACGCGGTGATGCAGGCCCTGGCCGCCCAGGACCGCGACGCCTTCGTCGAGGCCGAGATGGCTATGCGCCAGGAGGCTGGCTTGCCGCCGTTCGGCCGGCTGGCGGCGCTAATTGCGTCCGGGCCGGACGCCGCCGCCCTCGAGGCCTATGTCGAGGCCCTGGCCGCCGTCATTCCCAACGCCGAGGGGGTGGAGGTGTTCGGGCCGGCCGACGCGCCGCTGGCCCTGGTGCGCGGTCGCCGCCGCAAGCGGTTCCTGGTGCGCGCCGAGCGCAATGTGGACCTGCAGGGCTTCATGGCGGCCTGGCGGGCGCGGACCAAGATCCCGAACTCGGTCCGCGTGGTCATCGACATCGACCCCTACAGCTTCCTGTAATCCTCCCCGCTGTGGAGAGGAGCCTAGCTGTTCGTCGGCTCGGCCTTATTCAGCACCGGCGCGTCGCCGATCGGCTGGCGCGAGCGCAGGGGCAAGGCGGGGATGAACAGGATGGTCAGCAGGCCAAGAGCAATCACCGCCAGAGCCGCGATCATCACCCCGCTGACCGCGTCGACCAGGGCCGCCTGCAGCACCGGGTCGGCGTGGGCCGCCTGGCCTCGGGCGGCGGCCTTGACGGCCATGCCCTCCAGCGCGCCGAGATCCAGCCCGCCGCCGGGCAGACCGGCCAGCCGCGCCGTCAGCAGGGCGCCGGCCAGGGCCGCTCCGACCGTCGAGCCGATCTGACGGAAGAACTGGTTGGAGCTGGTCGCCACGCCGATGTCGCGCGGATCGACGGCGTTCTGGGTGGCGATGTTGAACAGGCTCTGACCCGGCCCCAGGCCCAGCCCCACGAAGGCCAGCAGCACACAGAGCAGCGCCAGGCCGTGGATCTTCGAAAGATCGTGCAGCAGGAAGACCGACAGCAGCAGGATGGCCGCGCCGCCGATCATCAGCGGCTTGTATTGGCCGGTCCGGGTCACCAGCTGGCCGGCGACCGTGCTGCCCAGGATCAGCCCGGCCATCAGCGGCAGCATGGTCATGCCGCTGACCGTGGCCGCCACGCCGCGGCCCAGCTGCAGGTACAGCGGCAGGAACATCACCACGCCCATGAACGCCATGGAGATCAGGAAGCCAGCCAGGTTGGCGGTGGTGAACACTCGGTTCCGGAACAGGTGCATCGGCAGGATCGGGTTGGACACCTTGGTCTCGGCGACCACGAAGGCGACCAATGACATGGCGGCGAGGGCGAACAGCGCGAGGCTCTCGGGCGAGGTCCAGGCGAAGTTGTGGCCGCCCAGGCTGAGTGCCAGCAGCATCGGCACGAAGGCGCAGATCAGCAGGGCTGCGCCCAGAAAATCGATCCGCCCGGCCTGGCGGTGCTCTAGGGGCGGCATCTTGACGATGACCATGAACAGGGAGAGCAGGCTGAGCGGCAGGTTGACGTAGAACACCCAGCGCCAGCCGGCGACCGTGTGGGTCCCGACCTGCACCGTGCCGTGGTCAGTGAAATAGCCGCCGATGATCGGACCCAGCACGCTGGCCAGGCCGAACACCGAGCCGAAGATCCCGGCGAACTTGCCCCGCTCGCGCGGGGGGTAGAGGTCGGCGATGATGGCGAAGGCGGTGGTGAACAGCGCCCCGCCGCCGATCCCCTGCAGGGCCCGGAAGACGATCAGCTGCACCATGCCCGGCACGCCCAGCAGCGTGCCGAACTCTCCCGACAGCCCCGACAGCCAGGACCCGGCCAGAAAGATCGAGATGCCGCTGATCAGCACCGGCTTGCGCCCGAAGATGTCGCCCAGCTTGCCCCAGATCGGCACCATGACCGTGGAGGTCAGCAGATAGGCCGTGGTCACCCACGAATAGAGATTGAGGCCGTTCAGCTCGGAGATGATCCGCGGCATGGCCGTGGATACGATGGTCTGATCCAGCGCGCTGAGCAGGAAGACGATCATCAGCGCCGCCAGGGTCAGGCGGCGCTCGGCGTCGGTAAAGGTTTGCGGGGTCATCTGGGCCTTGGAAGCGTGACAGCCGGTATCGCCGACTATCACGCTCCAAACCTCGGCAGTAGACCGCGCGTTTCGACTAGCCTTCTTTCTTGGTCGTCCGCTTGCGGGCCAGCATGTTCAGCCCTTCGACGCCGGCCGAGAAGGCCATGGCGGTGTAGATGTAGCCCTTGGGCACGTGCGCGCCGAAGCCTTCGGCGATCAGGACCGTGCCGATCATCAAGAGGAAGCCAAGGGCCAGCATCACCACGGTCGGGTTGTCGTTGATGAAGTTGGCCAGCGGGTCGGCCGCCAGCAGCATGGCGGCGACGGCGATGACCACCGCGGCGATCATGATCGGCAGGTGGTCGGTCATGCCGACCGCCGTCAGGATCGAGTCGATCGAGAACACCAGGTCCAGAAGGATGATCTGGACGATGGCCGCGCCGACGTTGGAGATCACGACGGAGGCCTTGTCCTTTTCCAGCATCTCGTCGCCCTTGCCGGGGTCGACGCTGTGGTGGATCTCCTTGGTCGCCTTCCAGATCAGGAAGACGCCGCCGGCGATCAGGATCAGGTCGCGCCACGAGAACGCGGTCTCGAAGCCCGGCTCGCCGTGCGTCCCTGCCGGACCCGCGATGCCCAGGTCGAACACCGGCGCGGTCAGACCGACGATGAAGGCGATGGTCGACAGCAGCACCAGGCGCATGATCAGCGCCAGGGAAATGCCGATCCGACGCACCCTCTGGCGGTGAGCCTCCGGCAGCTTGTTGGACAGAATTGAGATGAAGACGAGGTTGTCGATCCCTAGGACGACTTCCATGACGACAAGCGTGACCAACGCGGCCCAGGCGGCTGGGTCGGCGAGCAAGCTGATTATTTCGTTCATCTATCCCCACGAAGGATGTGGCTCCGCGCCTCCCCGCGCGAAACCGCCTAACGAAGAGAAATGGGGGCGACCTAGGTTCTTGTCGAGAGCCGGTCGGCGAAATCGGCGGCGGATAGGGGCGGCGATCGGAAAGGGCGGGCGCCGCGTTCGTGGGCAGGGCCAGCGCGCGGCCGCTCAAATTGGCGCCGCGGTTTTTGCCACCAATTCATCCACATGTTTGAGAGTCTCTTCGCGGCCCGCTGGGGGTCTGGATCGACCTAGATGTTCGCCAGTCCGGCTGAGATCAGAAGTCGATTCTCCAGGATATGTTGATCGGCCATTTCAGGAATGAAGAACGCCGGATTCCAACTCTGAATAACCGGCGTGACAAACCGCCGCCGTTCGTCTGAATATTGATTAGCGTCGCCTTTACGGCAGCGTATTCGAAAAGGCCCTATGTCAGGGCGACAGGCTCTCTCCAGGCGATGAAGTCTTGGGGCTGGGGTGCGAAATGGCGCCGCTTGGTTGCCGCCTCCGCGGCATTAAGGCTCTTTTCACACGTCTCGGGCAGGGTTATCCCTTAGCCAGTGACGCGGGGGAGTACCCAGAGCATGAGGAAACGGACGAGGGCCCTTTTGGGTTCCCTGGCCGCTGCCGCCATGATCAGCCTGGCGCCGGCGGCGGCTAACGCCGACGGCTACTGGCAGTGCGTTCCGTTCGCGCGTCTCATGTCCGGCATCCAGATCTTTGGCGACGCTCGCACCTGGTGGTCGCAAGCGGCCGGCAAGTACGACACTGGATCGGTGCCGAAGATCGGCTCGGTTCTTTCCTTCAAGCCTACCGCTCGCATGAATCTCGGCCACGTGGCTTTCGTAAGCCAGGTGCTGACCGATCGGGTGATCCAGGTCACCCACGCCAACTGGTCGATCATCGAGGGCGACCGCGGCCAGATCGAACAGGACGTCACCGTCGTCGACGTCTCGCCCAACGGGGACTGGACGCAGGTCAAGGTCTGGTACGATCCGATCCGCGACCTGGGCACGACGGTCTATCCGACCAACGGCTTCATCTATCAGGACGCCCAGGCGATGAAGATCGCCGTGGCCACCAGCAAGATCGCCATGGCTCAGAACGCCGTGGTGTCGGCCGCCAAGCAGGCCGCCAATCAGGTGGCTTCGTCGGTTCGTTCCTCGCCGCTGGACATCATCAGCCAGGCCGCCGACTCGACCGACCGGATCGCCGCTCTGATCGAGGCCGCGACCGGCGGTGGTTCGTCGGGCGACAACGCCAACAAGCAGAACCCGCCGCGTTGACCTGAAGCTTGGGTCGGGGCACACCCGACCCGTAGCTAGGATGCGCGCATGCTCAGAATCCTCCGTCACGGCGCTCCGGGCTTCGAAGCCGGGGGCCTGTCGCCCGACTGGCGCGTGCCCGCCGACGCGGTCTGGATCGAGCTGGTCGATCCCACCCGCGCCGAAGAGGTCGCCGTCGAGCAGTCGATCGGCCTGCTTTTGCCCACGCGCGAGGAGATGGCCGAGATCGAGGCCTCCTCACGCCTCTACCAGGAGGACGGCGGTACGTTCATGACCGCCACGGTGCTGGTCAACGCCGACGGCGACCTGCCGACCGCCGCGCCGGTAACCTTCGTCCTGGCGGGCGCGCGCCTGGTCACCATTCGCTATGTCGAGCCGCGCGCCTTTTCGGTGTTCGCCGCTCAGGCGGAGCGCCAGCCCAGCCTGTGCCCCAACGGCCTGCAGACCTTCCTGGGGTTGCTGGACGCCATCGTCGACCGGACCGCCGACATCCTCGAGCGCACCGCCGCCGAGGTCGAGGTGCAGTCGCGCGCCATCTTCAGCCGCCCGCGCGGCGTGGCCTTCGAACAGATCCTCAACCGCTTGGGCCGGGCGCAGAACATCAATTCCAAGGCTCGCGACAGCCTGGTCAGCCTGGCGCGGCTGATCAGCTTCGCGGCCCTGGCCGAGCAGTTCGACGGCGAGCGGGAGCTTCGCGACCATCTCAAGTCGCTGCAGCGCGACGTCCAGTCGATCACCGACCACTCCAGCTACCTGGCCGGCAACATCACCTTCCTGCTCGACGCGGCCCTGGGGCTGATCAACATCGAGCAGAACTCGATCTTCAAGGTGTTCTCGGTCTTCTCGGTGATCTTCCTGCCGCCCACCCTGATCGCCGGGATCTACGGCATGAACTTCGAGCACATGCCCGAACTGCGCTGGATGGAAGGTTATCCGATGGCCGTGGCCCTGATGGTGTTCGCCGCCGGCGCGCCGTTGCTGTGGTTCAAGCGCAAGGGCTGGCTGTAGAGCGGCGCGACTTTCTGTCGCGGTTCTGAACCTTTGCTTAAAGCTGACGTGGCAGACTGAACGCTGTTCTCGCTTCCCCGAAAAAGCAATCTCGCCAACCGCACGATGCCTCCCGCGTCTTCACGACCGAGTCTGATCCGCAGTCTTCACGCCTCGGTAGTGCGCGAGGCGGTGGAAGCGCATGGCCGTTACCTGAAGGGACTGCCAGCCGGCCGTCGGGCGGTGCTGTCCTACGTCAACCTGAACAACTACGAGCTCGACGGCGCCGACCTTTCCGAGGCCGACCTGACGGGCGCGTTGCTCGGCGGGGCGTCGCTGCGCGGGGCCAAGCTGGTGCGCGCGACGCTCTATGGCGCCGACCTGCGCGACGCCGACATGCGCGAGGCCAATCTGTCGCGTTGCGACATGCGCGGAGCCTGCCTGCGCGGCGCCAATCTGGGCGGGGCCGACCTGTCGGGCTGCGACCTGCGCGAGGGCCTGACCGCCGTCCAGGACGACGACAAGGGCCTGCGCATCCTGGAGCATTCCAAGCGACCGGGCGAGCTGGACTACGCCATGCTGCAGGGCGCCAACCTGTCGGGCGCGCAGATGTCCGGCGCCTTCGCTCGCAAGGCCGACTTCACCGACGCCGACCTCTCCAACGTCAGCCTGCAGGGCGCCAAGCTGGCCAACGCCTGCCTGGATGGGGCCGACCTCACCGGGGCCAACCTGCACAACGCCGAGATGACCAATGTCTCGCTGCGCCGGGCCGTGATGGTCGGCGTCGACGTCAGCGGCGCGGACCTGACCGCCGCCGACCTGACCGACGTGCTGCGGGCACCGCCGCCGATCGTCTATATCGACGACCTGCCCCTGAACGAGGTGATCGAGGCGCACGAGCTGTTCTGCCGGTCGGACGGCCGCGAGGGCAAGGCCGCCCGCGCCTCGTCCGTCGACTTCCGCCCCCTCAAGCGCCTCAAGGAGCGCCGCCTCAGCGGCCTCTACGCGCCGGAGGCGGTGTTCTTCGGCATGGACCTGGAAGGGGCGCATCTGCAGGGCGCCAACCTGGCCGGCGCCGATCTGCGCGGGACCAAGCTGCGCGGTGCGGATCTGCGCGGCGCGCGCCTGGTCGGCGCTCAGCTGGCGCGCGCGGATCTCTCCAACGCCAAACTGGGTCCTCTGAAGATCGCCGAGGATCGGGTCCTGCGCACCGACCTGACCCGCGCGGTGTTGCGCGGCGCTAACCTGCGGGGCGCCAGCGCCCCGCGCGCGCGGCTGATCGAGGCCGACCTCGACCGGGCCAAGATGGACGGGGCGGACCTGCGCGGCGCCGAGCTTCCGCCGGGAACGGCTTCGCGATCCTGACAGGCTCTTGCGACAAGCGCCGGCCTCGGTGTTGATGGTCGCAACTCGCTGGAGCTCTCGATGTCGCCCAAGTCCTGGATCGCCGCCGCCGTCGGCGCGCTGACGTTCGCATCCTTCCCCGTCCTCGGCGGCGCCGCGCACGCGGCCGCGCCGCAGTTCAAGCCCGTCGCCTGCGTCGGCGACTACAAGGGCGTCGACCTGAAGGTCCGTTGCGGAAACCTGATCGTCGACGAAACCCGGGGCGATCCCAAGAGCCGGCGGATCAAGGTGGCCGTGGCCATCGTCAGCGCGTCCGCGCCCAAGGCCGGCCTGCCGCCGGTGGTCTATCTGCACGGCGGTCCGGGCGGCTCGGCCCTGAAGGCCCTGCCGCGCATGCTCAAGAGCAAGGCCTCGCGCGAGTACGTCGCCATCGACCAGGACTGGATCTTCATCGACCAGCGCGGCGGTGGTCTGTCCGACCCGAACCTGGACTGCCCCGGAACCAACCTGACCGACGCGGGGCCGCCTTCGGACAAGGACGCGCAAGGCATCGTCGCCTGCCTCAAGGCCTTCCAGGCCAAGGGCGTGAATCTGTCGCGCTACAACGCCGTGGAGGTCGCCCAGGACGTCCAGGACCTGCGCAAGGTCCTGAACCTGCCGCTGATCGACCTGTTCGGCGGTTCGTACGGCACGCGGATCGAGGCCGCGATCCAGACCCACGCGCCGCGGGGCGTTCGCGCGGTGGTCCAGGACTCGCCCTGGCCGCCGGAGGCTGACTGGACCGTCGGCGGGCCGGCCATGGTCTCCAGCTCGATCGACATCGTCATGGCCAAGTGCGCGGTCGTGGCCGAGTGCGCCCAGCGCTATCCCGACTTGAAGGCCAAGCTGGCCGTGGTCGCCGAGCGCTTCCTGGCCGGCCCGCAGACCGTGGGCGGCAAGACCTACACGGCCGACGACCTGGGCGGCTACCTGATGGACGCCAGCTACTTCACCGCCGGCGTGCTGCCGCGCGACCTGTGGAAGATCATTCAGGGCGACCTGTCGCCGGTCCAGGACTTCGTCGAGAGCCGCGACTACTACAGCGAAGGCCAGTTCATGACCCACCTGTGCAAGGAGGAGATCCCGTTCGAGGCGAGGGCGGACGTGGCCAAGGGCACGGAGAGCGATCCCGTCGCCCGCCTGATGGTGGTGTCGATGCAGCGCCTCCACGATGTCTGCGCCGGAATCGACGTCGGCGCGATCTCCAAGGTCGAACAGCAACCGGTCAAGACCGCCATCCCGACCCTGTTCCTGGCCGCCGAGATCGACCCCGGCTGCCCGCCGGAACTGACCCGCGCCGCGTCCAAGGGCTATCAGGGCTCGCAAGTGGTGATCGTCACCAACGCCACCCATGGCGTCTCGCGCAGCAGCCCCTGCGTACGGAAGATGATCCGGAGCTTCTTCGAAGATCCGACCAAGCCCGTGGACCGCGGCTGCCTGCCGGCGGCGGATGAGGCGATGAAGTTTACTTACAACTGAGTTTCCTTCTCCCCTTGTGGGAGAAGGTGTCGGCGCAGCCGACGGATGAGGGGTTTCTCGGCGGCGTCGCGCGACCCCTCACCCGGCCCTGCGGGCCACCCTCTCCCGCAAGGGGAGAGGGATTTCTGGGTCTCACATCTTCTTTTTCAGCGGCAGCAGGTCCGGATAGACCGCATCCCGCTTCTGGGCCTTGGCGGTGAAGGCCTCGGCCATGTGCGCGCCCGAGAACATTCCCGTCTGCCAGGTGGCGATGTAGTCCAGGCTATCGGCGATGGTGTGGTCGCGGGCGTAGTTGATCATCACCTTGCTGCCGGCCACGGCCAGGGGCGATTTCTCGGCGATCTCGCGGGCGGTGGCCAGGGCGTGGGCGACCAGGGCCTCGTGGGTGTCGAACACCTCGTTGACCAAGCCGATCTCCCGCGCCCGCGCCGCCGGCAGGCGGCGGCCGGTATAGGCCAGCTCGCGCACCCAGCCTTCCGGGATCAGCTTGCACAGCCGCGGGAAGGTGCCGACGTCGGCGGTCATGCCGATATTGATCTCCTGGATCGCGAAGAAGGCGTCGGCGGTGGCGTAGCGGATGTCGCAGGCGCTGACGAAGTCCACCGCCCCGCCGATGCAGCCGCCCTGAATGGCGACGATCACTGGCATCCGGGCCTTGTCCAGGCAGGTGAAGCTGTCCTGAAGCAAGTGCACGAAGCGGCGGAAGCTCTCACCGGCCACATGGCGGTCGGCGTCGACGCGCGCGGTGACGCCCTCGTCGTCGGTGAACACCGAAAGATCCATGCCGGCGCTGAAATGTTTGCCGGTCGAGGAGATGACGATGCAGCGGGCCAATGCATTGTCGTCGATATTTCGCACAATGGCCGGCAGTTCATTCCAGAACGGCCGGGTCATGGTGTTCATGGCCTCGGGCCGCTTCAACTGGATGTGCGCGACGCCGGCCTCGATCTCGACCTCGAAACAGCTATACTCCGCCTGATCGTGGCTGCTCATGCCGGCCTCCCTTATCGATGATAACCGACTATCGGCCGGTCGGCGCGCGGCGACAACATTGACCCTAGGGAAGAAAACGACATGAACGCGCGCAAGATGTCTTCGGGCTTCGCCGCCGCCGTGCTGGCGGTGTCTGGCCTGATCGCCACGCCGGCGCCGGCCCTGGCCCAGTCGCGACCGTTGGGCGGCCTCTTTTCCTGCGAGGGCTCGGGCAAGAAGCAGGAGGGCGGCGCCCTGATCGGCGCGGCCGCCGGCGCCCTGCTGGGCCGAAACCTGGCCAAGAACGAAAAGACCCTGGGCACGCTGATCGGCGCGGCCGCCGGGGCGGCGGCGGGCTCCTACATCGGTTGCCGCATGCAGTCGACCGACGCGGCCCTGGCCGAGCAAGCCACCAAGAAGGCGCTGGAAACCGGCGTCGCCCAGAGCTGGTACAACAAGCGCACCGGCAATTCCGGCCGCGTCAGCGTGGCCTCGTCCAGCTATGGCCCGCCGATCGACAGCCGCAACATCCGTTTCGCGCCGGGCGTCCAGGCCCTGCCCAGCTACGAGGCCGCCGGCGGCGCCTATGTCGCCGGATCGACCGCCAACCTGCGCGCCGGACCGTCGACGCGGGCGGCGGTGGTCGGCAAACTGGCGGCGGGCGAGACCTTCGACGCCCTGGGTCTCGCGCCGGCCGGCGGCTGGGTGCTGGTGGGGCGTGGCGGCGAGGGCGTCGGCTACGCGTCCGCCTCGTTAGTGCGGCCATCGGGCCAAGCGGTCGCCAGCTGCCGGGTGATCGACGCCTCGGTCTCGGGCGGCGGGCGCGGGACCACCAGCCAGCGCTACAGCGCCT